>NZ_BCUA01000002.1 GCF_001591045.1 Sphingopyxis granuli NBRC 100800 | reverse complement strand
AAGTGGGTCAATCTAAAGTCATCAGAGTCTAGGACGAGGTCGCGCGCGCGAGCGTCGCCGCGCCCGGCTCGGGCGCGGGGACGTCGCGGCAGCGGCGGATCGCCTGGTCGAGCGCGGCGAGGGTGAAGGGCTTGCGCAGCACGTCGTGGTCGCCGAAGCTCGCGATCTCGCTTGCGTCGCCGGCGTAACCGGTGACGAACAGCACCGACAGGTCGGGCCAGCGCGCCTTGAGCCGTTCCACCATTTCCGGCCCGGTGAGTTCGGGCATCAGCACGTCGGACAGGATCAGGTCGAACCCGCCGTTGGCCGCGACCAGCGCCTCGGCCTTCAGCGGATCGTTGCAGGCGACCGCGCGGTGGCCCAGTTCCTCGACCGCATCGACCGTCGCGGCCAGAACGCGCCGGTCGTCCTCGACCACCAATATGTCGAGCGCGTGGGACGGTGCGTCGGAAAGAGCCTTGCCGCCGTCCGCCACCGCCGCGTCGGTTTCACCGGGCCGCGCGACCGGCAGCAGCATCGCGACGCTCGTCCCCTCGCCGACGGTCGAGGCGATCTGCACCTCGCCCCCCGACTGGCGGCAGAAGGCGAAGACCTGCGTCATGCCCAGCCCGGTGCCCTGCCCGGCGGGCTTGGTGGTGTAGAAGGGGTCGAACACGCGTTCGATCACCTCGGGCGCCATGCCGCAGCCGCTGTCGATCACCTGCACCGCGAGCGCCGCGGTTTCGGCCCTTTCGTCGCGCAGCGTGCGGATGACGAGCGTGCCGTGACCGCCCATGGCGTCGCGCGCGTTGACCGCGAGATTGAGCAGCGCATTCTCGAACTGCTGCCGGTCGAGCCGGCAGGCGAGCCCTTCCGCGCCGAGGTCGAGCGACAGCGCGATCCGGTCGCCGATCGTGCGTTCGATCAGTTCGGCGAAGCTCGCGATGCATTCGTCCACTGGGGTGAATTCGGGACGGGCGGGCTCCGACCGAGCAAAGGCGAGCAGCCGCCGCGTCAGGTCGGCGGCGCGGTTGGCGCCGTCGAGCGCGTTGCCGAGGTGGCGCTGCGCCTTGTCGGGCGCCTCCGACAGCCAGCGCTGGGCCAGTTCGAGCCCGCCGACGACGACCGCGAGCATATTGTTGAAATCATGCGCGATGCCGCCGGTGAGCTGCCCCACGGCCTCCATCTTCTGCGCCTGCCGCAATTGCGCCTCGGCCGCTTCGCGCTCGACCATCTCGCCGCGCAGCGCCTCGTTCGCTTCGGCCAGTTCGGCGGTCCGTTCCTCGACCGCGGCTTCGAGCAGCATCGCGCGGTCGCTCTCGGCGAATTGCTCGCGCCGCGCCATGCGCCGCTCGCTTTCCGCTCGCACGAGCGAGAAGCTCGCCGCGATGGCGATCACCGCCGCGAGCGCGCCGAGCAGCGAGAAAAGCAGGATCGCCTGGTTCAGGCTCGCGCGGTCGGAGGCGGCGATGCGGTTGCGCTCGCTGAGCAGTGCGCGCTCGTTGCGGATCAGCTCGGTGAGCAGCTTGTCGATGCGGCCGAGCGCCGGGTCGTGCCCGGCCGCATTATATTTGGAGATCGCCGCGACGGTCTGGCGATAATTGGCGCTGAGCGCCGCATCGCCGAGCTGCGTGCCGCGCTGGGCGAGTTCGGCGGTCAGCTGCTGCACCAGTTCGGCCTGCTTTGGATTGTCGCGCACGTTGCGCCGGAGCAGCGCCAGATATTGCTGCGCGAGGCCCCATTGCTGCTGATAGATGCGCCCGTCCTCTTTCTGCAGCCCGACCGCGAAGCGGCCGAGAGCGGATTCGGCGCGGGCGAGCGCGGCGTCGAGGCTGCGCGTCTGCTGGATCATCTCCAGGCTGTGCGCCTGATAGCCGAGCGAGCGATCGTAATTGTCGTTGGCGCGCATCAGCAGCAGCACGAGCGCCGCGACGACCCCGACCAGAATCGTGCCGACGCCGACCGTCAGCCAGAAGCGCACGCGCTCCCGGCGGCTTTCGCTTTCACTGTCGCCATCCCGCTCGAACACCGCGCCTGTTTACCGGCATTCGGCGGCCGGGCAAAGCGGCGAAGCGCCCGGGACGCGGCGCGATGCTCGGTTCGCCCCGAAAAGGAATCCGCTGGTCGGCGCGCAGGCTCGTTTCAGCCGATAATGCCGGTGCGCTTGCCCGCGCGCTCGAAGCGACCGAGGATCTCGCCGACCTGGTCGGCCGAATGCTCGGCGCACAGCGAACAGCGCAGCAGCGTCATGCCCGCGGGGGTTGCCGGCGGGCGCGCGAGGTTGACGTAAAGCCCTTCCTCGAGCAGCGCTTCCCACATCATCGCGCCCCTTTCGAGATCGGGCATGATGACGGCGATGATCGCCGACTGCGGCTCGTCGGTGCCGAGGGTGAAGCCCAGATCGCGCAGCCCTTTGTGCAGCGCCTTCGAATTTTCCCACAGATGCGCGCGCTTGTTCGATCCGTGCATCAGCTTGCGGATGCTCGTCGCGGCGGTCGCGACGACGCTCGGCGGCAGCGAGGCGGTGAAGACATAGGGGCGGCAGACGAGCCGCAGGATTTCGAACTTCGGATGGTTCGACACGCAGAAGCCGCCGACGGTGCCGACGCTCTTCGAAAAGGTGCCGATGATGAAATCGACGTCGTCGATCACCCCCTGCGCCTCGGCGACGCCGCGGCCGTGCTCGCCGATGAAGCCCATCGAATGCGCCTCGTCGACCAGCACCATCGCGCCATTCTCCTTGGCGATGCGGATCATCTCCTTCAGCGGCGCGACATCGCCGAGCATCGAATAGACGCCCTCCAGCACGACGAGCTTGCCCGCCTCGGGCGGCAGGCGCTTCAGCCGCTTTTCCAGCGCTTCGATGTCGTTGTGGCGAAAAGCGACGATCTCCGCATCGCCCATCTTGCAGCCGTCGTAGATCGAGGCGTGACTGTCGATGTCGAGGATGATGTAGTCGCCCTTGCCGGCGATCGTCGAGATGATGCCGAGGTTCGCCTGATAGCCGGTCGAGAACACCATGGCATGATCCATGGCGTAGAAGTCCTTCAGCGCCTCCTCGACCTCCCGGTGCCCCTGATAGGTGCCGTTGAGGACACGGCTGCCGGTCGTGCCGCTGCCGAATTTGTCGAGCGCGTCCTTGCCCGCGGCGATGACGTCCTCGTCGAAGGTCATGCCCATGTAATTGTAGGTGCCGAGCAGGATCGTCTCGCGCCCGTTGCAGATCGCGACGGTGGGCGAGAGCACCTTTTCCATCACCAGACTGAACGGATCGGTGACGCCGGTCGACAGCAGCGCCGCGCGCTGCTCGATCAGCGGGTCGAATTTCGAGAAAAGATCGGTCATATGATGCTTCCAAAATCCGTTCGCATCGAGCGAAGTCGAGATGCCCCTCGGCTTCGCACTTTCCTGATGGGTGTCTCGACTTCGCTCGACACGAACGGAACGAGAGAGGTCAGCCCTGCAGTTTCTCCACCGCGGCGATCAACTGGCCGACATTCTCGATTTCCGCCTGCATGTTCATGCTGATGATGATGTCGAAACTGTCCTCGACCTCGGCAACGAAATCCATGACGGTCAGGCTGTCCCATTCGAGGTCGCCGGCAAAGGTCGTGGCGTCGGTCAGTTCGACGCCCTTCTTGTTGAACGGCTCGATCAGGCCGTGAATCGTCTCGCGCAGCGCGGTGCTCATTTCGGTGCGTCCCAAAAGTGGAAATATCGCGCGGACATGCCGCGACCATGGTTCCTTGGCAAGCGATTGCGGCGGCAATCGGGCAGCATCTTGCCGATCGAAGCCCGGCATGCCATCGCTGGTGCGGTTCGATGATCGGGGATGGTCTATGAGCAAGGAACCGGAGAAGCGGCCGAAAAAGGCGCCGGAACGCGTGGAGCCGCCGCCCGCGACCGGCTTTCCGCCCAATGCGGTCCATCTCGTCCGCACCAATCAGCAGATCACGATGCAATTGTCGCAGATGGCCGATCAGAAGGCGTCGATCCTGATGGGCGCGACCTTCGTCGTCTTCACCCTCGCGATCGGACAGGCGCGCGCCGGGGCGGGGGCGCTGACGACGCCGCTCGCGATTCTCGCGACCTTTTCCTTCCTGTCGGCGCTGCTCGCCATCTCCGCCGTGCTGCCGCGCGTCGGCAAGGCGCCGCCGGCCGCAAGCGACGGCGAGGATCGCGGCAATCTCCTCTTCTTCGGCCATTTCGCCCGGATGGGGGAGGATGAATTCATCGCCGCGGTCAAGGCGCGCCTGCGCACCGAAGAGGACCTCTACGAGGTGATGCTGCGCGACACCTGGCAGAATGGCGTCGTGCTCGCGCGGCGCAAATATCGCTATCTGGCCTATGCCTATCGGTTGTTCGTGGCCGGGCTGACGCTGACCTTCCTCGCCTTCGCGGTCGAGATGACGACAATGTGGATGGAATAAATCCGGGGTGAGGGGAACGGCTGTGGCCTTTTTATCACCCCCGCTCGTCAAACCGCACGCCTCGCCCCGTCGCTATTGAACCGCCGGAACCCCGCGCTTATCCGGGCCGGCCATGCTCGATCAGGCCCACCCCCTGACCGCGGAACCGCCGCGGACATTCCGCGTCGAATTCCGCGAAACACTGGCGCTCGCCTGGCCCCTGGCCGCCGCGAATCTGCTCCAGATGCTCGTCCATGCGATCGACGTGATCTTCGTCGCAAGGCTCGGCGACACGGCGCTCGCCGCCTCGTCGCTCGGCGTCGCGATCTTCGGCCTTCTGCTGTGGACGGGTACCGGGCTGGTCGGCGCCGCGGCACCGCTGATCGCCGCCGAACTCGGCCGGCGCAGGCACAGCGTGCGCGAGGTGCGGCGCACCGTGCGCATGGCGCTGTGGCTCAGCCTGCTCGTCTCGCTCGTCTTCATGGGCATCTGCGCCGCGGGCGGGCCGATCATGCGCGCGACCGGGCAGGACCCCGAATTGACCCATCGCGCCGCCGGTTTCCTTCTGATTCTGATGTGGGGGATGGCGCCGATGATCGCGGCGAGCGTGCTGCGCATCTTCGTTTCGGCGCTGGGGCGGCCGACGATCGCGACCGCGATCACTTTCCTCGCGCTGTTCGTCAACGCGCTCGGCAACTGGACGCTGGTGTTCGGTCACCTCGGTCTGCCCGCGCTCGGCCTCCACGGCTCGGCGCTGTCGAGCGTGCTGACCAGCGCCGCGATGCTGATCGCCTATGTCGTGGTGATCCAGACCGACCGGCGGCTGCGGCGCTATCATCTGTTCGGCAACTGGTGGCGCAGCGAATGGAGCCGCTTCGTCGAGATCGTCCGCATCGGCACCCCGATCGGCCTGACCATCCTTGCCGAGGCGGGCCTGTTCACCGGCGCCGCCTTCCTGATGGGCCGGATCGGCGAGGCGCAGTTGGCCGGGCATACGATCGCGCTGCAGGTCGCGGCGCTCGCTTTCCAGATTCCGTTCGGCGTCGCGCAGGCGGCGACGATCCGCGTCGGGCTCGCCTATGGCGCGCGCGACCGCCGCGCCATCGCGCTCGCCGGCCGCGCCGCGCTCGGGCTCGGCATCGGCTTCATGGCGCTGACCGCGCTCGGCATGTGGCTCTATCCGGCGACGGTGCTGTCGCTCTATGTCGATGTGGGCGATGCGAAGAATGCCGCGCTCGTCGGTTTTGCGATGCAGTTTCTCGTCATCGCCGCCGCCTTCCAGCTGTTCGACGGGGCGCAGACGGTCGCCGCGGGGGTGCTGCGCGGATTGCAGGACACGCGCATCCCGATGCTGATCGCGGTGTGCGGCTATTGGATCGCGGGCTACGGCACCGCCATCTACCTCGGCTTCTGGACCCCGCTGCAGGGTGTCGGCATCTGGATCGGCCTCGCGGTCGGACTGGTGGTCGTCGCCGCGCTGTTGCTCATTCGCTGGCGGATGCGGGATCGGCTGGGGCTGTTGCCTTCATTGGCTGATCGCTGAGTTGTTTTGCTGCGGTCTTTACGCGGCTGATCAGCGCCTTAAACTCTTCACCGGTGATGGCCCGTAGGTGCCGTCCCGTGCAGTCCGGTAGCGTCGAGACATTGCGGAACACGAAATAGCTATTGGGATCGCTGCTCAGTTCGGCAACCGCCAAGATAGAATGCACCATGTCGTTCCGACACTCTACTAAAGCGCGAATTTCCGCGATCCGTTGTTTGGCTTTGATGGGATGGCGAAATGAGGCTCTCTCTAAGGCGTTGAGCTTCTGGGTTAGCGGTTGAGCAGCCGTTCCTTTTGCATCGTGATCGAGCTTCTTGCAGACAACCTCTTCGAGGCGAGCAAAGGCATCGAGAAAATCGCTTCGTAAACGCGCTCCGCGCTCCAGCAACTGCAGTTGGCTAGGCGGTTCAACGTCCTTGATGATAGGAACTTCGCACCCCATCTGGATGCCATAGCCGAGCAGCCGTAAAATTTTCGTTGGCCCCGCTTGACGCCCCACGACCCTCCACCCATATGCCCGCCTGTTAGCACTCTCCCAATGTGAGTGCTAAGAACGACAGTCATCCGCATTTCTGGAGGGAAATCCATGAAATTTCGTCCGTTGCACGATCGCGTGCTCGTCCGCCGTATCGAAGCCGAGGAAAAGACGGCCGGCGGCATCATCATCCCCGACACCGCCAAGGAAAAGCCGCAGGAAGGCGAGATCGTCGCCGTCGGCGAGGGCGCCCGCGACGAGGACGGCGACCGCATCGCGCTCGACGTCAAGGCCGGCGACCGCATCCTGTTCGGCAAGTGGTCGGGCACCGAGATCAAGGTCGACGGCGAAGAGCTGCTGATCATGAAGGAATCGGACATCCTCGGCATTCTCGCCTGAGTCCGTCCATCGAATTGAAAGTGAAGTTGCGCAGTTTCCTGCGCCTTTGAAAGGAACGAGCCAATGGCTGCCAAGGACGTTAAATTTTCGCGCGACGCGCGCGAGCGCATCCTCAAGGGCGTCGACATCCTCGCCGACGCCGTCAAGGTCACGCTGGGCCCCAAGGGCCGGCATGTCGTGATCGACAAGAGCTTCGGCGCTCCCCGCATCACCAAGGACGGCGTCAGCGTCGCCAAGGAAATCGAGCTCAAGGACAAGTTCGAGAACATGGGCGCGCAGATGCTGCGCGAGGTCGCCAGCAAGGCGAACGACAAGGCCGGTGACGGCACCACCACCGCGACCGTGCTGGCGCAGGCGATCGTCCGCGAAGGCATGAAGTCGGTCGCCGCGGGCATGAACCCGATGGACCTCAAGCGCGGCATCGACCTCGCCGTCGGCAAGGTGGTCGAGGATCTCGCCGCCCGCTCGACGCCGGTGTCGGGCTCGTCGGAGATCGCGCAGGTCGGCATCATCTCGGCCAACGGTGACACCGAAGTCGGCGAGAAGATCGCCGAGGCGATGGAGAAGGTCGGCAAGGAAGGCGTCATCACCGTCGAGGAAGCCAAGGGCCTCGAATTCGAACTCGACGTCGTCGAGGGCATGCAGTTCGACCGCGGCTATCTGAGCCCCTATTTCATCACCAACCCCGAAAAGATGACGGTCGAACTCGCCGATCCGTACATCCTGATCTTCGAAAAGAAGCTGTCGAACCTCCAGTCGATGCTTCCGATCCTCGAAGCGGTCGTGCAGTCGGGCCGTCCGCTGCTGATCATCGCCGAGGACATCGAAGGCGAAGCGCTGGCGACCCTCGTCGTCAACCGTCTGCGCGGCGGCCTGAAGGTCGCGGCGGTCAAGGCGCCGGGCTTCGGCGATCGCCGCAAGGCGATGCTGCAGGACATCGCGATCCTGACGCAGGGCGAGATGATCAGCGAAGACCTGGGCATCAAGCTCGAATCGGTCACGCTGAACATGCTGGGCCAGGCGAAGCGCGTCACCATCGACAAGGACAACACGACCATCGTCGACGGTGCCGGCGAAGCCGACGCGATCAAGGCTCGCGTCGAGCAGATTCGCGCCCAGATCGAGACCACGACCAGCGACTATGACCGTGAAAAGCTGCAGGAACGTCTGGCGAAGCTCGCCGGCGGCGTTGCGGTGATCAAGGTCGGCGGCGCGACCGAGGTCGAGGTGAAGGAGCGCAAGGACCGCGTCGACGACGCGCTGCACGCGACCCGCGCCGCGGTCGAGGAAGGCATCGTCTCGGGCGGTGGCACCGCGCTGCTCTATGCGACCAAGGTGCTCGACGGGCTGAAGGGCGTCAACGACGACCAGACGCGCGGCATCGACATCGTCCGCAAGGCGATCGAAGCGCCGCTGCGCCAGATCGCAGCCAATGCTGGCCACGACGGCGCGGTCGTCGCGGGCAACCTGCTGCGCGAAGACAATGTCGATCAGGGCTTCAACGCCGCGACCGACACCTATGAGAATCTGAAGGCCGCCGGCGTCATCGACCCGACCAAGGTCGTGCGTACCGCGCTTCAGGATGCGGCGTCGGTTGCCGGCCTGCTGATCACCACCGAAGCGGCGGTCAGCGAACTGCCCGAAGACAAGCCGGCGATGCCGATGGGCGGCGGCGGCATGGGCGGCATGGGCGGCATGGACTTCTAAGTCCCGCATCCCAGCCGGCATATGCTGGAAAATCGGGGCCGGGGGAGCGATCCTCCGGCCCCTTTTTCATGCCCGCAGCGCCGCTTCCATGTGGGCGGCGGCCGCGTCGTAGACGCGCGCCTTCAGCCCCGCCGTCACCGTCTGCGGCGCACGGTCGGGGTGGCCGCCGGCGAAGGGCGGCGCCGGGTCGTATTCGATCGCCAGCTGGATCGCCTGCGCGACCGCGGGACCGCGCAGGCGACCGATCAGCGTCAGCGCGAAATCGAGGCCCGAGGTCACGCCGCCGCTGGTGACGACGCGGCCGTCCTCGACGACGCGCGCCTTCACCGCCTCCGCGCCGACCAGCGGCAGCAGATGGGCATAGGCCCAGTGTGTCGTCGCGCGCCGCCCCTGCAACAGGCCGGCGCGGCCGAGCAGGAAAGCGCCGGTGCACACGCTCGTCACCCATTGGGCGCCGGCGGCCTGCCGTTCGATGAAGGCGATCGTCGCCGCATCGCCCAGCGCCGCGGCGACGCCATGACCGCCCGGCACGCACAGGATGTCGGCCTGCGGACAGTCCGCGAAATCATGCGTCGGGATGATCGAAAAGCCGCTGTCGGTGGCGATCGGCGCGCGGCTT
Source organism: Sphingopyxis granuli NBRC 100800 (assembly GCF_001591045.1). Classification (GTDB taxonomy): domain Bacteria; phylum Pseudomonadota; class Alphaproteobacteria; order Sphingomonadales; family Sphingomonadaceae; genus Sphingopyxis; species Sphingopyxis granuli. The sequence goes on along the minus strand of NZ_BCUA01000002.1, from coordinate 128,847 downwards.
GCCGCCGCACCGGCCAGCACCGCGCCGGGCATCCGGCTCAACGCCTGCGCGGGCGCGGTGAAGTCGAGCTGGGTGATGCCCGGAAAGAGAAGGAAGACGATGGTGGTTTGGGGAGTGTTTTCGGGGGCGGTGGTTTCGGTCACGCGGATGCTCCTCGCCATGCAATGGATCACCCAGGCGCGCGGCTCTTGCCGGCCATCGGCCGGACCCCGCTTCCCGATGGGACTCCATCTTCAGCGCCGGTCGCGGAGCAGCGGCAGCATAGGACGGGGCGGCCGCGGTGGAAAGGGCGTTGCGGGAGGCGGGTGCTACCGTCCGGCGTCCGTATCCGCGTCCGCCGCGCCGTCGCGGCTTTCGAGCATCTCGGCTGCGTCGTCGAGCGCCTTTGCTTCGCTGACGGTGACGCCGCCGGGGCCGGGCTCGTTGTCGGTGCGGCTGCATCCCGCGGCGAGGAGCAGCACGAGCGCCGCAATGGACGCGATGCGAGGGGTCATGTGGCCTCTCCCACGAAAAAGGGCCCCACCCTCATCGGATGGAGCCCCTTCATAGCAAGGCGAAAGCCTGCCAGCGACTTACTTCTTGTCGTTGGCTTCGGCTTTCTTGGTTTCCGCAGCGATCTTGTCGCCCGCGGCCTTGGCGGCGTCGCCGGCGGCGTTCACCGTGCCTTCGACGGCGTTGCCGGCATCCTTGGCCGCGCCCTCGACCGCCGCACCGGCGTCCTTGGCGGCATCGGCGGTCGCGTCGGCGGCGTCGGCGGCACCTTCGGCGACGGCATCGCCCGCGGCCGCGGCATCGTCAGCGACGGCGGCGCCCGCTTCGGCGGTTTCGTCCTGCGCCTTTTCCGAACAGGCGGCGAGGCTGAACGCCGCTGCGGCCATCGAGGCGATAATGATCTTGCGCATAGAAATTCCTTTCGAATGGGCGGTGGCCGGCCCGCGACCACTGCGCGAAGAATTAGCGGTGGATGAAGCCCTTGGCAACCGGCGAGCGATGCCGGTCCGCTGGTCCGGGGCAACCATGTGAAAAGGGGCCGCCGGCGCGTGCCAACGACCCCTTTTTCAACTGGTCGAATGCCAGGAAGCGATTACTTCTTGGCTTCTTCCATCGCGCCCTTGGCAGCGTCGGTCGCTTCCTTGGCGGCGTCGGCAGCTTCGCTGGCCTTGTCGGCAGCCGTGTTCGCGGCAGCGGCGGCGTCGCCGGCAGCGTTCGCGGTCGCGTCGGCCGCAGCGGCGGTCGCATCGGCGGCGCCTTCGGCCGCTTCCATCGCGCCGTCCGCCGCGCCCTCGACGGTCGCGGTGTCTTCGGCGGCCGGAGCTGCTTCGTCGGCAGCCTTTTCACCGCAGGCAGCGAGGCCCAGCGAGGTGGCAAGGACGAGCGACAGAGTGATCGACTTCTTCATTTGGGAATACCCCTCTCGATTGAACTGATTGACCGGCATTCGGATGCGAACAATTCGATCCGGCACATTGCCAATCGCCGACAGAGCTACAATTTCGGCCAAAACGGTGCAACGGACTTTTTGGTTGCGGCGGCGCTCAAATCGACGAGTCGAGCCCGATACCGCCGCTGCAAGCCCCGGAAACAGGGCGCTTTCGGCCGGTTGACTGGATATAAAGAATTCTTTATATCGCCTTCCCATGGCCGAGCTGCTCGACATTTTCCGTGCCCTTGCCGACCCGACCCGGTTACGAGTCGTGGCGTTGCTGCGCGAGATGGAACTGGCGATCGGGGAGCTGGCGATCGTCCTCGATCAGAGCCAGCCGCGCGTGTCGCGGCACGTCCGCATCCTGGCCGAGGCCGGCATCGTCGAGCGGCGGCGCGAGGGAAGCTGGGTGTTCCTGCGCATCGTGCAGGACGGGCCGATCCGGACGATGATCGATCAGGTCGAGAAATGGCCCTTCTCGGCGCGCGAGGGCCGGGTGATCGCTTATGATGCCCGACGCCTTGCCGCCATCCGCAACGACCGCGCGGCCGCCGCCGCGCGCTATTTCGCCGAACATGCCGCCGAATGGGACGCGATCCGCTCCCGCCACGTCGCAGAGAGCGAGGTGGAATCCGCGATGCTGGCGATGGTGGCGGGGCGCCGGCTCGGTCATCTGCTCGACATCGGAACGGGCACTGGCCGGATGGCAGAGATTTTCGCGCCGACCGCGCGGCGTATCACCGCGCTCGACCGCAGCCCGGAAATGCTGCGGCTCGCGCGCGCCAAGCTGGCCGATCAGCCGGTCCCGATCGACCTGGTGCAGGGCGATTTCCTGGCGCTGCCGATGGACGATGCGAGCATCGACAGCATCGTCATCCATCAGGCGCTGCATTTCGCACACGAACCCGACCGCGTGATCGCGGAGGCGGCACGGGTGCTGCGCGGCGGCGGGCATCTGCTCGTCGTCGATTTCGCGCCGCACGAGGATGAGGAACTGCGCATGCTTGCGGCGCACGCCCGTCTCGGCTTTTCGGATGCCCAGATCCGCGGCTGGTTCGCCTCCGCCGGGCTGCTGCTCGAAAGCGGGCAGACGCTCGAGGGCGGCGAGCTGGCGGTGAAGCTGTGGCTCGGACGCCGCCGCAGCGACGAAGATCAGACCCCCGCCAGCGAAGGCGGGCAGACCAGGAAACTTGCCGCATGACATCGAATCTCAATTCGCTGGCGGAGGCCCGGCGCGCCGCGGCGTCGCCGCTGTTCGCCAATCTCGACGGCGACATCGGCGTCAGCTTCGAATTCTTCCCGCCGAAGACGGAGAAGATGGAGGCGCAGCTCTGGGACACGTTCCGCACGCTCGAACCGCTCGGGCCGCGCTTCGTTTCGGTCACCTATGGCGCGGGCGGCTCGACGCGCGAACGCACCCACGCCACCGTCGCGCGCATCGCGGCGGAAAGCGCGGTGCCGCCCGCGGCGCACCTGACCTGCGTCGAGGCCTCGCGCGAGGAAATCGACATGGTCGCACGCGCCTATTGGGACGCGGGCGTGCGCCACATCGTCGCGCTGCGCGGCGATGTGCCGGGCGGTGCGCCCTATTGCGCCCATGCGCAAGGCTATGCCAATGCCGCCGAGCTGGTCGCGGGGCTGAAGGCTGTCGCGCCCTTCGACATTTCGGTCGCCGCCTATCCCGAGGTGCATCCCGACGCCGATTGCGCGCAAACCGACCTCGACAATCTCAAGCGCAAGCTCGATGCCGGCGCGACGCGCGCGATCACGCAATTCTTCTTCTCGCCCGAAGCCTTCCTGCGCTTCCGCGACGCGGCGGCGGCGGCGGGGATCGATGCGCCGATCGTCCCCGGCATCCTGCCGGTGTCGAACGTGTCGCAGACCCGGCGCATGGCCGACATGTGCGGTGCGGCGATCCCGGCGTGGATGATCTCGCTGTTCGAGGGGCTCGACGACCTGCCTTCGGCGCGCCAGCTCGTCGCCGCGACGATCGCCGCCGAACTCTGCCGCCGCCTTTATGCCGGCGGCGTGCGCGACTTCCATTTCTACACGCTCAACCGGGCGGAGCTCAGCTACGCCATCTGCCACCTGCTGGGCCTGCGCCCGCCGGCGGCGCCCGCGGCGGAGAAGGCCGCATGAGCCGCATATCAAGGAAGGATCGTCGATGACCAGCGCGCGCGAAGCCCTGCAGCAGGCGGCCCGCAGCCGCATCCTGCTCACCGATGGCGGCTGGGGAACGCAGATCCAGCTCCGCAAGCTGACAGAGGCCGACTATGCCGGCACGCTCGGTCTCGGCCGCGACCAGAAGGGCAATAACGATATTCTCGCGCTGACCCGCCCCGACGTCGTCGCGGCGATTGGCGAAGCCTATCTAGCGGCGGGGTCGGATATCGTGTCGACCAACACCTTCAGCGCCAACCGGATCAGCCAGGCCGACTATGGCGCCGAGCATCTGGTCGCCGACATCAACCATGAAAGCGCCCGACTGGGACGCGAGGCGGCCGACAAATTTGCCGCGCGCGACGGCCGCCGCCGCTTCGTCGCGGGCGCCGTCGGGCCGACCAACAAGACGCTGTCGCTGTCGCCCGACGTCAACAATCCCGGCTATCGCGAGATCGATTTCGACGAGCTCAAGGCGGTCTATTGCGACCAGGTGGTCGCGCTGGCCGAGGGCGGTGCCGATTTCATCCTGATTGAGACGATCTTTGACACGCTCAACGCCAAGGCGGGGATCGCCGCGACGCTTGAGGCGGAGGCGAAGCTGGGACGCGAACTGCCGCTGATGATCTCGATGACGCTGACCGACCTGTCGGGGCGCAACCTGTCGGGCCACACGGTCGAGGCTTTCTGGTACGCGGTGCGCCATGCGAAGCCGCTGACCGTCGGGCTCAATTGCAGCTTCGGCGCGGCGCAGCTTCGCCCGCATGTTCGGGTGCTCTCCGATCTCGCCGATACGCTGGTGATGGTCTATCCGAACGCGGGCCTGCCCAACGAACTCGGCGAATATGACGAGCAGCCGGAGACGACCGCGGGACTGGTGCGCGAATGGGCCGAGCATGGGCAGGTCAATATCCTCGGCGGTTGCTGCGGATCGACGCCCGCGCATATCGCCGCGATGGCAAAGGCGGTCGAAGGCCTTGCGCCGCGCCATATCCCCGAAGTGCCGGTGCGCACGCGTCTCGCGGGGCTGGAACCCTTCACCATGGCGGCGGCCTGATCCGATGGAGGATGGACAAGCATGGACGATCCGCGAGGCCGGCGCCGATGACGCCGCGGCGCTGGCACTGATCGGCGCGGCGACCTTTCTCGAAACCTTCGCCGGTATCCTCGACGGCGCGGCGATCATCGGCCATTGCGCCGCGCAGCATGGCGAGGCGGCCTATCGGGCCGCCCTGGCGTCGGGCGCCCGTGCCTGGCTGGCCGAGGCGCGGCCCGGCGGCGCGCCCGTCGGATTTGCCCTCGTCGGCGCGCCGGGCCTCGCGGCGGCACAGGACGGCGATATAGAGCTCAAGCGCATCTATGCGCTGTCGCGCTTTCACGGCACCGGGCTGGGCGCGGCACTGATGGCGCGGGCGGTCGAGGCGGCGGCGGGGCATCGCCGGCTGCTGCTTGGCGTCTATGCGCGCAATCACCGCGCGCTCGCCTTCTATCGCAAGCAGGGCTTTGCCGACATCGGCACCCGGCAGTTCGACGTCGGGGGCAAGCTCTACGACGATCTCGTCCTTGCCCGCCCCGTCGCGGCCTGACCTCTCTTCCTTTCGGGACCTTCGATGACCCAGACCCTCTCCTCTTCGTCCTTCGTCAATATCGGCGAGCGCACCAACGTCACCGGATCGGCGGCGTTCAAGAAGCTGATCCTCGCCGACGATTTCACCGCCGCGGTAGAGGTCGCGCGCCAGCAGGTGGAAAATGGCGCGCAGGTTATCGACGTCAACATGGACGAAGGGCTGCTCGACGCCGAACGGGCGATGACGACCTTCCTCAAGCTGATCGCCGCCGAGCCCGACATCGCGCGCGTGCCGGTGATGATCGATTCGTCGAAATGGAGCGTCATAGAGGCGGGCCTCAAATGCGTGCCCGGCAAGCCGATCGTCAACTCGATCAGCATGAAGGAGGGCGAGGAGCCTTTTCTCGCGCAGGCGAGGCTGTGCCGGGCCTATGGCGCCGCGGTGGTCGTCATGGCGTTCGACGAGGTCGGGCAGGCGGATACCAGGGAGCGCAAGATCGAGATCTGCGAGCGCGCCTACAAGCTGCTCACCGGCATCGGCTTCCCGCCCGAGGACATCATCTTCGATCCCAATATTTTCGCCATCGCGACGGGGCTCGAAGAGCATGACAATTATGCCGTCGATTTCATCGAGGCGGTGAAGGTCATCCGCCAGCGCTGCCCGCACGCCCATTTTTCCGGCGGGCTGTCCAACCTGTCGTTCGGCTTTCGCGGCAACGAGACGGTGCGCCGCGCGATGCACAGCGTCTTCCTCTATTATGCGATCCCGGCGGGGCTCGACATGGCGATCGTCAACGCGGGGCAGCTCGACGTCTACGACACGATCGACCCGGAGCTTCGCAACGCCTGCGAGGACGTGATCCTCAACCGCAAGGTGAAGGGCGAGGCCGAATCGCCGACCGAACGGCTGATCGCGCTCGCCGAACGCTACAAGGGCAAGGATGCGGCGCAGGAAAAGGCGGCCGAGGAATGGCGCGGCTGGCCGGTCGAAAAGCGGCTCGAACATGCGCTGGTCAAGGGGATCGACGCGCATATCGTCGCCGATACCGAAGAGATGCGGCTGGCGATGGACCGGCCGATCGAGGTGATCGAAGGGCCGCTGATGGACGGGATGAACGTCGTCGGCGACCTGTTCGGGTCGGGCAAGATGTTCCTGCCGCAGGTCGTGAAATCGGCGCGCGTGATGAAGAAGGCGGTCGCGCACCTGCTGCCCTTCATCGAGGCCGAGAAGGAGGAAGGCGCCAAGGGCAAGGGCCGGATCGTGATGGCGACCGTCAAGGGCGACGTCCACGACATCGGCAAGAACATCGTCGGCGTCGTGCTCCAGTGCAACGGTTTCGAGGTCGTCGACCTGGGCGTCATGGTGCCGTGGAGCAGCATCCTGCAGGCCGCGAACGAGAATGACGCCGACATGATCGGCCTGTCCGGCCTGATCACCCCCTCGCTCGACGAGATGGTGACCGTGGCGGAAGAGATGCAGCGCGCCGGCATGACGATGCCGCTGCTGATCGGCGGCGCGACGACCTCGCGCATGCACACCGCGCTACGCATCGACCCCGCCTATGAAGGACCGGTGCTGCACGTGCTCGACGCGAGCCGCGCAGTCGGCGTCGCGACAGCGCTGGTCAGCGATACCGGCTACGACGCCTATGTGCAGGGTTATAAGCAGGATTATGCGCACATCCGCGAGGTGCGCGCGAACAAGGGGCAGAGCGCGCTGATCCCCATAGAGGATGCGCGCGCCAACGGCTTCGCGGTCGACGAGCATATCCGGCCCTTCCCGCCCGAACAGCCCGGCGTGCATGCGTTCGACCAATGGGACATGGCCGAACTGGTCGAATGGTTCGACTGGACCCCCTTCTTCCGCGCCTGGGAACTGGCGGGCACCTTCCCCGCGATCCTCGACGACGCCGTGGTGGGGGAAAGCGCGCGCGGTCTCTATGCCGACGCGCAGGCGATGCTTGCGAAGATCGTCGGCGAAGGCTGGCTGCACGCGCGCGGGGTCGCGGGGCTGTGGCCGTGCCGCCGCGATGGCGACGACGTCGTCATCCACCTCGAGGAAGAGGAACGGCACGTCCGCATCCCCTTCCTGCGCCAGCAGATCGCCAAGCGCGAGGGGCGCCCCAACATGTGCCTCGCCGATTTCGTCAGCCCCGACGGCGACTGGATCGGCGGCTTTTCGGTCGCGATCCACGGCATCGAGCCGCACCTCGCGCGCTTCAAGGCGGTGCATGACGACTACAGCGACATCTTGCTCAAGGCGTTGGCCGACCGCTTCGCCGAAGCCTTCGCCGAACGGCTCCACGCGCATGTCCGCACCGTGCTCTGGGGCTATGCACCGGGCGAGCAGCTGACGCCGGAGGCGATCATCAAGGAGGAATATCGCGGCATCCGCCCCGCGCCGGGCTATCCGGCCTGTCCGGACCACAGCTTGAAGCCGATCCTGTTCGAGCTGCTCGATGCCGGCAACACGTCGGGCGCGATCCTGACCGACCATTTCGCGATGCTGCCGACCTCGGCGGTCTCGGGCTTCTATCTGGGGCATCCCGATGCGAGCTATTTCGGGGTCGCGCGGGTCGGCGAGGACCAGCTGGTCGATTATGCGGAACGGCGCGGCGTCGATCTCGAAACCGCGCGCCGCTGGCTGCGCCCCAATCTCGACTGAAACCGATTGCCCGCCGTCTGTCCGATAAAGGGACAGGTGGCGGGTTAACCAGCTTCGCGAAGGACGCGCGGCGCCGAAATCGCTATGACGGCGCCATGATCCAGACGCTTCTCCGCCGGCCGCTGTTGCCGCTGCTCGCCCTTCCGCTGCTCCTCGCCCCGATGCCGCTGCCCGCGCAATCGGGCGACGCGCCCTATGTCGTCACCGAAAGCGGCCGCGCCTTCGGCCGCTTGCAGCAGGCTGTCGATGCGATCGGCGAGGGGCAGGGGACGATCCGCATTGCTCCCGGCTATCATCGCGATTGCGCGGTTCAGACGGCGGGACATATCGCCTTCGTTGCTGCCGAGCCGGGGCGCAGCATATTCGACGGCGTGACATGCGAGGGTAAGGCGGCGCTGGTGCTGCGCGGCGGCGGCGCGCGGATCGACGGCATCGTTTTCCAGAACATGCGGGTGCCCGACGGCAACGGCGCCGGAATCCGGCTCGAACAGGGCGACCTGACCATCGTCAACAGCCTGTTCCGCGGCAGCGAGGAGGGCATCCTCACCGCCGACGACCCGCAGTCGACGCTGACCATCGAGCGCTCGACCTTTTCGCGGCTCGGGCGTTGCGACCGTGGGCTGAGCTGCGCGCACAGCGTCTATACCGGCGCCTACGGTCGCGTTGTGGTGACCCACAGCCGCTTCGAAAAGGGCACCGGCGGCCATTATCTGAAGGTCCGCGCGGCACAGGTCGACATTCGGGACAACAGTTTCGACGACACGCAGGGGACGGCGACCAATTACATGATCGACCTGCCGGCGGGCGCGACGGGGCGCATTGCGGACAATCTGTTCGTGCAGGGGCGCGACAAGGAAAATTATTCGGCGATCATCGCGGTCGCCGCCGAGGCGCGCGACAATCCGTCGCGCGGCCTGTCGATCGAGGGCAATCGGGCCAGCCTGCCCGAAGGGCTCGGCCGCAACGTGGCGTTCGTCGCCGACTGGAGCGGCGAGCCGCTCGCGATCGGCGCCAACGACCTCGGGCCGGGGCTCAAGCGGTACGAGAAACGGTGAAGCGGTCCGAACGGAGCTGGCGCTACGCCTCTCCGCGTGTTTCGATGAGCGAGGCGGCGAGCGCCTCGGCCGGCGTCTTGCCGCCCCACAGCACGAACTGGAACACCGGATAGAAGCGCTCGCATTCGTCGATCGCGCTTTCGACCAGCGTTTCGGCGAGGTCGAGCGACAGCGCGGCGTCGCTTCCCAGCAGCATGCCGTGGCGAAACAGGATCGTGCCGCTGTTCGACCACAGCTCGAAATGGCCGAGCCAGAGCTGTTCGTTGATCAGCGCCAGCGCTTCGTGCGCGGCGGCGCGTTTGTCCTCGACGACGCGGATGTCGGGGAAGGCGAGAAGCTGGATGACACCGTCGTCGGGACGCCACACCGCGCGCAGCTCATAGGTCGTCCAGCTTCCCTGCGCGGTCGCGACGATCTCGTCCTCGCCGACCATCTCGTGCGCCCAGTCGTGCGCGGCGAAATAGGAGGCGAGCATGTCCATCGGCGCCGCTTCCTGGCCGTCGTCATCGTAGATATCGTCACTCATGGAGCGCCTTTAGCGGGTGATGGCTGACCTGGCGAGTCCGCACCACCTTGTCACCCCGGACTGGATCCGAGGTCCATTCGGCACTCGCGATCGGGGGCGGCGCGAGAATGGATGCTGAATCAAGTTCAGCATGACGAAGACAGGAAGCGGCAGTTTCTTTGACGGCCGCCTATTTTTTAGGTGCGGTTCTGGGTTTCGCCGCCGGCTTCGCTGCACCTTCCAGCGCATCGAGCCGCGCCTTCAGCGCCTCCGCCTCCGCGCGCGCCGTCGCGGCCATCGCCTTCACCGCCTCGAATTCCTCGCGGCTGACGAAGTCCATGCGGCCGATCCATTCCTTGGCGCGCTCGCGCATTGCGGCTTCGGCCTCGCGGCCGGCGCCGGCGACCGTGCCGGCGATGCCGTTCATCATCTTGGCCAGATCGTCGAAAATGCGGTTCTCGCTCTGCATCACTCTATCCTTCGTCGGGGTCGGCCCCTTGCCGCGCCTATATCTGGGTGCTCGCCGCGTGCGGGACAAGGGCTTCGGCGTCGGGGTTGCGCTGGTCGATCTGGAAATTGAGGACGCTCGCGAAAGCGAGCCACAGCAGATAGGGCACGAGCAGCCACGCCGCCGCCTTGCGGATCGATGCAAAGGCGAAGGCGGTGGCAAGCGTCACCATCAGGATGAAGATGATCAGATACAGCGCGCTTGTCACCTGATGCGCGGCGAAGAACAGCGGCGACCAGGCGAAATTGGCGAGGAGCTGGGCGAAGAAGAGCAGCAGCGCAAAGCCGCGTCCTTTGGCGCCGCGCGCATGAAGGACCATCGCCAGCGCCAGCCCGAGGCAGATGTAGAGCAGCGGCCAGACGACCGCGAACACCCAGCCCGGCGGCACGATGGACGGCAGGTCGAGTGCCGCGAACCAGCGATTGCCGTAGCCGCTGTTCGAAAGCAGGCCCATCAGGCTGCCGATCAGCACGATCGCGGGGACGGTGATCATCGCCCAGCGCCAATAGGAGAGGCGTAGCTGGCCCGGTGTGGCGATCTCGCTCATGCTCGGCTGGTCCCTTTCGCGATTCTGCGTGCCAATGGTGTCGCGACTCGCGAGCCCAGCGTCAAGCGTTCCGCTTTTGCGCCGCGACCAGAAATTCGACATTGCCTTCTGGCCCGGTGATCGGGCTCTGGATCAGGTCGAGCACGATCCAGCCGCTTTCCTCGATCCATGCGCGGACCTCTGCGCACACGCGCGCATGGACGGCGGGGTCGCGCACGACGCCCTTCTTGCCGACCTCGTGCCGCTGCGCCTCGAACTGCGGCTTGATCAGCGCGACCAGCCGCGCACCTTCGGCCGTGAACGACAGCGGCACCGGCAGAACCTTCGACAAGGCGATGAAGCTCGCGTCGCAGACGACCAGGCCGATGGGCTCGGGGATATGATCGGCGGTCAGGATGCGCGCGCTCGTCTGTTCGTGGACGATGACGCGCGGGTCCTGCCGCAGCTTCCATGCGAGCTGGTTGGTGCCCGAATCCACCGCGTGGACGCGCGCCGCGCCGCGCGAGAGCAGCACGTCGGTGAAGCCGCCGGTCGACGAACCCACGTCGATCGCGACCGCGCCCGCCACGTCCCAGCCAAGGTGCGCGAGCGCGTGGTCGAGCTTGATCCCGCCGCGCGACACCCATGGATGATCGCGCCCCTTGATGCTGATCTCGGCATCGTCGGCGATCTGCTGCCCCGCCTTGTCGATCTTGCGGTCGCCGACGAAGGCGAGCCCGGCGAGGATCAGCGCCTGCGCGCGCGTCCGGCTTTCGGCGAGGCCGCGATCGACGAGCAACTGGTCGGCGCGCTGCTTGCTCACCGGCGCTGCGCCTTTCCGATCAGCAGTCCGGGGGTCAATATCTGCGGCAGGATTTCGGGCCGTGCGGCGCCCGGCGCATACCAGAGGTAGAGCGGCACGCTGTTGCGTCCATGTTCGGCGAGGGTGCGCGTGATGATGGGGTCGCCGTTCGTCCAGTCGCCGACGAGCGTCGCGATCCCGGCTTTGTCGAACGCAGCCTGCACCGCCTCGCGCTCGATCGCGCCCGCTTCGTTCGCCTTGCACGACAGGCACCAGTCGGCAGTGAAATAGACGAACACCGGCTTGCCGGAGGCGCGGGCCCTGACGAGCGCGTCGGGAGAAAAGGCGGTGGCGTCGGCCGGGGTGGTTCCTCCCGTGCGCGCGGCGTGGTTGGTCCACAGCGCGAGCGGGACGAGCAGCAGCAGCAGCGCGAACAGCGGCGCGACGGCACGCCCATGCCGCTGCGCGCAGCCCGCGGCGAAAGCGAGGGCGCCGGCGAGCACCACGGCACCCAGCGCCGCGACGAGGCCCGTCGCGCCCGCCTGACGCCACAGCAGCCATGCCAGTGCCACCGCCGTGAGGCCCATCGGCAGCGCCATCCACTTGCGAAAGCGATCCATCCACGGCCCGGGCCGGGGCAGGCGGCGCCGCAGCGCGGGGATGAAGCCGACGGCGAGGAAGGGCAAGGCGATGCCGAACCCGAGCCCGCCGAAGATAGGCAGCGCCGCCCAGGCGGGCAGGACGAGCGTCGCGCCGAGCGCTGCTCCGAGCAGCGGGCCGCTGCACGGCGTCGCGACGAAGGCGGCGAGCGCCCCGGTCCAGAAGCCGCCCGCCGCCCCACCGCGTGCCGCGAGCGCCTGTCCGCCGCCGAACGACGGCAAGGCGTAAAGGCCGAGCAGGTTGAGGGTGATCGCGCAGGCGAGGACGAGCAGGACCAATATGCTGGCCGGATGCTGGAGCTGAAAGGCCCAGCCGACCTGTTCGCCCGCCGCGCGCAGCGCGAGCAATGCGCCGCCGAGCAGCAGCGCGGTCGCCACCGCGCCGGCGGTGTAGGCCAGCGCTTCGACCTTCGCCTCGCGCGCCGCACCGCCCGACCGTGCGAGGCTGAGCGCCTTCAGGCTGAGGATCGGGAAGACGCACGGCATCAGGTTCAGGATCAGTCCGCCGAGGATCGCCCCCGCGAGCGCGGTCCAGAACAGCGCGGCGTCGGGGCGGCTCGCCGCCGCGACCGCCTTGCCGGCGGCCGGGACCGTGCCCGGCTCAAACCGCAGCGACAGGCCGCGTCCGTCCGAGAGCTTGAGCAGCCCCTCGGCGACGCCGGTCGTCTCGCCGCGAGCGCGCGTCTCGACGATCAACTGATCGCCGTTGCGGCTGAACGCCTGCGGCGCGGCATAGTCGGCAAGGTCGCGGGTCGCGAGAAAAAGGTGCGGAGCATCGAGCGCGGTGCCCGCGGGCAGCGGGACGGCGAAGCGCAGCGTATCGCCGCGGCGTTCCCACCTTCCCGGCCGGTCGAGCGGTTGCGGCAGCCGCGCGCGCCAGCCATCGAACTGGCGTCGCGCGGCGGGCGCGACCGCGCCGTCGCCGGCCCGCATCGCGACCGAGATCACCGCCTTTTCGGGAACGCATATCTTGTCGGTGCAGGCCAGCCAGTTGGCGATGCCGGTCAGCGTCAGGTCGGAACCCGGCGCGACGCTGCGATCGACCCGCACGTCGGCGAGCAGCGCGTAGGGATGCTCATAGACATGATTCATCATCCCGAAGAGGATCAGCGCCTCGGGAACCGGATAGCGAAAGGGTGCGACGGTGACGCCGTCGGGAAGGTTCCATTCGACCTGCATGCCGAACCCGGCGTCGCCGCCGTTCGACCAATAGCCGTGCCAGCCCGGCTCGGGAGTCATGACGAGCGCGACGGTCGTCGATCCGCCGGGCAAAGGCGCGGGCGACTCGGCAACAAGCCTTGCCGCGATATGCGGCGCCGCGGCCTGCGCCGGGCCCGGAACGAACAGCACCAGCAGGGCGAGCGCGAGCAGCGCCAGCGCACAGCGCCCCGCTGCCGTCATTCGCTTGTCTTGCGCACGCTCCATGCCCATGCTGCTTCCGTTCGCCTTTCAAGGCTTGCCATATAGGCGGCTTTCGCCGAGAGGACAGCCCGCACCGACACCCGCAACGGAGAAGGCCCGTGACGCTGAAACATCTGACCACCGCGCTTGCCGCCGCCCTCTGCGTCGCCGGCGCCGGTGCGGGCCTCGCTCAGGATGCGGCGCCCCCAGTGCAGAAAGTGACCGCCGCGACGCCGCCGCCCAAGCTGGTCGTGATGATCGCGGTCGATCAGTTCTCCGCCGACCTGTTCGCCCAGTATCGCAGCCATTTTACCGGCGGCCTCGCGCGTCTCGCTTCGGGCGTGGTGTTTCCGTCGGGCTATCAGGCGCATGGCGCGACCGAAACCTGCCCCGGCCATTCGACGATCCTGACCGGCAACCATCCCGCGCATACTGGCATCGTCGCCAATAATTTCTTCGACCTGTCGGCCGCGCGCGAGGACAAGCGGCTCTATTGCGCCGAGGACGAGACGGTGCCGGGCACGAGTTCGCGCAGCGGCCAATATGCGCCGTCGGTCGATCATCTGATGGTCCCGACGCTCGGCGACCTGATGAAGGCGAACGACCCGCGGGCGCAGGTCGTCTCGGTCGCGGGCAAGGATCGTGCCGCGATCATGATGGGCGGACGCCAGGCCGACGAGTTGATGTGGCTCGCGCCGGCCGGACTCACCAGCTATCGCGGCCGGGCGCTGTCGCCGACCGCGACGCAGGCGGGTGCGGCCATCGCCGCCGCGATCGCGCAATCGCGCCCTGGCCTGACGCTGCCCGCCGACTGCGCCGCGCACGACATCGCGATCCCGATCGACAAGGGCGGCACCGTCGGCACCGGCCGGCTGGCGCGCGACGGCGGCGATTTCCGTCGTTTCATGGCCTCGCCCGAAGCTGACGGCGCGGTGCTCGCGGCGGCGACCGCGCTGCGGCAGGCGCGCAGGCTCGGCGAGGGCGAGGCGACCGACCTGCTGATCCTCGGCCTGTCGGCGACCGACTATATCGGCCACGGCGTCGGCACCGAAGGCAGCGAGATGTGCCTCCAGATGCTCGCGCTCGACCGCGAACTCGGCGATTTCTTCACCCGGCTCGACGCGACCGGCATCGACTATATGGTCGCGCTGACCGCCGATCACGGTGGGCACGACATGCCCGAGCGCAATCGCCAGAACGGCTGGCCCGCCGCCGAACGCGTCGCGCGGACGCTCGACCCCGCGGCGATTGGCAAGGCGGTGGCCGAGAAGCTGGGCCTGCCACAGCCGCTCTTCCACGCCGACGGTCCGTTCGGCGACATGTATCTGTCGAAGGCGCTGACCCCGGCTCAGCGCAAGACGGCGCTGGCCGAACTCGTCGCCCGTTATCGCGCGCATCCGCAGGTCGAGGCGGTCGTGACCGCCGAAGAATTGGCTTCGCGCCCGATTTCGAAGCGCGCCGCCGACACTTGGAGCCTGCTCGACAAGCTGCGCGCCTCCTACAACGCACAGCGGTCGGGCGACTTTATCGTCGTGCTCAGGGACCGCGTGACGCCAATCCCCGAATCGGGGCTCGGCTATGTCGCGACGCACGGGTCGGTCTGGGATTACGACCGGCGCGTTCCGATGCTCTTCTGGCGCAAGGGGCTCGCCGGGTTCGAGCAGCCCAATGCGGTGATGACGGTGGACATCCTGCCGACGCTCGCCGCGCTGATCGGCCTGCCGCTCGACATGAGCAAGGTCGACGGCCGCTGCCTCGACCTGCTGTCGGGGCCCGAGAGCAGTTGCCGCTGAGGGACGAGAGACAAGGATCATGACAAAGGTTTTGCGGGATTTTTCCGGCCGGATGCTGCTGGTCGGCTGTGGCAACATGGCGGGGGCGATGCTCGACCGCTGGCTGGCGGCGGGGCTCGATCCGGCGCGCGTCGCGGTCGTCGATCCGGCCGCGAAGCTCCGCGACGGGGTCGCGCTCCATGCGACGCTCGCCGACTGGCAGGCGGCCGACGGCGCTGCCGACTGGGTGATGCTCGGCATGAAGCCGCAGCAGCTTGGCGAGGTCGCGGACGCGCTGGCGCCGGTCGTGACCGGCGATACCCATCTCCTGTCGATCCTGGCGGGCGTCTCGCTCGCGGACCTCGCCGCGCGCTTTCCGGCGGCCCGGGCGCAGGCGCGCATCCTGCCCAATCTCGCGGCGCGGATCGGCGCGGGCGTGTCGGCGCTCGCCACCAGCGGCGATGCCGACGGCGCCATGCTGACGGCGATGCTGGCGGCGCTCGGCCAGGTCGTCACGCTTGCCGACGATTCGTCGATGGACCTGATCACGGCCTTCACCGGCAGCGGTCCCGCCTTCGTCTTTCGGCTGATCGAGGCTTATGCCGCCGCCGGCGAGCGGCTCGGCCTGTCGAACGAGGATTCGCTGACACTGGCGGCCGCGACCTTCGGCGGCGCGACCGCGCTGCTCGACGCCAGCGGCGAAAAACCCGGTACGCTCGTCGCGCAGGTCGCGAGCAAAGGGGGGACGACGCAGGCGGGACTCGACGTGCTCGACGAGGATGGCCAGCTCGTCGCGTTGATGACCAACGTCCTGCGCGCGGCGCGCGACCGCGGCCGCGAGCTCGCCGACCTGGCGCGCGGCGAGGAATAGGCTTTCCGGCCGCGCCCTGGAGTCAGGCTTCTTTCCCCAGTTTCGCGATCCGGCCGCGATCGCGCGGCGGCAGCAGCGCTTCGTTGACCTGCCAGAAACCGGTGACCGCCGACTGCCCCGCGTGGGTGTAGGCGCGGCTCATCGCGTCGCGGAGTTGCGAGAAGATCGCGCTTTCGAGCTGGCGTCCCTCGGGGGTCAGCCGCAATTCCTTCTGCCGTCGGTCGCGGTTGCCCGGCCGCGTCGCGAGCAGCGCGCGCGCCTCCATCTCCTTGATCACGCGTCCCAGCGACTGCTTGGTGATACCGAGCAGCGCGAGCAGGTCGGAGATCGTCAGCCCCGGCTGGCGCGCGATGAAATAGAGCGCCCGGTAATGCGCGCGGCCCAGGCCGTTTTCCGCCAGCCGTGCGTCGATCGTCCGCCACAGCGCGGCGTGGCCGAAAAACAGATATTCGATGCCCCGGCGGACTTCTTCCTCGCGTAAGAAAAGAGCGGAAGCGGCGGGGACTTGCGACAGGAAATTTTCCTCGGCCATGGCGACTCCCGTTGCGCCTGCGCCCTTGCTTTGGCAAGAGGCGCGCACCGATCCACCCCCAACGAACAGGTCATCCATGTCCGCTCCCGCCTTTGCCCGTCTGCCGCATCCCAATCCCACGGCACAGGATGCCCGTGCGGCGGCGATCGCGGACCCGGCGTTCGGGCGCGTCTTCACCGACCATATGGTGTCGATCCGCTATGCGGAAGGAAAGGGCTGGCACGATGCGCAGGTGATGCCGCGCGGCCCGTTGCTGCTCGACCCCGCGACAGCGGTGCTCCATTATGCGCAGGAGATATTCGAGGGGCTCAAGGCCTATCGGCTCGACGACGGGGCGATGGCGCTGTTCCGTGTCGAGGCCAACGCTGCGCGCTTCAACGCCAGCGCGCGCCGCATGGCGATGGCCGAACTGCCGGAGGAATTGTTCATCGAGGCGGTGAAGCAGATCGTGCGCGTCGACGCCGACTGGTTCCCGCAGGTGGAGGGCGGCGCGCTCTATCTGCGTCCCTTCATGTATGCGAGCGAGGTGTTCCTCGGCGTCAAGCCGGCGGCCGAATATCATTTCCTCGTCATCGCTTCGCCGGTCGGCAACTATTTCAAGTCGGGCGCCCCCGCGGTCTCGCTCTGGGTGTCGGAGGACTATACGCGCGCCGCGCCGGGCGGCACCGGCGCCGCCAAGTGCGGCGGCAACTATGCCGCGAGCCTCGTCGCGCAGCAGCAGGCGATCGCCAAGGGGCACGACCAGGTCGTTTTCCTCGACGCGGCCGAGCATCGCTGGATCGAGGAACTGGGCGGGATGAACATGTTCTTCGTCTTTGCGGACGGCAGCCTCGTCACCCCGCCGCTGACCGGCAGCATCCTGCCCGGCATCACGCGCGACGCGATCATGACGCTGGCGCGCGACGCCGGCCTGACGGTGCGCGAGGAACTCTATGCGATCGACCAGTGGCAGGCCGATGCGGAAAGCGGACGCCTCACCGAAAGCTTCGCCTGCGGCACCGCCGCGGTGGTGACCCCGGTGGGCAGGGTGGCGCGCGGCGCGGGCAGTTTCACCATCGGCGCCGGCGGCCCCGGACAGGTGACGGCGATGCTGAAGGAAAAGCTGGTCGACATCCAGCGCGGCCGGGCGGCGGACCCCCACGGCTGGGTGACGCGCCTCTAGGGCCGCCTTGCCAACCCTTCGCGAAACGCTATAGAGCGCGCTCGCACCGGCCGTTGGGGCGTAGCCAAGCGGTAAGGCAGCGGTTTTTGGTACCGCCATGCGCAGGTTCGAATCCTGCCGCCCCAGCCAGCCGGATACTGGTCGAATCACTTTAAGATTCGGCCGAAAAGGTGGGTTTTCAGGCAACAGACGGGTCAGAGGGATCGAGACAGATTCCGCCAGTTTCGGACTGGTTTGGACAGATATTGTTACTCGATTTGTTACCTGTTTTCCTGCCTCGGGGAGCCGGCGATGGAGTCGGTCATGTCCAGGAAAGGTAGTTTTACGCCTGCGTCGATCGACGCGCTCAAGACAGGTTCGCTCGGTGATCCCTTGATGCCGGGCTTGAGGATCGCCCCCGACCTGACGCGCCAAAAACTCGCGCGCCCATTCGATCGCGCTCGGCCCTTGGGGATGGACGTTGATGGCTTCGAGCAAAAAATGCACAAAATTTACGGCAATTCTTCCGTCGTGCATCGTTGGGGTGAACGGGAGCGAAAAAGACGAATGACGTGAACCGGGAGAAGCGCGCGAGAATCATGGCTTGGGTGGGGCGGGAAATCCTGCCGCACGAAGCCGCCACGGCTGAAACTAACGCCGTCCCGTGCCGTAATCGATTCTGATACGGACCCAGGCGCCGACCAATAGCTGTCCGCCGCGTCGCGGAGGTCGCACCCTGAATTGCCAGGCTGCGGCAAGCACCGCGCGATTGATCTGCGATCCGCTTGGATATTCGTCGAGTCCGACGCAATCCTCTACACGGTAATCGAGTGCTGTGCGGCAGGCGATCAGGCCCCAGCCGGGGCCGCTGGCGGTGGATAGATAGCCGCGCAGTTCGTTGTCACTTGGCTCGCGATACCAGGCGGCGGCATAAAGCGGTTCGCCGTTGGGTGCCGTTCCAACCTGTTCCGTATCGCGGAAAGCAGAGGACCGGCTGCCGCTGTTGGGCGGCCCGTAAACCTTTCCGTCGGACGGTCGGAGGACGGGCTGAGGAGGTTGCGGCGCGGGTGGCCGCTCACTCGGGGTTGGCGGGGGCGGCGCGGCTGTCGGGTTGAGGATTGGCGTGGGCGGAGGCTTAGGCGTTTCCGGTTGCGGCTCGGCAGCCGGCTGTGTCGGCGCAGGTTTCTCTTCGGCTTGCTCGCGTTCCCGGTTGTCCGGTTCGGGCGCTTCTTCGGAATTTCCAGCGGCCTCCAGGGTCACGATCGTGACGCGCTCCTCCCTGTTATCCGTCGGTTTCCCTACGCCGAAGGTGAGGAGCATGAGCAACAGGCCGCCGGTGATCAGCAGGGCCAGGCTTATGGAAAGCGTCCGTCGCCCGGCGCCAATGCCGAGCGGTTCCGCATAGGGAGTGGCCGGAACAGGGATGAATGGAAGCCTTCTTCGGTGGCGGCGGCGTTTGCGCGGGATAGGGGCGCGTCAGGCCGATGACAAGAGCGAGGGCGGGCAAGATCGCGCAGGCGCCGGCCGCCATCATTCGGCTTCAACCGACAGCGGTTTTTGGAGGCCTGGAGAACGTAATCGGCCGGGGTCGTCATGTCGTCCTCGCCGATGACGAACTGGCAGTTGCGCGTTACGCCGGCCGCCCGGCGACCTACGGCGTCACCGTCTCGTTCAAATATTGACGGTATCGGCTCGCGATGATCGGTGCCGGCGGGTGCGCTAACGCATCGCCGGCGCTGATCTCGCCGTCATGGCGACAAATGCGCCGGGCGCCACCGGCGCTGCACGCCTCAAGCTTCGTGCCCCATGGGGGCGCGATCATCATCCCGCTCCGCCTCCGGATGCCGACTCCGCCCGGTCCGTGCCGGCCGTGTTCGATCGGCCGGCCGGTGTCGTCGTTCGATTCCCAATGGATTGACGCGCAAAAAAATTCTTCTAAATAGTCATTAGAATTAATAGCGACACGGGCCAGCTTGAACATCGGCCGCAGGGATGAGGGAAGAAATGCAAATGTTCGAAAATTATTCGTCCCACTGGATGGATGGCGACCTCGAACAGTTCGAGGCGGTGGTCGCGCGCTTCTTTCGCGAACAGGTCGAGCCGAACGACCTGAAATGGCGCGAAGCGAAGCGAACGGGGCGGGACGTGTGGCGCAAGGCAGGCGAACTGGGGATCATCCTGCCCGACGTGCCCGAACAATATGGGGGATCGGGTGGCACGCCGGCGCATATGGCGGTTGTCATCCGCGAGCAGGCGCGCGTCGGCGATGCCGCGTTCGGGGTGATGCTCAGCCACATCGTAGGACACTATATCCTCGCTTTCGGCACCGAAGCGCAGAAGCTCCGCTGGTTGCCCGGTATCGCGAGCGGCGAGGTCATCTGCTCGATCGCGATGACCGAGCCCGGCACCGGGTCGGATTTGCAGGCCATCCGCTGCCGTGCCGACCGGGTCGGAGACGCCTATGTCGTCAATGGCGCAAAGACCTTTATCACGAACGGCCAGCAGAGCGATCTCGTCCTGGTCGTCGCGCGGACGGGCGCCGAGGGGGCGAAGGGGATTTCCCTGATCCTCGTCGAGACCGCCACGCCCGGATTCCGGCGCGGGAAATGCCTCGACAAGATCGGCATCGAAGGCGCGGATACGTCGGAAATGTATTTCGACGATTGTAGCGTGCCGGCGGACAATGTGCTGGGAGGCGTCGAGGGGCAGGGCTTTTACCAGCTGATGGGGCAGCTTCCCTATGAGCGGGCGGCGATCGCGATCTCCGCGCAGGGCGCGATGGAGCGGGCACTGGCGCTGACGCTGGATTATGTGAAGGAGCGCAAGGCGTTCGGCAAGGCGATCGTCGATTTCCAGAACACGCGCTTCGAACTCGCCGACATCAAGGCCACCGTGCTGGCGTGCCGGACCTTCTGCGATCATGTGATCGAGAAATGGGTCGACGGGACGCTCGATCCCACGCTCGCCTCGATGGCGAAATTCTGGCTCACCGACCGGCAGGTCGAAGTCATCGACCGCTGCCTGCAGTTTTTCGGCGGCTATGGCTATATGCGCGAATATCCAATCGCCCGCATGTACACCGATGCCCGCGTGCAACGCATCTATGGCGGCGCCAACGAGATCCAGCGCGAGCTGGTGGGGCGGTCGCTGTAGCGTCCAAGGCCGGCCGAGGGACTCCGGCAGGATCGGTGACGATCCCTTTTTCGGCAAGGAATCGTTCCCCGGCGAAAGCCGGGCCCACGCGGGGCTGCGCTACGCCATCTGGACCCCGGCTTTCGCTGGGGAACAAACCCTTACCTGCCTGAGCTGCCGCAAGGCGCATCCCCTTGGACTGGCCAAGACCTCAGGCCGTAAGACCGCGCAGAAAGATGGCAAGGAAATCGTCCGCGACCTGACTGGGTGCGCGCGATCCCGGGCGATACCATCGGACGATGCCGTTGAACGCGCCGAACAGGATGCGGCTTATATCCTTCTGGTCCGCATCGCGGAGCGTTCCGTCCGCGATGCCGGCCGCGATCATGGCTTGCACCGCCTCGTGCAGTTCGCGCTGACCGACCCTGGTTCGTATCTGGGCGGGCTCGGCCAGTTCCCTGATGTTGAGCCGGACGAAGAACCGTCCGAAATCGTCGCAGATGATCTCCGCATATCGGCGGAAGAAGGCGACGATCTGTTCGCGGCCGGTCTGGTGCCGCTGCGCGCTTTCGACCGCCTCGTTGAATTGCTCGGCCGCCTTGTCCGAACATTGGGTTGCCAGTTCGTCCTTGCTGCGCGCGTAATAGTAAAGGGCGGCGCGGGTGATATCGAGCGCATCCGCGATATCCTCCAGCGTCGCATGCCGAAATCCCTTCTCGGCGAAGACGCGCGCGGCGGCGCGGATAACCTCGTCGTGCCGGTCGAAGAATTTCTGCTTCCGCGGGCGCGGCGACCGTTTTGCAGAGACTGCGTCCATCTTTCGTCCTTCGTTACGGTTGCAGGTGTCGTGGGCGGCAATGACAAACGTCGGGCCCCGTGCCACGCCGGGATGCCCGTTGGTGCCGCCTCTTAATCCGATCCTGCGAAACGATTAATCAGCTTCAACGTCAAATAAACCGCGCGTTGAAATTTGCAATGACGAAGGCCTCTTTATGGCAGAAAGAGGTGCCACCGATTGACAACGAAGCCCAATAAATCTACTAACTGTTCAGATGAAAATAGAGAAGCGGGATGAGGGTATTGCTTCTGGCGGCCATGCCGGGATGCGCTATCAGGTGACTGGAATGCGTGAAGGGGCGATGATGATCGAAGGGGTCGACCTGGCCGCGCTGCGGGTATGGATGGATGGACAGGGCATCGGGACGGGCCCGATCGTCGACGCGCATCCGCTATCGGGCGGCACGCAGAATATCCTGCTGCGCTTCACGCGCGGCGAAGAGGTCTATGTGCTGCGCCGTCCTCCGTTCAATCTGCGCGCCAACTCCAACGAAGCGATGCGGCGCGAAGCGCGCGTCCTGGCGGGCCTTGCCGGAAAGGGCGTTCCGCATCCGCGGTTGATTGCCGCATGTCCCGACGAGGCGGTGATCGGCGCGGCCTTCTATTTGATGGAGCCCGTGGACGGCTTCAATCCGGTGGCGGGATTGCCGCCGTTGCATGCCGGCGACCCGGTGATCCGCCATCGCATCGGCCTGTCGATGGTGGAAGCGATCGCGGCGCTGGGGGCGATCGACTATCGCGCCGCCAGGCTCGAAGGGTTCGGCAAGACCGACGATTATCTGGAGCGGCAGGTCGGCCGCTGGCGGGCGCAGCTTGCCTCCTACGCCGATCTGCCGGGCTGGCCCGGCCCCGATGCGATCCCGGGCGTCGATACCGTCGGGCGCTGGCTCGACAGGCACCGGCCGGCGGATTTCCGCCCCGGGATCATCCACGGCGATTTCCATCTCGCCAACGTCATGGTCCGCCCCGACGGCGGCGACCTGGCCGCCGTCGTCGACTGGGAACTCAGCACGATCGGCGATCCGCTGCTCGATCTTGGCTGGTTGCTCGCGACCTGGCCCGAGGGCGACGTTCCGCGCGCGACCGACGTCGCGGCGACGCCGTGGCAAGGCTTTGCGACGCCGGCGGAACTGGTCGCGCATTATGGCACCGTCAGCGGACGCGACCTCGCCGCGCTCGACTGGTATGTCGTGCTCGCCTGCTTCAAGCTCGGCATCATCCTCGAAGGCACTTACGTCCGCGCCTGCGCCGGAAAGGCGCCGCGCGAGACGGGCGATCGGCTCCATGCCCATAGTGTCGACCTGTTCGCGCGCGCATTGCGCCGCATTGGCTGAAAGGAAGAAGATGAAGGACGATACCGACTTTTCCGGCAAGCGCGTGCTTGTCGTCGGCGGGTCGAGCGGAATCGGCAACGGCATCGCGCACGGGTTCCGCGAACGCGGCGCGCGGGTCCATGTCTGGGGCACGCGCGCCGATGCCGCGGATTACGACCCCGCCGACGGGTCCGACCTGTCGGGCCTCGGCTATGATTGCGTCGATGTCGGCGACCCCGACGCGATCGAGGCCGCGCCCGCGCCGGCTTCGTTTGACGGGGGCCTCGACGTGCTGATCCTGTGCCAGGGGACCGTCGTCTATCGCCGCGGCGAATTCGAGCGCGCGGGTTGGGACCGGGTGATGGCGGTCAATCTCGACAGCCTGATGCACTGCGCGCGCAAGTTCCGCGCGGCGCTGTCGGACGGCAGCGGATCGATCGTCATCGTCAGCTCGGTTTCGGGGCTGAAGGCGAATATCGGCAACCCCGCCTATGCGGCGTCGAAGGCCGGGGCGATCAGCCTGACCAAGACGCTGGGGCAGGCGTTCGCCGCCGACGGCATCCGCGTCAACGGCCTCGCGCCCGGTCTCGTCGATACCAAGCTGACGAAGGTCACGACGCAGAATCCCGCCCGGCTCGAAGGCGCGCTCGCGAATATTCCGCAGCAGCGGCTGGGGACACCCGCCGACATGGCGGGCACCGCCATTTTCCTCGCCTCGCCGCTCGCTTCCTATGTCACAGGCCAGACCATCGTGGTCGACGGCGGGCTGATGCTGTAACGAAAGGCAGAAACATGGATTTCGAATATAGCGCCAGGGTCGCGGCCCTGCTCAAGACGCTCGAAGCCTTCATGGACGAGCATGTCTATCCGAACGAGCGGGCCTATTACGACTTCGTCCACGACCAGAACAATCTGTGGCAGGAATGGCCGCAGATGGACGCGCTGAAGGACAAGGCGCGCGCCGCCGGGCTGTGGAACCTGTTCCTGCCGCACGAATATGGCGAATTCTCTCCGGGGCTTTCCAACCTCGAATACGCGCCGCTGGCCGAAGCGATGGGGCGCGTGCCCTGGGCGAGCCAGATCTTCAACTGCTCGGCGCCTGACACCGGCAATATGGAGGTGCTGGCCAAATTCGGTTCGCCGGACCAGCAGGAACGCTGGCTGAAGCCGCTGCTCGCCGGCAAAATCCGCTCGGCCTATGTGATGACCGAGCCGCAGGTCGCTTCGTCCGATGCGACCAACCTCGAACTGTCGATCCTGCCCGACGGCGACGAATATGTGATCAATGGCCGCAAATGGTGGATATCGAACGCGATGCATCCGCGCTGCGACATCTTCATCGTGATGGGCAAGACGCATTTCGACGCGCCGCGCCATATCCAGCATTCGCAGATCCTCGTCCCGCGCGACACGCCGGGGGTCGAGGTGGTGCGCCATCTGACCGTGTTCGGCTCGCACAATTCGCCGGGCGGCGAGGTCGAGCTGAAGTTCGACAATGTGCGCGTGCCGAAGGAAAATCTGATCCTGGGCGAAGGGCGCGGGTTCGAGATCGCGCAGGGGCGGCTCGGGCCGGGGCGCATCCATCACTGCATGCGCTCGATCGGGCAGGCGCAGCGCGCGCTCGAACATATGGCGCGCCGCGCCGACAGTCGCGTCGCCTTCGGCAGGAAGCTGGCCGACCAGAGCAGCATCCGGCAGGATGTCGCGCGCAGCTTCTGCGAAGTGGAGATGGCGCGGCTGCTGACGCTGAAGGCGGCCGATGCGATGGACCGGTACGGCAACAAGAAGGCGAAGGACCTGATCGCCGCGATCAAGGTGATCGCCCCGACGATGGCGCAGACCGTCGCCGACCGCGCGATCCAGGTGCACGGCGGCATGGGGGTGAGCGACGATACGCCGGTCGCCGGCTTCTTTACGCTCAACCGCTATGTCCGCATCACCGACGGACCCGAAGAGGTGCATATGTCGCAGCTCGGCAAGCAGAAGATCGCCGAATATGTCGCGATGAACGCGCGATAGGCGGCGCATCCGGATTCCGGCGATGCCGGGCGGTGGACGCCCGGCATCGCCTTTCCGTGAACCGCGCTAGCGGGGAAAGCCGTCCGGAAGGGGCGGGTGGATCAGCCCGTTGACCAGCATCATCAGCATGGCGTCCATCAGTTCGCCCGCGGTTTGCGGGCCGTCGCTCGCATACCAGCGGGCCAGCGTGTTCGCCGCCGCATAGAGGGTGAACGCCAGAAGCCGGTCGTCGCAGCTCTGGATCGACCCTTCGGCGATGCCCTCCCGGATCAGCCGCCGCACCATGTCCGTGAGCTCGCGCCGCTGCTCCAGGCTCTTTTCGCGCAACGGCGACGGCAGGTCGTTGGGCGTGGTGAGGGCGAGGCAGCGACCGAAGTCGTCGGTCATGCATTCGGCGTAGAACCGGAAATATGTGATGATCTTCCGGAGCGCGGAGCTGTCCGTATCTTCGCAAATCTCCAGAAAAGCCTTTTTGATCTTCCCGGCGGCATAGATGTTCGCTTCGAGAAGAAGCTCGTCCTTCGACCGCACATAATAATAGAGCGCTGCGGGCGTCATACCCAGTTCGTTCGCGACGTCGTTCAGCGACGACCCGTGATAACCCAGCCGTGCAAACACCCGCGCAGCCCCCTGGATCACGTCGAGCTTCCTCGTGGCGTAGCGACGATTTCTTTTGGGACCGACGGTGGGTGACTGCATGGCGATTCCTAAATGATGGCGAGCGGCCGGCGGGTCGGCCGGGCCGGATCATGTTCCGCCCTCCGCGCGACGACCTGCATGTCGCGGGTGAGCCCTTGGTATCCTTGATGTGGGATCATCCCCCCGGCCGTCCCCCGGCCTTGTCCACCCCCTTTTTCAGAAGACCGTAGCACAGCGGCATGCCGACCCCAAAGGCCGGTATGAATCGCTCGCGAGAGACGGGACACGGGGGTGTTCCTGCCGTTGCGGGGCGCTATCGTAATTGCTGTCCAATGAGTCAAATTAATATGCAGGCTTCCAGGTTCCACAAATGGACATCGTATGGGGTTATTCACAATATTCCGAGAAAAATCGCCGTGATTTTGTACCATCATTGACAGCCCGCTCAAATTATTCTAATGATCGTTTAGGAAAAAAATAGAGGATTCGGGTTGGCGGGCCAAGGCTCTCCCGGATCGCAAATGGAGAGGATGCTGGGATGGATAGAAAACGCATGTTCATGCTGTCGGGCGCGGTTTTCGTTGCGATTTCGGCCGGCGCCGCTTCGGCGCAGGAGGCGCAGCCCGCGCAAGGCGAAAACGAGATCATCGTGACGGCGCAAAAGCGCTCCGAGAATATCCAGGACGTCCCCATCTCGATCGCGGCCTTTTCCAGCGCGCAGATGGAGCAGGCCAATATCGCCGATATTGCCGACCTGGGTCGCGTGGCGTCGAACTTTTCGGTCACCAAGCCGGGACAGGCCGCGAACGTCCGGATTTCCGTCCGCGGCATTGCCTCCTCCAGCAACACGGCGACCGAACCGAGCGTCGCGTCGTTCGTCGACGGCATCTATATCCCGCGCCCCGGTGCCGTCATCACCAGCTTTCTGGACATATCGGCGGTCGAAATCCTGCGCGGGCCGCAGGGAACGCTGTTCGGGCGCAATGCCAGCGTCGGCGCCCTCAGCCTTCGCACGGCGGAGCCCGAGCAGAGCTTTTCCGGCCGCCTGACCGGAGAGATCGGCAACGCCGACCGCTACAAGATCGACGGTTACATCAACGTCCCGCTGTCGGGCAATGTCGCGGTTCGCGTGGCGGCGCTGCGACAGTGGTTCGGCGGATATTGGCACAACCGCCTCGACGGCAAGCAGTTCGGGGGCGCGGACGATTTCGTCACGCGCGGATCGATCAAGGCGGAGTTTGGAAACATCACCTGGCTGGTGCGCGGCGACTATGCCGAGACCAGGGGAGACGGCGGATATAATGCCGACTTCATCGCTTCGTCGATCAGCCCCGCTCAACTCGATGCCTTGCAGGCGCGGCTCGGGGGGCTTCTCCCCGACACCGAAATCGGGGACCGCAACGCGAATTTCGTCCGCGTCGGCGACTTGCGCGACCGGCAATGGGGTGTCAGCAGCGACCTTTCGCTGGATAGCGGCGGGTTCACCTTCCGGCTGATCAACAGCTACCGGGACTGGACCTCCTCGCAGATCGACGGCGACCTCGGCTATCTGCCGGTGCCGCTGGTGACGCGCACCGGCGATTACGACAGCGAGAGCCAGAGTCACGAGCTTCAGATCATTTCGCCCAGCGACGAGCTTCTCGGCGGGAAGCTGGATTTCGTGGCGGGGCTTTATTATTTCGAAGAGGATTATCGGATCGGGGAAGGCTTCAACCTTCAAAGCGGCTTCTGCGGCCTCGCCGCCAGTGCCGCGCAGAGGCCGGCTTGCAACGCCTCCCTGGTTTCTCCCGGCGGCGACGGGGCCACGGACCTTCAATTCTCGCAGAACGTCAAGAGCTATGCCGTCTACGGCCAGTCCACCGTTCATCTGACGGACCGGCTCGACGCCACGCTTGGCGTCCGCTGGACGCGCGATGAAAAGCGCGGCCTGTTCGATCAGAAGGTCAACAATCCCTTCGGCGCGGCGCTGCGGGCCACCGAGCTTACGCCGCTGTCCCTGAACGACAGCAAGGTGACGTGGCGGGCCAATCTGTCCTACAAGCCGACCGACGACCTGATGCTCTTCGCCACCTATTCGACGGGATACAAGTCGGGTGGATTCAATTCGGGCGGCGGCACGCCGGCGCTTGGTCAGCGGCGCCTGTTCGCCCGCGAAGAAGTCGACAATTACGAGCTCGGTGTGAAATCGAGCTGGCTGGACGACAGCTTGCAGGCCAATCTGACGCTCTATCGCATGGACATCGGCGGTTATCAGGACCGCGGCTTCGACGGCACCAGCTTCGTCGTCCGCAATGCCGGCAGCCTGCGGCAGCAAGGCATGGAATTCGACGTCGTCATGCGGCCGGTCCGCGATTTCTCGGTCACTGCGTCGCTTGCCTATCTGGACTCGAAGTTCACCAGCTATGAATTCGGGCCCAACCTGCCCGGCCTTTCGGGAACGCAGGACCTGAAAGGGCAACGTGTGGCCTTCGCGCCGGAGTTCACCGGCAATGTCGCGGCGGAATGGCGCGGCGACATCGGGTCGAACCTCGAATGGAGGATGAACGGCAATATCTCGTTCCTCTCCGACTATTTCAGTTCGGTCAATGACGGGAACCCGCAAACCATCATGGACGGCTTCGCGCAGATCGGTGCCCGATTCTCGATCGGAAGCATGGACGAGCGCTGGACCCTCGCCCTGTTCGGCAACAACCTGACCAACCAGTCCTTTTGCTCGTCCACCGCCTATCAGCTTCTCGACGGTCCCCTGGGACTGCGGAACGGGGTCTTCCCCGGAAGCACGGCGATCCGCTGCATCCACGGCGAGCCGCGAACCTATGGCGCATCCGCCACGGTCCGCTTTTGAGGATCGGCAGCGTGACCGGGTCGGTTGAAAACGGGGGCGGCAGCGTGGCCGCGGTTCGCGCCGCGGTCACAGGCTGCGCCGACCGCCCCGCGATCATAACCCGGCATGCCGAACTCGACTGGGGCGGCACGCTGGAGAGCGCGGCCCGCATCGCCGGCGCGTTGCGGTCGCTGGGTGTCGGGCGCGGCGACCGGGTGGCGATCCTGGCGGCGAACGACGGCCTCTATGTACAGCTTTATCTGGCGATCCCCTGGATCGGGGCCGTGCTGACGCCGTTGAACTGCCGGTGGAGCGTGGCGGAAAATGCCTTTGCCCTGGCCGATTGCCGACCCGCGCTGATGATCGTGGGCGAAGGGTTCGAACAGGCGGCGCAGGACGCGATCGCGCGAAGCGGGCTTTCGCTTCCAGTCGTTTCGTCCGGCGCGCTGCGCCCCGAATGGGTACCGGCCAGCGAGTTTTCGGGACACGCGCCCGTCCCCCCCGAACAGGTGGACGGCGATGCACTGTGGGGCATTTTCTATACGGGCGGGACCACCGGCCGCGCCAAGGGGGTTATGCTCAGCGGAGCGAACGTCGCCGGCAACTCGCAAACCGTGCGCACGCTTGGCGTGTTTCCCGATGGCTGTCGCGCGCTCATCGCGGCGCCGCTCTTTCACCTCGCCGGCGCATCGGCGCTCATGTCGACGATGCTGGCCGGGGGCGCCGCGGTCGTGGCGCCGGGCTTCCATCCCGCCGAAACGCCGCGACTGATCGCCGACAAGGGCGTCACCGACGCCTTTCTGGTTCCGGCGATGATCCGGATGGTCCTCGACGATCCGGGTTTCGATCCGGGCCTGCTGTCGGGCGTGCAGCGGATTCTCTATGGCGCCTCGCCAATGTCGGAGGCGTTGCTCGACCGCATCGCGGCCGCGGCTCCGCACGCCCAGTTCTACCAGGCCTATGGAATGACGGAAACCTCCGCGGCGGCGACGCTGCTCACCCCGGACATGCACCGGGGCGTGAATCGCCGGGCGGGCAAGCACCGCAGCGCCGGCCGGGCGATCCCCGGCACCGAGGTACGCATCGTCGACCCGGCCGGCCGCCCCGTCGCGGCGGGCGATGTCGGCGAGATACTAGTGCGCGGACCGGGCGTCATGCTCGGCTATTGGGAGCAGCCCGAGACGACGGCCGCTGCGCTGGCCGACGGCTGGATGCACACCGGCGACGGCGGATATCTGGACGAAGGCGGATTGCTGTTCGTCGTCGACCGGATGAAGGACATGATCGTTTCGGGCGGCGAGAACGTCTACTCCGCCGAGGTCGAAGCCGTGCTCGACAGTCACTCGGCCGTCGCGCAGTGCGCCGTGATCGCGGTGCCGGACGCCCGCTGGGGCGAGCGCGTCCATGCCGTCGTCGTCTTCCATCCCGACACGGACGCCGGCGAAGATGAGCTGGGGGCATACTGCCGGGACAGCATAGCCGCCTATAAATGCCCGAAATCGTTCGAGTTCGTCCCGGCTCTGCCGCTGTCCGCCGCGGGCAAGGTGCTGAAGGCCGAGTTGCGGGCGCGGCACTGGGCGGGGCGGTCGTCCAACGTCTCCTGACCGAGTTCCATCATTTTTCCAAGGAAGTGAACCGATGAAGAATGTGCATGTTGCCGGTGTCGGCATGATCCCCTTCACCAAGCCGAGCCAGGCCGAGGACTGGGACGTGATGGCCGAAAAGGCGGTTCGGCTCGCGCTGGCCGATGCCGGGATCGGCTATGACCAGGTCGAGCAGGCCTATGCCGGTTACGTCTATGCTGATTCGACCGCGGGCCAGTCCGCGCTGTACCGCGTCGGCATCACCGGCATCCCGATCGTCAACGTCAACAACAATTGCTCGACCGGGTCGACCGCGCTGTATCTCGCGCGGCAGATGGTGGCGTCGGGGGCCGCCGAATGCGTCCTCGCCGTCGGGTTCGAACAGATGAGTCCGGGCGCCATCGGCATGATCTTCAACGACCGGAAACGGGTGATGGACCTGCACCAGTCGGTGCAGGAGGAGATTCAGGGCGTGGCCGAAGGCGTGCCCTTCGCCGCCCAGCAGTTCGGCGGCGCCGGCATCGATTATCAGCAGCGTTACGGCATCGGCGACGAGGTTTTCGGGATGATCGCGGTGAAGGCGCGGCGGCACGCGGCGGGCAATCCGCTGGCGCTGTTCCGCGATCCGCTGACGCTGGAAGAAGTCATGGCCGCCAAGCCGCTCTACGGCCCGGTCACGCGGCTCCAGGCCTGCCCGCCGACCTGCGGCGCGGCCGCGGCGATTCTCGTTTCGCCGGCTTTCGCGGCGCGGCACGGTCTCGATGCGTCGGTGGAAATCGTCGCGCAGGCATTGACGACCGACACTGCCGCCGCCTTCGAAAACCGATCGATGATGAGCGTCGTCGGCTACGACATGTCGAAGGCCGCCGCCGATCAGGTCTATGCGGCGGCGTCGATCGGGCCCGACGACGTCGACGTGGTGGAACTGCACGACTGTTTCACGCCCAACGAGCTCATCACCTATGAGGCGCTCGGCCTGACCGCGGAAGGGACCGCCGAGCGCTACATCCGCGACGGTCAGAACAGCTATGGTGGCAAGCATGTCGTCAATCCGTCGGGCGGCCTGTTGTCCAAGGGACACCCGCTCGGCGCGACCGGCCTCGCCCAATGCTATGAACTGACGCATCAGCTTCGCGGCACGGCCGACCGGCGGCAGGTCGAAGGCGCGCGCGTCGCGCTCCAGCACAATATCGGGCTGGGCGGCGCCTGCGTCGTCACCCTGTACCGAAAGGCCGGCGCGGCATGATCGATCGCGAAAAGCATATCGGGCAGGCGTCCGAACCCCGCACGGTGGAGGTCGAGCGCGGCTTCCTGCGCTTCTTCGCGGAGGCGACCGGGGAAACCGACCCCGTCTATTTCGACGATGCGGCCGCGCTGGCCGCCGGGTTCCGGGCCCTCCCGGCACCGCCGACCTACCTCTTCTCGCTCAACATGGCCGTCCCCGCGAAAATCGGCGCGGTCCTCGATCCGGTGAACGGGATGGGCGTCGATATGAGCCGCATTCTGCATGGCGAACAGAGCTTCACCTATCACCGCCCGATCTGCGCGGGCGATCGCCTGACCTTGGTGACGACGACCCGGGACATCTACGCCAAGAAGGGCGGGGCACTGGAATTCGTCGTTCAGGACACCACGGCGCACGACGAGAACGGCGTGCTCGTGGCGGAAATGGAAAGTGTGACGGTGGTGCGCAATGGCTGAGTCTCTCGCAGTGGGCACCATATTGCCCGAACTCGTTCGCGGTCCGATCGATCGCACCACCCTCGCATTGTTCGCGGGCGCCAGCCACGATCATGTCCGGCTCCATATCGACAGCGACTATGCCCACGACGCCGGGATGGGCGACGTCTTCGCGCACGGCATGTTGTCGATGGCCTATCTTGCGCAGGCGCTGCGCAGCTGGGCGCCGCAGGATCGCATCCGGCGCTGGAACGTGCGGTTCACCGCGATCACCCCGCTCTACGCGACGGTCCGCTGCACCGGCGAGGTGCTGGAGGAAATCGAGATGGACGGCGAGCGCGCCCTGCGCATCGCGATCGCCGCCTTCATCGACGACGGTACGCAGACGCTCGCGGGCGAAGCGCTGGTCGCGGTCGCTTGAAACAACAAGGAAGACGG
Source organism: Sphingopyxis granuli NBRC 100800 (assembly GCF_001591045.1). Classification (GTDB taxonomy): domain Bacteria; phylum Pseudomonadota; class Alphaproteobacteria; order Sphingomonadales; family Sphingomonadaceae; genus Sphingopyxis; species Sphingopyxis granuli. The sequence continues at coordinate 96,795 of NZ_BCUA01000002.1, read as the reverse complement.
ATATCATGGCATTGAAACTGGAAGGCAAGGTTGCGCTCGTATCGGGATCGGGACGCGGCATCGGCCGCGCGGTCGCGCTGAAGCTGGCTTCGGAAGGCGCGGCCGTCGTCGTCAACGATCTCGACGAGGCGCCGGCGCTCGAAACCATCGCGGCGATCGAGGCCGCGGGCGGCCGCGCGGCGGCGTGCATCGGCAATGTGACCGCGCCCGATTTCGGTGAGCGCTTCGTCCAGACGGCGCTCGACCGGTTCGGCGGCCTGCATATCATCGTCAACAATGCGGGCTACACGCGCGATGCCGTGATCCAGCGGCAGAGCGACGAGCAGTTCCAGGCGATGCTGGACGTGCACACCGTCGCGCCGTTCCGCATCCTGCGCGCCGCCGCCGAGCCGATCCGCCTGTTCGCTAAGCAGGAGGCGGCAGAAGGCCGCGAGGTCATCCGCAAGGTCGTCAATATCTCGTCGATCGCCGGCACGAACGGCAATGCCGGACAGGTCAATTATTCGGCCGCCAAATCGGCGCTGATCGGCATGACCAAGACGATGTCGAAGGAGTGGGGGCGCTATAAGGTCTGCGTGAATTGCGTCGCCTTCGGCTTCATCGAGACGCGGCTGACCAAACCCAATGACGATCCGGATTCGCGCATCGGCATCGAAGGACAGGAAATCCAGGCGGGCGTCCCTCGCCAGATGCTGGAGATGCTGAAGACCGCGGTTCCGCTGGGCCGAGCTGGTCTGCCCGAGGAAGCGGCCGGCGGCGTCTATCTGATGTGCGCGCCGGAGAGCGATTATGTCAGCGGTGAAATCCTGTTGGTCGGCGGAGGCGTCAGCCTCTAGCCATCCTGGGTCGGGCATTGGGAGAAAGAGGGTGAAGGATCGATTCCGCGTGGCGCTGCCAAACCTCGAAAGGACAGTATGATGATCAGATCGATAGCCGCAGCCATTCATGCGGGCTGCCGGTTCGAACTCAGGCAGTCGCGCCTGGGGTTGACCATATTGCTGGGGGGTCTGGCGGTCGCCAGCTTCACCCCATCGGCTATGGCCGCTTTCCATTCGCAGCGCGGACAGGGCGCCAGTGCGTGTTTCTGGTTTGGGCCGTATGTCAAAGACAATCCGGGATTCAATGTCGGTTTCCCCGATACCGGAGCGGCATATTGGTCGGCGAACATCGCCATGCCGGTCGGGTCGAAGATCGTGCTTAGGGGGCAGTACGCACATGCCCGCTACCAATCGGTCAGCGCCTATGAAGCAAATGGCGCGGCGCTTGATTCGCTGACCGACTACCAGATTGCCCCCGACCGGGGCTCGCGTAACCCTTTCCTTCCCGGCGAACGGCGAACGGGTGAGAAAAATCGATCATTCACCGTGGAAATCCGGAACGAAGCTGTCCCTGCCTCAGATCGGGCATCCAACACATTATATGCGAAGGCATCAGCGAGCGATCGGCAAATCCTGATCTTCCGTCTGTATGTTCCCGACCAGAACCGAGACCTGACCGGCGGCGTGGGACTGCCGACGCCAGAGCTCGTGCTCGCCGATGGACGCCGTATGACCGGCAAGGCCGCTTGCGCCGCGCTCAACGTCGCGGCGGAGATCGTACCGATCCCGATACCCACCAAGGCGCAGTACGCGGCGCTTCGCGACCGGCCGGGGGCACCGGATGGTTTCCCGGCCCAGAATCCGCCGGTATTCCATGCCTTCTATAATCCGAAGTTTCGAACCGCGTGCCTGTACAGCCTGAATCCGGGGGTCGACTGTCGTCCCGCCACGGCCCCGGCGCGCGCTGGCGGCCTCTACCCGAACATCGACAACAATTATATCGCTGCCTATTTGAGCCGCCGCTACGGAAAGGTGCTCGTGTTCCGGGGGAAATTGCCGACGGTGCCGACAACCTACAACCGCAACCCGCGGTCGTCGGAGGGGCAGCTGCGCTACTGGTCGATCTGCCAGACCGAAAGCATCGCAACAACCCGGACCACGTCCTGCCTTTACGACGAGCAGGTTCCCATCGATAGCGATCGCAACTATGTGATCGTCAGCAGCCTCGACAGCGACCGTCCCAAGAACGCGACCGCGAAATGCGGCGTTGGCTTCCTGTCATGGTCTGCCGTCGGCGACGGGGCAGGTCATCTCGACGACGCCTATATATATGTGCGCAACTTGCTTCCTTCGTCCAGTTTCTCCCATGCGAACCAGAATACGAAGCTGCCGGGCGATGAGGCGGCGGTGCTGGGCGATTACCTCCCCCGGGGGGAGTATATGAGCATCGAGGAGTTCGAGAAAATGGGGTGCCCGGCCAGTCGCGACGAGCGCTAGCGGGGTATGGCCGACCTGTAATGGCGCAAGGCTGCATGCGCGCTACACGCCGAGGGCGCCAAGGCAGTCGTGGTCCGCCGCCGCGGCGGCAAATCGTCCGGCGACCGCGATGTTGTTTTCCTCGGACTGCATCTCGACCGGGTTCACGGTCCAGAAGAACAGGCCGTAGGCATCGTGCAGGATATAGTCTTCCCATGCCGTCCGCAGCGCGATCGCGGGGCCGCCGAGTGCGTGCAGTTCGGTCAGATAGTCCTGCAGGAGATCGCGCTCGCAATGCCGTCTGTCGTCGATGCTCAGGGTCGAGCCGACGAGATAGTTCACGTCATGCGCCCACGACCCGCGCGCCAGCGTCTGCCAGTCGTAGAAGCCCAGCGCTCCCTCCTCGTCGATATAGGTGTTCCCGATATGCGGATCGCCGTGGAGCAGGCAGAATGGTTCCGTCAGATGCGATTGCCGCAGCCTGTCGAGCGCCGCGCCCATTCGCGCGACGTCGCGCGCAAAGGCGGGAAGCTGGGCCGCGCGCGGCAGCGTCATGATTTTCGCCCAGGTCACCGGCTCGCGCTGCCGCGCTTCGTGCCCGCCGCCCGGCAGGGCGGGGCCGAGGCTGGTGATGGTGTTGAGGAACGCCCCGTTCCACCATCTGGCGTGGATTTTCGCCAGTTGCCGCAACCCGCTGCGCACCGCGTCGACCGCCACTGTTTCGGTGGCGAGGTTGAAATGGATGTCCCGCAGCGTAAGGTCTTCCATGACGATGACCGACTGGCCGGACGCGTCGAATTCGGCGAAAAAAGCCTGCGGACAGCGCATGCCGAGTTCGGGCTGGAGCGATTTGTAAAAGACCGCCTCGTTGATGTAGCGGCCCCGCGGCATCAGATATTCGCTGTTCGGCGAATAGGCGCCCTTGACGCAGACCGATGCGGGCAGGGGGCGGTCGGGGGTGCCGCCCTCGGCGACGATTTCCATGAGCATCTTGGTCCCGGTGCCCTGGATGACGAGGGTGGGTTTCGCCGCATGCACCCTGGCCGCGGGCGCGTGGGTCCGCAGCGCCTGCTGCATCCAGTCGGCGGTGAAATCGTCGAGCGTCTTGGGAAGTGCGAATGCTGCCATCTGTCCGTCCTTGAAAATCATGCCGCCGTGCCGGGTCTTCCCGGGCCGTCGCGGTCGGCGAGAATCATGTCGGCCGCCTTTTCGCCGATCATGATGGCGGGGGCGTTCGTGTTGCCCGAGATGAGCCGGGGCATGATCGACGCGTCGGCGACGCGGAGACCCTCGACGCCCCGGACGCGCAGCCGCGGGTCGAGCACGGCGAGGGCGTCGTCGCCCATCCGGCATGTTCCGACCGGGTGATAGAGCGACGTCCCGCTGGATCTGGCATAGTCGAGAAGCTCGGCGTCGGTCTCGATTCCGGCGCCGGGCCGCAATTCGCTCTCGATATAGGGCCGCAGGGCGGGTTGCGACGCGATGGCGCGCGCCCAGCGCAGGCCCTGGACGGTGACGGACCGATCCTCGGCCTCGGCCAGATAGTTGGGCGCGATGGCGGGATGATCCCGCGGATCGGACGACCGGATCGTCACCGAACCCCGCGATTGCGGCCGCATGTAATAGGCGGAAAAGGTCATGCCGGGCTGGCGTTCGAGCGTCATCGCGATGAACCGCTTGCGCCCCGTCGCCGCCAGGTCGGCGGTCGCGGGCAGGATGTGGAACTGGATATCGGGCGTCTCCAGCTCCGGCCGTGACTTGCAGAAGGCGCCGACCGCCGCCGCCGCGAAGGTCAGAAGGCCGCGGCGCCGGAGCGCATAGCGGGCGATCTGGCCCGCAAGCCGTATCCCTTGCGTCAGCTCGTTGACCGACTTCACGCCGGGACGCAGCCGGAAGGCGGTGGCCACGCCGAAATGATCCTGCAGATTCCGGCCGACCTGCGGACTGTGGAAAACGGGTCGGATCCCGAGGGCGCTCAGCAGGCTGGCGTCGCCGATGCCGGAAAGCTGAAGCAACTGCGGCGAGTTGATCGCGCCCCCGGCGAGGATGATTTCGCGGCGCGCCAGAATCCTGTGGATCGCGCCATGCGCCGAATATTCCACGCCGACCGCTCGCCCGCCCTCGAAGAGTATCCGCAAGGCAAGCGCATTGGTCCGCACGTCGAGATTGGGGCGCGTCATCACCGGATGGAGGTAGGCGACCGCGGCGGAGCATCGCCGGCCGTTGCGCGTGGTCTGCTGATACCAGGTCGCGCCTTCCTGTTCGGCGCCGTTGATGTCGTCCCGCCGCGGTATTCCAGCCTGCCGGCAGGCATCGAGCAAGGCTTCGCCGACCGCGAATCTTTCGCGCTGGTCGCCGACATGCAGCGGCCCGCCGACGCCGTGCCATTCATCCTCGCCATTCTCCTGGTCTTCGGCGCGCCGGAAATAGGGGAGCACATCCTCCCACGACCAGCCGGTGCATCCGAGCTGACGCCAATGGTCATAGTCCTGCGGCTGGCCACGGACATAGATCATGCCGTTGATGGAGGATGTGCCGCCGAGCACCTTTCCGCGCGGCCAGGAATAGACGCGGTTTCCGGTGGACGGGTCGGGCTCGGTGCGGAAGTTCCAGTTGACCTTCGGGTCCGCGAGCGTCTGGGCATAGCCGGCCGGAACGTGGATCATCAGGTTCGACAGCCACTGCCCGGCGTTGCGATGCGGCCGGTCGTCTCCCCCCGCCTCGAGAAGGACGACGCGGTCGTCGGGGCGGGCGGACAGCCGGTTGGCGAGCACGCACCCGGCCGATCCCGCGCCGACAATCACATAATCCGCAACCGCAGGCTCCATCGGCGGGCACCCGTTCCAACCCGGCCGCCCGTCGCGACCGTTTCACACATCACCTTGGCCGAAAAAAAGGTATGACACAATACGATATTGTTCTAGACTAAATCGGGATGCTACGATAAATCCCGTTTCCGAAACGGCGAAAACGCCGGCGGAGCCTGGTGGAGAGGAGAGCCATGAAGGCCATTGTCGATGTCGGGAAATGTAGCGGACATGCGCGCTGCGTCGCGGTCGCGCCGCATGTCTTCGTGCTCAATTCGGACGGTTACAACGAACGGGCGATCAACCCTGTGCCCGCCGGACATGAGGTAGAGGGGCGCCGCGGCGCCCGCGCCTGTCCGGAACGGGCGATCCGCATCGTCGAAGACGGCGAAGAGGCGGAGGCGGGCCGGTGAGTGGCGGATGCCCGTCGCGGCCCGACATCGCGCCGGACATGGTGCGGCGCTGGGATCTGGCGCGCGAAACCGAAGCGGTCGGCTGCCCCTTCGTTGCCGCCAGCAAGCTGCACGACGGCCCCGACATCTTCTTCAACCTTTCGGACGACCTGAGGAACGTCGACGGCGGAAGCTGGATCGTCACGCGCGCCGACCTGCAACGCGAGGTCCTCCAGAAATCCGAACTCTTCTCCAGCCGCGGCATTTCGGGATTCTCGGCCATATTGGGCGAAAGCTGGCCGCTGATGCCCGTCGAGCTCGATGCGCCCGATCACATGCGGTACCGCAAGCTGATCAACCCGCTCTTTTCGCCGCGGCGCATGGACGAGATCGAGGCCGGCGTGCGCGAATCCGCGATCGAACTGATCGAGGCGGTCCGGCATCGCGGCGGATGCGAATTCATGACCGCCTATGCCCGCGAACTGCCCGTCAACGTCTTCCTCCGGCTGATGGGGCTGCCGCTGGCAGAGGTCGATACCTTCCGGAAATGGGAGGACGAGATGATGCACAGCGACGATGTCGCGGTTCGCGCCGGCGCCGCGCATGCGCTCAAGGCCTATCTGCTCGACATCATCGGCCGCCGCCGCGCCGAGCCGACCGACGATCTGATCAGCCATCTGGTCACCGCGACGCTCGACGATCGGCCGCTCGACGACGATGCTGTCCTCGGCCTGTGCTTCTTCCTCTATATCGCGGGGCTCGACACGGTGGCGGCCACGCTGAGCTTCATCTTCGCGACATTGGCGGAGCAGCCCGACCTCCAGAATCGCCTGCGATCGACGCCGGCCGAAATTCCCGAGGCGGTGGAGGAACTGATCCGCGCCTTCGGCACGGTGGTGACCAGCCGCTATCTGACCGAGGACACGGTGTTCCACGGCGTCGCCATGCGCAAGGGGGACAGGGTGATCACGCCGCTCGGCGTCGCATCGCGCGACCCCGCCGAATATGAGGACGCCAACACGCTGAACATCGACCGGCTGAGCACGCGGAACATCTCCTTCGGGGCGGGGCCGCATCGCTGCATCGGATCGCATCTGGCGCGGCGCGAGATCACGCTCACGCTCGAGGAATGGCTCGCGCGTATCCCCGAGTTCCGGCTGGCGCCGAACGGCAAGCCCGTTCCCAACGTCGTCACCGTCTGGGGCCACGACACGCTGCAGCTCGAATGGTGAGCCCGGACCGGTCCATGCGCCGGCGCGGCCGGATCGCTTGCCGCGGGTTGCCGGGAGCCCCCGAACGGCCGGAGTACGACCTTTGAACGATCACCGGCGGATCGCCCCCGTGGCGCGGCCCGACGCGCTCTATATCGACGGGGCGTGGACGCGCGCCTTGACGGGCCGGCGGATCGCGGTCGCGGATGCGGCCACCGCAACAGTCTTCATGGAGGTGGCCGAGGCCGGAACCGACGACATCGCGCTGGCTGTGCGGGCGGCGCGGGAGGCATTCGACGCGGGCCCCTGGACGCAGATGACTCACGACGAGCGGGCCGCTTATCTTCGCGCGATCGCGGACCGGCTGGAGGGGCGGCTCGCCGACCTCAAGTCGCTCTGGATCGCGGAGACGGGCATCACGACCACGCATGCCGACCGGGTCATGCCTTCGATCCCCGACGGCTTTCGCTCCTATGCCGGCCTCGCCGACAGCTTTCCCTTCAGCGAGGAGCACGCCTCCTCCGTGGGCGGCCGTGCCTTGCTCCTGCGCGAGCCCGTCGGCGTCGTCGCCGCGATCATTCCCTGGAACGCGCCCGTTTCGATGATCATGCACAAATGCGCGCCGGCGCTTCTCGCCGGCTGCACGATCGTCCTGAAGGCGTCGCCGGAAGCGCCGGGCGCCGCCTATATCTTTGCCGAAATCTGCGACGAGGTGGGGTTGCCCCGCGGCGTGGTCAACATGGTCACCGCTGACCGGCACGCGTCCGATGCCCTGGTGCGCGACCCGCTGGTCGACAAGATATCGTTCACCGGATCGACCGAGGTAGGCCAGCATATCGGCGCGGTGTGCGGTTCCCGCGTCGCGCGCTGCACGCTCGAGCTGGGGGGGAAGTCCGCCGCGATCGTTCTCGACGATTTCGACATAGGGCAGGCGGCCGCCACGATCGCCGGCGGCGCCACCTTCCTCTCCGGCCAGGTGTGCGCTGCGCTGACGCGGGTGGTCGTCCGCCGCGACCGGCACGATGCCATGGTGGAGGCGCTCCGTTCGGCTTTCGAAACCGTCCGGGTCGCCGATCCCTTCGATCCTGCGACGGGCATGGGGCCGGTGGCGAGCGAGCGGCAGCGCGCGCGGATCGAGCAATATGTCGAAGGGGCGGTTGCGGAGGGCGCCACGCTGGCGTGCGGCGGCGCGCGTCCCTCCAACGGCCTGGACGGCTTTTTCGTGGCGCCGACGGTGTTCGGCCATGTATCGAACGCCATGACGATCGCGCGCGAGGAGGTGTTCGGGCCGGTGCTTTCGGTCATTCCCTGCGCCGACGAACGCGAGGCCGTCGCGCTCGCGAACGACAGCCTGTACGGGCTGAACGCCGCCGTGTTCACCGCTTCCGCCGACCGCGCCCTCGACGTGGCCCGGCAGATTCGCGCCGGCAGCGTCGGGCATAACGGTTCGCGGCCCGATTTCGGCATCGCATTCGGCGGCTTCAAGCGATCGGGAATCGGTCGCGAAGGCGGCGCGGAGGGCCTGCGGTCGTTCCTCGAAACGAAGACGGTCGTTCTGGCGCCCTGAACGGGCGCTCGGCCGAATTAAGAATGCTTCAATAAAGTATTGACACATACCATATGTAACGATACATATCCGTCGAACAAATAAGGAAGCGGGGAGTCCCGCACCGAATGGGAGGGACGGAAGATGGGTTCCAAGATAGTTGCGCTCGTTGCGGGCTGCTCGATATTCGGCCTCGCCGGTGGGCAGGCCTGGGCCCAGGCTGCATCGCCGGCGGACAGCGCGCCGACCGACGCCGGCGCGCGCGCCGACCAATATGGCTATGACTCGCAGGACATCGTCGTCACCGCCCGCAAGCGCGAGGAATCGCTGAGCAAGGTGCCGGTGGCGGTTTCCGCATTTTCGGGCGCGAAGCTCGAGGAAACCGGGATCAAGTCGGCGCTCGACATCGGCAATTTCACCCCCGGCCTTCGTGTGGCGCAGAGCCTTCAGGCGGACAGCAGCGCGGTCTTCACCCTCCGCGGCCAGGCGGCGAGCGAAATCCAGCTCACCTTCGACCAGCCGGTCGGCGTCTATGTCGACGGCGTCAACTATCCGCGCGTCTATGGCCTGTCGGCAGCCTTTTTCGACCTCGACCGCATCGAGGTGCTGAAAGGGCCGCAGGGAACCCTCTATGGCCGCAACACGACGGGCGGCGCGATCAACCTCGTTTCGAAGAACGCCGATTACGACGGCGAGCACGGCTATATCTTCGCCGAGTTGGGCAACCATGCCAGCCGCCGGGTCAACGGCGCGATGAATGTCGAACTCGTCGACGACAAGCTCGCGGCGCGCATCGCCTTTCAGAACTGGACCCGCGACGGCTACGGGACATCGCGCATCACCGGTCAGGATGTCGGCGGCAACAAGAACCAGACCTACATTCGGGGGTCGCTGCAATTCGACCCGACGAGCAATCTGTCGATCGGCCTGAAGGCCGACGTCCTGCGCATTCGGGAAAACGGCCCGCTGCTCACCCCGCGCTTCTACCTCCCGATGACGAACACCGACCAGCAGGTCGCGATCGACCTGGGGCTCGACCCGACATTGCCGGCGAGCATCACGGCGGCACGCGCCGCTCTGCAGGACGCGGTGAATCGCGGAACCGCGGACTTCTTCACGTCCGACATCAACGACAAGCAATTCGACGATCTCGATGCGGTGTCGGTCGGGCTGACCATCGCCTACGACATCAGCGACGCGGTCAGCATCAAATCGATCTCGGGTTTCCGCCGGTTCAAGAACGATCGTCAGATGGACCTCGACGGCACCCGCTTCAATCTGCTGCTCTATGGCGCCGACAGCCCGGGGCCGAACTATTTCCCGCCGTACGCGCTGGTCAAGGACCGGCTGTTCACGCAGGAACTGAACATCACCGGCGAGGCGGGGCCGCTGACCTGGCTGGTCGGCGGGTTCGTCAGCGACGAGAAGGGCGACGATTCGTCGACGAACAATCTGTGGGCGGACCAGATCCGCGTCGTGCAGGGGAACCCCTATACGATCAACCAGACCCATGTGATCGACATCATCAACCGCAGCTGGTCGATCTTCACCCAGAACGACGTGCGGCTGTCCGACCGGATCACGCTGACCGGCGGGCTCCGCTACAACCGCGAGACGAAGGGGCTGACCCAGCTCAACAATCGTTTCGCGCCCTCGACGGGCCTCTATCAGTGCAACACGACCTCGACCGCCGTCGTTACCGATCCGATGCAATGCGCCGTCACGCGCCGGGCGACCTTCGAAGGCTGGTCGTGGCTCGCCAGCATCAGCAACCAGATCACCGACGACGTGCTGCTCTATGCGAAGATTTCGCAGGGCTTCAAGGGCGGCGGCTTCGACACCCGGCCGATCGCTCCGCCGTTCCAGCCGGAAAAGGCACGCGAGATCGAAGTAGGGATGAAGGGACGGCTGCTGGACGGCCTGCTGCGCACCAATATCGCCGCCTATACGACGCGCTATTCGAACAAGCAGGAAACCGCGATCGTTCCGGTCGGCAACGTCAACACCGTGCTGACGACCAACGCCGCGCGTGCGCGGATACGCGGCTTCGAGGCCGATGTGACGCTGCAGCCCGCGCAGGGCCTGTCGCTCGGCGGCACGGTGGCCTATCTGGACGGCAAGTATAACTCCTATCCGACCGCGCTGAACCGGCTCAATCAGGTCGTCGACGCCAGCGGCGAGCATTTCCCGAATCCGCCCTGGACCTATACGTTGAACGCTCGCTATCAGTTCTTTGCGCCCAATGCGCGCATCGCGATGCAGGCCGACTGGTCATGGGCCGCCGGCGCCCGGCCGACCCCCCGCCTCGTCGATCAGGCCCTTCCCGTCGCGCTCGTCGACGAACTGGTCCGCAGCGACGTCGGGCTGCTCAACCTGCGCCTCGATTACACGATCGAATCGGCCGACGTCACGATCGCCCTGTTCGCGACGAACGCGCTCAACAAGAAATATCAGATACTGGGCTCGACCCGCGCCGGCGGTGGCGGGCCTCAGCTGGCCGTGACGCGGGAACCGCGCATGTTCGGGATCTCGTTCCGCAAGTCGTTCGGCGGGGAATAGGCCGACCGGATGCGGCTCGACCGGGCGGCCCCCGATTTCCGGCGGCCGCCCTTTTTCGGTTGCCCGGCGCGGCCCGGGCGGCAGGATGGCGTGGCAAGCTGACAAGGAATCGCGCGTGGACAGGTCAAGCAAGTGGTTTCCCTATCTGGCACTGACCGCACTCGTGCTGGCCGAATTGTCGGCATCCTACGAAACGAGCATGGTGTTCGCCGCCTTGCCGACCCTGCTGCGCGAATTTCCCGATCCGATCGGGGTGAGCTGGCTCGTCACCGGCTATCTCGTCGGCTCGGCCGCCTTCGCGGCGGTCTGCGCGCGCCTCGGCGACCTGTATGGAAGGGCGCGCATCCTCGTCATCATGCTCTTGCTCTCCGCCATCGGCTCCGCGATGGCCGCATGGGCGCCGACGCTGGCATGGCTGATCGCCGGCCGGGCGTTGCAGGGCTCGGCGGGCGCCGTGCTGCCGCTCTGCTTCGGACTGGCGCGCCTGCATCTTCCGGCGCCGATGCTGCCGATCGGGATCGGCGTGCTCGCGGGGACGGCGTCGCTGGGCGCCGGCCTGGGGTTTCTGGCCGGCGCGATCATCGTCGACCATATCTCATGGCGCTGGATGTTCACCCTCAGCTTCGGCCTCGCTCTCGCCGGTGCGGCCATCGCGGCGTGCTTCTTTCCGCTGCGCGGCGCGGGGGCACGGCTGCAGGGCGACCTCGACGTGCTCGGCGGCATCCTCTTCGTTCCCGGCGTGGTGGGGATATTGCTGGCGGCGACCGATGCGTTCCGCTGGGGCGTGCTCGATCCGCGCAGCCTGGCCCTCGGCATCGCGGCGCTGGGCGTGCTCGCGCTCTGGGCGCGCTACGAACTCCGGCATCCGGCGCCGCTGATCGACATCCGCCTTCTGGCGCGCCGGGAGATTCTGCTGGCCAACGGCGTCTTTTCGATGTGCGCCTTCGGCGCGATGCAGACCACGATCATCGTGACGATGCTCGTGCAGCAGCCGACATGGACCCTCGTCGGGCTGGGCGCGACCGCGACGGCCGCCGCGCTCGTCAAATTCCCGGCCTATGCCGTGGGCACCGTCGGCTCGCCCTTCGGGGGATTGCTGACGAGCCGGATCGGCGGCCGGGGCGCGGCGATATGGTCGGCGTCGATCATGACCGGCGGATTGCTCGCCCTTCTGGCCGACCACTCCTCGATCGCGATACTGCTGGCGTTCGGTATCGTGATCCAGATCGGGATATCGATGCTCTATGCGACCGTCGGCAACATCATCGTCCTCGCCGCGCCCACCGACCGGACGAGCGAGGCGGCCGGCCTGTCGAGCGTTCTCCGCGCGATCTTCCAGGCGATCGGCTCGCAGGTCGTGCTGCTTACCCTCGCATCGTCGACGATCGCGCTCGAAGCGGGCGGAAGCCCCGCCTATCCCGACGGCCGCGCCTATGCCCTGGCGCTGATCATCATGGCGGCGGCGGGGGTGGCGGCGATCGCGATGGCCGCCGCACTGAAGAAGGAAGCGGCCGCGCCCCGTCCGGCCGCGGCGTAGCGCCGCTTATTCGGGGTCTTCGTTCGCCAGTTCGAGCAGGTTCGATTTCACGGTCTGCAGCGACCGCAGCAGATTGTCCCGATCCTCGGCCTTCACGTTTCGCAGGATACGCTCGCTCAGCGGACGCAGCCGCTGACGCATCGCCCGGATCGCCTGCCGGCCCTTGTCGGTCACATAGACGCGCCGGACGCGCCGGTCGACGGGATCGTCGCTCCGGCTGATCAGGTCGGAGGCCTCGAGCCCGTCGAGAATCCCGCCCAGCGCCGCCTTGCCGACGCTCAGCACCGCGGCGAGTTCGACCTGGCTCAGCCCGTCCTCCGCCCCCAGGCGCGCGAGCACCCATGCATGCGACCGGGTGACGCCCAGGGGTTTCATATCCTTGTCGAACACGACCCGTCGCAGACGCGCGACGTCGTGCATCAGAACCCCCAGTTCGACGTCCCACTGGTCATATTTTTCGGAATGGCGTGTCATTTGTTCTCCGGCCATCTGTTTCGTATTCAAGCATACTTCATCGCGCAATCCCATTTGGTCAAGGGGCGTCTCCCGCAAAATCGGCCTTGCCACCCGATTTCGTATGGTATAGAACCATACTAGTTCGACGGTGGAGAGGAAATCATGCCCGAATTTAAAGAGATCAAGGTCGAAATCGACGGTCCGGTCGCCACGATCTCCTTCAATCGCCCGGAGCGGCTGAACGCGCTCAACGAAACCATGCACGTCGAACTGCTCGACGCGCTGGCCGAGCTGGACCCGGGCGATGCCGTGCGGGTGATCCGGCTGAAGGGCGAGGGCCGGTCCTTCTGCGCCGGCGGCGACATGGGCCAGATCTATGACAAATATCTCGAGGAATCGCCCCCGAAGGGCGCGAATGCGGCCGATCTCGGCGAGGCGCAGCTGTGGCGCGACCGGGTCTGGCTGCGGACGCTGGCCGACCGGCATCTTCATCTGTGGAGCTATCGCAAGCCCGTGGTCGCGCAGGTGCACGGCTATTGCCTCGGCGCCGGCATCGAACTCATCGGTTCCTGCGACCTCATCTTCTCCGCCGAAAGCGCGCGGTTCGGGCACCCGCCCTCGCGCGCGCACGGCATCCCCGTCACGATCGGCCAGTGGCCGCTCAAGATCGGTTCGATCAAGGCGAAGGAGCTGCTGTTCACCGGCGACATGATCGGCGCCGCCGAGGCCGAACGGCTCGGGATGATCAACGCGGCGGTGTCGGACGATGCGCTCGATGCGCACGTCATGGCGACGTGCCGCAAGATCGCGAACGTTCCGCTCGATGCGCTGACGACGGTCAAGCATCTCGTGAACCGCTGGGACGAGATCGGCGGGCTGCGGACCGCGGTCTATGCCGGCGCGGACTATAACGCGATGTACCACACGACGCCCGCTTTCGACCGCTTCATCGAGATCGCGGCGAAGGACGGCGTGAACGCGGCGATCGCCTGGCGCGATGCGCCGTTCAAGCAAGCCGAATCCTGAACGCGGCCCGTGACGCCGCTTCCGTCAATCCTGGCCGAGGTATCGAACATGCACGATGACGCCCCGGCTCGCGAAAGCGAGCCCTCGATAGCCGACATTCTTACCGCCGCCGGATATCCGGCCGGAATCCGCTTTGCCGACATCGTCGCGAAGATCGCGGCGGCGCCGGCCGACCGGCTGGCGGTCGAATATGAAGACCGGCGGATCAGCTATGGCGAGGCGACGAAGGCGATCGGCGGCATCGCCCGCCTGCTCGAAAGCCGGGGGATCGGACGCGGCGATCATGTCGGCTACATGTTCCGGGGGCACCCGCACGCCCTGTACACGCTTCTCGCGACCACGCTCATCGGCGCGGTGCTGTGCCCGATCAACTATCAGATGAGCGGCGCGCTGCTGACCCGGCTGTTCGAACGCTATCGCCTCTCGCTGGTGATCGCCGACGAAGCCTGTTTCGAAGCGGCGTGCGAAGCCGCCGCGGCGGCCGCGTCGCCGCCGGCTGTCCTCGATGGCCATGGCCCCGAATTCTGCGGCGCGGTCGAGACGGGGCACAGCGTGACGCCCTTTCTGGCGCGCGATTATCCGGCGATCACCGACCCCGCCCTGATCATGGGCACGTCGGGAACCACGGGCGAGGCGAAGGGGGTCGTCCTTGGCCAGTCATGGGCGGGCGGCGGCCTGATCGCGGCGCGCAAATGGGGCTGTTTCGACCATCCGCCGAAAGTCTATATCGCCCTGTCCTGGGGCTATACGGCGGCGGTGTGGCAGACGTGCATCGCCTTCGCGCTCGGCGGCTCGGTGGTCATCCCTCCGCGCTTCAGCGCCAGCCGGCTCTGGCAGGATTTCCATGACCGGAAATGCGATCATATCCACCTGATGGGCACCATGCCGCGCATGTTGCTGAACCAGCCGAAAAAGCCGGAAGACGGCGCCCACGGCAGGATCGTCGTCACGTCGGCGGCGATGCCGGCCGATGCCTGGGTGCCGTTCGAGGAGCGGTTCAATGCGCAGATCTTCGAATGCTATTCCTCGGTGGATTCGGGCGGGTGCTGGATGACCAACGACGGAAGCGCGCCGCCGGGATCGGTCGGCAGGCCGTGGAAGGAATATGAGGCGCGTATCGTCGATGACGACGACCGGGACGTTCCGGACGGGGAGATCGGCGAACTCATCATGCGCGCGCGCGATTTCGCGCCGGTCGTCACCTACTTCAACGACCCCGAGGCGTCGGCGGAGAAGGTGCGCGGCGGATGGGTGCATTTCGGCGACTATTTCCGCCGCGACGCCGAAGGCCATTACTGGTTCGTCGAACGCAAGCGCGACCTGATCCGGCGGCGCGCGATGGGCATCGCGCCCAGCGAGATCGAGACGGTGATCCGCCAGATGCCGGGTGTCGCGGAGTGCAGCGCGATCGCGGTGCCTTCGGACCTGGGGGAAGACGAGGTGAAGCTTGTGATCGTGAAAGACAGCGCATCGGCCATCGCGCCGGCCGACATCGCCGCCTATTCGGCGGAGACGCTGCCGACCTACATGATGCCGAAATATATCGAGATCGTCGATGAACTGCCGCGCACGTTCGGCAGCGAGCGGGTGCAGCGGTTCAAGCTGCGCGAGGCCTGGAACAGCCCCGGAACGTGGGACGTTCCGGCGGCCGGGTATCTGGGCGCATGAGCGGCGCGGGCATCACCGCCGCCGTCGGCGCGGACGCGATTTCGCTTGCCGGACGCCATGTCGTCGTCACCGGCGGCGGGCGCGGCGTCGGCCGGGCGATCGCCGAAGGCGTTCTGGCGCTGGGGGCGAGCGTGACGGTCGTCGACCGCGACCCCGCGGGGCTGGAGGAACTGGAGGCGCAGCATGGCGCCCGGCTGATGGGCGCGGTCGCCGACGTGGTGGACGAGGCGGCCGCCGCACGATGCGTCGACGCCACGCTGGAGCGCTTCGGACGCATCGACGGCCTCGTCAACAACGCGGGAATCCTGCGCCCGGCGCTGATCGAGAAGATGACGATGCAGCAGTGGCGCGAGGTCATCGACGTCCACCTGACCGGCACCTTCATCTGGACGCAGCTCGTCGGCGAGCACATGCTTGCGCGCGCCGAGGCGGGGCACTCCGGCGGGGCGATCGTCAACATCTCGTCGGACGCCGGTCGAACGGGAACGGTCGGACAGCTCAACTATGCCGCCGCGAAAAGCGGACTCCTCGGCATGACGATGGCGACCGCGCGCGAATGGGGGCGTTTCGGCGTCCGGTGCAACAGCGTCGGCTTCGGCGTGATCGAAACCGCGATGACCGAGACGATACGCGGCGAGCGATTCGGGGCCGCGACGCTCGCCCGCATTCCGCTGGGGCGCTGGGGGCAGGTCGAGGAGGCGGCGCATCCCGTCTGCTTCCTGCTGTCCGATGCCGCCTCCTACATCACCGGCCAGCATCTTTTCGCGAATGGCGGCATGTTCATCAGTCTCGCATGATGGATCCCGCATTGCGCCGAATAGGCGGCATTCCAGAGTCGATAACGCGCGTGCCCGGTCAGGCCGCAGGGAGAATATTCATGGCTGAAGAGCTGACACTGAACGATTCGAGCCGCCCGGATTCCGGCGGAGACGGGGCAGCACCCGTGACCGGGTCCGTGGTTGTCGATATGGGGCCGGTGACCGCATTCGACATTGCGCGCTGGTCGGCCGCGCTCGGCCTGGACCTCGACCCGCCCCGCGACGGGATGGCGGTTCCGGCGGCCTTCCTCCCCGCGCTCGCGTGCGCCGCATGCGAGCAAGGCGGCCTCCTGCCGCGGCTGTTCGGCGCCGGCGGAGAGGGCGTGGCGCCGCCGCAGGTCATCCGGATCCGCACGCACCTGTCGGGCGAGATCGCCGTCGGCCAGCCGGTGCGCGTGTCGCTGTCGGCGGGACCGGTCGAGGATTACGAGGAAAGCGCGGTCGGCGCGGGGCGAGCGGTCCGGATCGCCGCCGGAATATCGGGCGATGGCGGCGCCTCGTCTTCTATCGTCGAACTCACCATCCTGCAGCGAAACGCCGGGCCTGCGCCAACGGGCCGCTCGCGATGGCCGCAGCCGCTCGTGGCCAACGACAATCGCTTCTGGTGGGACGGGGTCGATCGCGGGCTTCTGCTCATCCAGCGCTGCAAGGAATGCGGGACGCTTCGCCATCCGCCCGGGCCGAGCTGCCCCGCCTGCGGGTCGCTGTCGTGGGATACGGTCACCGCATCGGGCCGCGGCACGGTCCACAGCTTCACGATCAACCATTCGCGGCTGGGCGATCTGCCGTCGCCTTATGTCGTTGGCCTGATCGCGCTCGACGAAGGCGTTCGCATCGTCAGCAACATCGTCGGAATCGATCCCGCGGACGTCCGGATCGGTATGGAGGTAGAGGTCCGGTTCCGGCCCGCGAACAGCCTCGAACGTGCGATGCCGCTGTTCGTCCCCGCGGACGGAGACGGGATCCTTCCCGCGTGCCTCGGTGCCGAGACCGGGCTGGAGCCGGTCGATATCGAGCTTCCGGCGGCGCGCGTCGCGGGCGCCGCGGTCGCCGGCAACAACCTGTCGCCGCTGCATCGCGACCCCGCCGCCGCGCGCGCCGCGGGCTATGCGGCGACCGTCCTCGACCTCGCGAGCGCGGCCGCCTTCGCGCACGATTATCTGCGCCGTCACGATCCGGGGCGCATCGAAATGTTCGAGGTCGCGGCGGGCCGGCCCGTGCTGGCGGACACCGTCCTCACGATCCGGGGGAGTCGGTCCGGCGCGCACGACTTCGCGATTACCGCATCGACACCGCTCGGCGGCGGGTTCGAGGCGCAGTTCAGCATTCGGGATAGCGAGACAAGCAAATGACCAGTTCAACCAGCTTTCCGACCGGAAAGACCGCGATCGTCGGCATCGGCGCCACCGAATTTTCCAAGCAGTCGGGCCGGTCCGAACTGCAACTGGCGATCGAGGCCACGCAGCACGCGCTGCGCGACGCCGGTCTCAAGCCCTCCGACATCGACGGCCTGGTGACCTTCATGTCGGACACCAGTTCCGAAATCGACGTGGCGCGCAGCCTCGGCATGCAGGGGCTGCGCTTCTTCACCCGCACGCCATACGGCGGCGGCGGCACCTGCGCGACGATCATGCTCGCGTCGCTGGCCGTCAATGCCGGGCTCGCCGATTATGTCGTCTGCTATCGCGCGTTCAACGAACGGTCGGGGAACCGCTTCGGCGCTCCCGCCGTCCCGGTGGCGACCTCGCAGGGCATCAACATGGGCTGGTACACCACGTTCGGCCTGGCCACGCCCGCCTCGTTCATCGCGATGGTCGCGCGGCGCTACATGCATGAATATGGCGCGACGAGCGAGGATTTCGGGCGCGTCGCCGTTGCGTGCCGCAAGCATGCGGCCACCAATCCCAATGCCTGGTTCTACGAAAAGCCGATCACGATCGAGGAACATCAGGCCTCGCGCTGGATCGTCGATCCGCTTCACCTTCTCGATTGCTGCCAGGAAAGCGACGGCGGCGTCGCGGTGGTCGTGACGAGCGCGGAGCGCGCGCGCGACCTTCCGCATCGCCCCGTCCATATCGCAGGCGCCGCGCAGGGCGCGGCGGCGGGGCAGGAGGCGATGACGAGCTATGCGCGCGACGACATCGCCTGCCTTCCGGAAATGGCGATGGTCGGGCGGCAGCTCTGGGCGCAGAGCGGCATGGCGCCCTCCGACATCGACTGCGCGATCCTCTACGACCATTTCACCCCCTTCGTCCTGCTCCAGCTCGAGGAACTGGGTTTTTGCGCGCGGGGGGAGGCGCGGCACTTCATCGCCGGCGGCAATATCGAACATGGCGGGAAACTGCCGATCAACCTGCACGGCGGCCAGCTCGGAGAGGCGTATATCCATGGCATGAACGGCCTGAACGAAGCGGTGCGCCAGATCCGCGGCACCGCCGTCAACCAGGTCGAGGATTGCCGCAACGTGCTGGTGACCGCGGGAACCGGGGTGCCGACCAGCGGGGTCGTGCTGCGCGCCGATGCATGACATGATGGCGAGAGAGTTGGAGCCGATGCCTGTCCCTTCCGAATCCGCAGAATCCGCCCCGACATCGGCGGCGCGCCCCTACCGCCCGGCGGACGCGGGGCCGCTCTGGAGCCAGGCGGGCCAGATGACGATCCCCGGCCTGCTCGCCGAGGCGGTGCGCCAATGGCCCGATCGGACCTTTCTGGAGTTCGGCGACGTTTCCTACAGCTTCGCCGCGTTCGACCGCGAGGCGGACCGGCTCGCCCGCGGGCTGGAGGCGCAGGGGGTGGTCAAGGGCGCGACGGTCACGACGATGCTCGACAACAGCGACGACGCCGTCCTCATCTGGTTTGCGATTAACAAGCTGGGCGCGATCGCGGTGCCGCTCAACACCGCCCTGAAGGGCGGCTTCCTCAGCCACCAGATCAACGACGCGGGATCGGCGCTGCTGATCGCGGAGGCGCATTACATCCCGCGCGTGACGGCGATCCGGTCCGAACTGACGGCGCTGCGCACCATCATCGCGCGCGGGGGGCAGGGCGATGAATTTCCCGACTTCTCGCTCCTGCGCGCATGCGGCGACGAGCCCGTCGCGTCGCGGGTCGAGCCCGGCGACATCGCGCTGATCATCTACACCTCCGGCACCACCGGGCCGTCGAAGGGCTGCGCGCTCCCGCACGGCTATGTCCTGACGATGAGCGGCCGGGTCCGCGAGGCGACCGACCGCCGCCAGGACGATGTCGTGCTCAGCCCGCTGCCGCTTTTCCACATCGCCGCGACCACGAACCTGATCCTCGCCTCAATGATGGTCGGTGCCCGGTCCGTCCTGCTCGAACGCTTTTCGCTCGGCCGCTTCTGGTGCGAGGTGGAGGCGAGCGGGGCGACGCAGGTCAATCTGATGGGGTCGATGATCGCGCTGATCGCCCACGCCCCCGACAGCGATGTCGCGGCGCGCTGCTTCGGCCAGGTGCGCTGTGCGCTGGGGGTTCCCTTTCCGCCCCCGATCGAGACGATCTGGCGCGAACGCTTCGGAACGGCGATCGTCGGGAACCATGCGTTCGGCATGACCGAGGCGGCGCCGGTCGCCTATCGCCGCATCGGCCGGGAAAGGCCGGGGACGTCGGGCATCTTGTCGCCCGACTTCGATGCACGCGTCGTCGACGACCGGGGCGAGGAATGCCCGCCCGGCGTGCCAGGCGAACTGCTGCTGCGTCCGGTGCGCCCCAACGTCATGTTCACCGGCTACTGGGGGCGCCCGGTCGAGACGATGGCGGTGTTCGGCGACCTCTGGTTCCACTCGGGCGACATCGTGTCGATCGACGCCGACGGCTATCTGACCTTCGTCGATCGCAAGAAGGATTATCTGCGCCGCGGCGGCGAGAATATTTCGAGTTTCGAGATCGAGGCGGTCTTTCGCGCCCATCCCGCGATCGAGGATGTGGCGGTCCACGCCGTTCCGTCCGAGGTGTCGGAGGACGAGCTGAAGGTGGTGGCGATTCCGCGCGACGGCATGACGGTCGACGCGGAGGAATTGTGCCGGTGGTCGATCGAGCGCGTTCCCTATTACGCCGTTCCCCGCTTCATCGAGTTCCGCACCGAACTGCCGCGCACGCCCACTGGGCGCGTGATGAAGCACCGACTGCGGGCCGAGGGCATCACCGCCGCGACCTGGGACCGCGCGGCGTCGTCGATCGTGATCGAAAAAAGATGACTCGGCTTCCTCGATGGCAGGGCGGCCGCCGCGCCGCTGCGGGCGCCGCTGTGCCCGGCGGAGCGCGCGCATGATCCGCCCGCTCGAACTGACCGCCATCCCCGCCGGGGACGAGGCGCTTCGCGGCGAGGTCCGGGCCTTTCTGGACCGGGAGCTTCGCGAACTGCCCGCCGGCCGCCGCGCGCGATCGTGGCTCGGCTATGACGCCGCCTTCAGCGCCCGCCTCGCCGAACGCGGCTGGGTGGGGCTGACGCTGCCGCGCCGCCTTGGCGGCGGCGGGCGAAGCCATTTCGCGCGCTTCGTTCTCAACGAGGAACTGCTCGCCGCCGGTGCGCCGGTCGCCGCGCATTGGATCGCCGAACGGCAGAGCGCGCCGCTGCTGCTGAACTTCGGCACCGAGGCTCAGCAGGCGCATTATATTCCGCGGATATGCCGCGGCGAGGCGCATTTCTGCATCGGCATGAGCGAGCCGGGGGCGGGGTCCGACCTGGCCGGCGTCCGCACCAGCGCCACCCCGTCGGGCGGCGGCTGGCGGCTCAACGGGTCGAAGATCTGGACGACGAACGGCCATCTCGCCCACTTCATGATCGCGCTCGTCCGCACGTCGGGAAAGCCCGGCGATCGGCAAAAGGGGCTGTCGCAGTTCATCGTCGACCTTTCGCTGCCCGGCGTGACGCGCCGGCCGATCCTCGATCTGGCGGGGGATGCGCATTTTGCCGAAGTACATTTCGACGACGTCGAACTGGGCGAGGATGCGCTCGTCGGGCGCGAGGGCGAAGGCTGGGCGCAGGTGATGAAGGAACTGGCCTTCGAACGCAGCGGCCCCGAACGCCTCTATTCGAGCATGGTGCTGCTGGACCAGTGGCTGGTCTTCGTGCGCGGCCGCCGCGAAACGACCGCGACCGACCGCGCGCTCGCCGGCCGGCTGATCGCGGAGCTCGGCGCGCTGCGGCAGATGTCCCTCGCCGTCACCGCGCGGCTCGACGACCCCGAAAGCCCGGTCACCGAGGCGTCGATCGTCAAGGATCTGGGGACCCGTTTCGAACAGGATGTTCCCGAACGGATCGCCGAGCATCTCGCCTCGCTCGGCACGCCGATCCCGGCCGACCTCGCCGCGGCGCTGGACTATACCGCCGCGATGGCGCCCTCCTTCTCGCTGCGCGGCGGAACGCGCGAAGTGCTGCGCGGGATCATCGCGCGCGGATTGGGGCTTCGCTGATGACGATCGATCCGCTTCTGCTCGAACAGTTCGACCGCTGCCTGCGCGCGGCGGACGCCGCCGACCCGTGGGGCGAACTTCTCGCCGCGGGTTTCCTTGACCTGTGCCGGCCCGAATCCGAAGGCGGTGCCGGGGTCGGGATCGACGGCCTCTTCGGCCTCGCGGTCGCCGCGGCCCGGCTGCGCCCCGCGCTGCCGGTCGTGCAGACCATCGTGGCGCGCCGCCACGAGCCGGACGCGCTCGCGGTCGCGGATATCGAACGGTTTCTCGTCGATCGCGGCTGCGCCGACGTTGCCCGGCCGCTCGCCGCCCTGCTCGCCGCGGGCTCGATGGTCGGCCTCATGGAGGCGCTGCTCGACATGACCGTCGACTATGCGCGTGTCCGCGAGCAGTTCGGCGGGCCCATCGCGCGTTTTCAGGCGGTGCAGCACCAGATCGCGGTGATGGCGGAGCATGTCTTCGCTGCGCGCATCGCCACCGAAGCGGCCTTTGCCGGGTGGCGGCGTCCGCCCCGGGATGCGCTGGTGGCCATCGCCAAGTCCCGCGCCACGCGCGCGGCCCGCGTCGTCACGGCGACCGCCCATGCGGTCCATGGCGCGATCGGCATCAGCGGGGAGCATGCGCTGGGCGGTCTTGCCGCGCGGTTGCGGGCGCTCGGCATGGCGCACGGCGGCGCCACCTATTGGGACGAACGGCTGGGGGCCGCGGTGCTCGACGACGACGCACCGGCGATCGAGATCGTCGTCGGCCTGCAGCGTTCGACGTGAAGGAGAATCGAAATGGAATTGGGTCCGCATGTTTCGGCCGTCGTGACCGGCGGCGCGTCGGGTCTCGGCGAGGCGACGGCGCGGCGTCTCGCCTCGCACGGCGTCCGGGTGGCGCTGTTCGACATCGATCGTGAACGCGGCGAACGGATCGCGGCGGACATCGGCGGCCTGTTCTGTCCGGTCGATGTTTCGGACATGGAGAGCGTCGCCGCCGGGCTGGCGCAGGCCCGCGCCGCGCATGGGCAGGAGCGTATCCTGGTCAATTGCGCCGGGGTGGGCGGCGGCGCCAGGACCGCCGGCCGCGACCGCGAGACGGGCGAGGCGCGCCTCTATCCGATGGCGAATTTCGAGCGGATCATCGATATCAACCTGCTGGGGACGTTCCGCTGCATCACCAGCAGCGCGGCCGGGATGCTCGCGCTCGAACCCGACGCGGAAGGCGAGCGCGGGGTGATCGTCAACACCGCCTCGATCGCCGCAAAAGAAGGCCAGATCGGCCAAGTCGCCTATGCCGCCTCGAAGGCTGGCATCGTCGGGCTGACGCTCAATGTTGCGCGCGATCTTGCGTCGGAAGGGATCAGGGTCAACACGATCCTGCCAGGGCTGTTCGACACGCCCCTCCTTGGCCGCACGCCCGAGGCGGTGCGCCAAAGCCTGGCCTCACAGGTCCCCTTTCCGAAGCGGCTGGGCCGGGTCGACGAATTCGCGCAGCTCGCGGAGACGATGATCACCTGCGGATATTTCAACGGCGAGCACGTCCGGCTCGACGGAGCGATCCGGATGCAGCCGCGATAGGCCGGCCCGACAGGGCAGGGATCGAAACATCAGGAAAGGGAAACGGGAAATGCCGGAAGCATGGATCATCGACGCGTGCCGAACGCCGCGTGGCATCGGCAAGCAGGGCAAGGGTGCGCTCGCCGACATCCACCCGCAGCAACTCGGCGCCACGGTGCTGCGCGCGCTGGTGGAGCGAACGGGGATCGACACGCGCGACGTCGACGACGTGATCTGGGGAACGAGCGCGCAGGTTCATACGCAGGGCGGCGACCTCGGCCGGATGACCGCGCTCGATGCCGGTTTCGCGGTCGAGAGCAGCGGCATCACGCTCGATCGCTTTTGCGGCTCGGGCATCAGCGCCGTGAACTTCGCGGCCGCCACGATCATGGCGGGGCAGGAGGACCTCGTCGTCGCCGGCGGCACGGAGATGATGTCGATGCCGGGACGGCGCGGCAGCGACAAACCGTCGGTCATGGATTGCGGCAATCTGCACCTGCGCGCCGCTCATCCCCAGTCGCATCAGGGCGTCGCCGCCGACGCGATCGCGACGATCGAAGGGATTTCCCGCGCCGATCTCGATGCGCTCGCGCTGCTCAGCCAGCAGCGCGCCGATCATGCGATCCGGGGCGGCCACTTCGATCGCAGCCTTGTCCGCGTCGTGCGCGAGGGTGGCTCCGTCGCGCTCGACCGCGAGGAATTTCCCCGGCCGAACACGACGCTGGAAAGCCTGGCGGCGCTCAAGCCCTCCTTCGCCGCGCTCGCCGACATCGTGGTCGACGCGGACGGCACCACCTATCGCGACCTCGTGACCCGGGCGTTCCCCGGGCTCGAGATCGACCATGTCCATCACGCGGGCAATTCCTCCGGCGTCGTCGACGGGTCGGCCGCCCTACTCCTTGCATCGCCCGACTATGCGCGCGCGCATGGCCTGAAACCGCGCGCCCGCGTGGTTGCGATGGCCAACGCCGGGGATTCGCCGACGCTGATGCTCAACGCCCCCGTTCCGGCGGCCCGAAAAATCCTGCGCAAGACCGGAATGGAACTCGCGGACATCGACCTCTTCGAAGTGAACGAGGCGTTCGCCGTGGTGGCTGAGAAGTTCATCCGTGATCTCGATCTCGACCGCGAGAAGGTCAATGTGAACGGCGGGGCCATGGCGCTCGGCCATCCGATCGGCGCCACCGGTGCGATCCTGATCGGCACGATCCTCGACGAACTCGAACGGCGCGACATCGAACGCGGGCTGGTCACCATGTGCGCGGCCGGCGGCATGGCGCCCGCGATCATCATCGAACGGATCGGCTGATCCCGATCGCCGAGAAGGAAGGGGTTTCGAGTGGCTGAGGACAGCGAACTGGAACTGCTGCGCGAAAGCGTCCGGCGGCTCGTCGAACGGAAGCGGCCGGCGATCTGGAATTCGGCCGGTGCGACCGGGCGCTGCGATCCCGACGTCTGGGCCGCCGTTCGCGACAGCGGCCTGCTGCTCGCCGGGCTCGACCCCGCGCATGGAGGCTTCGACCGGGGCCTGGCCGCGGCGGCGGTCGTGCTCGAAGAAACGGGGCGCGGGCTTTTCGACGCCCCCGTTCTGGCGAACATGATCGGCCTCCAGCTTCTCCAGCGCGCGGCCGATCGATCCGCCCGCGCGGCCGCCTGTCTGGCGTCAGTGATCGAGGGCAGCGAGCGGCTGGCGTTCGGCTGGTCCGAACCGGGGGCTCGTTTCGGCCGGACGGGCACCACGGTCCACCATGTCGACGGCGATCGCATTCGCCTGTCCGGATGCAAGACGGTGGTGATCGGCGGCGGCGATGCCGACACGCTGATCGTCGCGTCGCGGTCGGCCGAGGGGTCGCCGGCCTTGCTGCTCGTTCCCGCCGCGACCGCCGGCGTCGAGTGCGACGGCTATGCGCTGATCGACAATCAAGGTGGCGCCGATATCCGCTTCGACGACGTCGGCCTGCCGCTCGATTGCCTGATCGCGGAGGGGGCGGAGGCGCAGGCGATTCTCGACGATGGGCTCGACTTCGCGGCGCTCGCCGCGACGAGCCAGGCGCTTGGTGCCATGCAGGCCCTTTTCGACCTGACGCTGGACCATGTGAAACAGCGGGTGCAGTTCGGGCGTCCGATCGGCGCCAACCAGGTCGTCCAGCATCGGCTCGTGGACCTGCTGCGCATGATCGCCGAAACGCGGGTCGCCACCGGGGCGGCTTTCGCAGCGCTTGCGGCGGGCACGGCGGACCGAAGCCTCGCGGTCGCGACCGCCCGCGTGCTGGGATGCCGGGCGGCGCGCAAGGTCGGTCAGGACGCGGTGCAGTTTCACGGCGCGATCGGCACGACCGACGAAAGCATCGTCAGCCATTATTTCCGAAAGCTCATCTTCCTGTCGACGATCTTCGGCGATGCCGGGCATCATTGCGACCGGTTCGCGGCGCTCGACGATGGCGAACCAGGCGGGACGGCGGGGCCGCTCTCGGAGGCCGAGGCGACGTTCTGCGAAGAAATCCGGGCCTTCGTCGAGGCCGAATTGTCGCCAGAGACGCGGGCCATCACGGCGGCTGGAGGCACGCCGCCGCAGGCCCTTCGCCTCGAATGGGAGCAGGCTCTGGGCCGCAAGGGCTGGTTCGCGTACAGTTGGCCCGAGGCGGAGGGCGGTCCGGGCTTTTCGGTGGTCGAGCAGTTCCTGTTCGAGACCATCACCGCAGAGATGAACGCGCCGCGGCTGCCGCTGTTCGGGATCAAGATGGCCGGGCCGATCCTCAATGCGTTCGGCACCGCCGAGCAGAAGGCGCGCCATCTGCCGGGGATCATGGCGGGCACGACCTCCTGGTGTCAGGGCTATTCGGAGCCGGGTGCCGGCAGCGACCTTGCCTCGCTCCAGACGCGCGCGGACCGGCACGGCGATCATTATGTCGTGAACGGCCAGAAGATCTGGACCACCGCGGCGCAGCACGCCGACTGGATATTCATGCTCGTCCGGACGAGCCGCGAGGAAAGGCGACAGGACGGCATCACCTTCCTGCTCGCCGACATGCGCTCGTTCGGCATCACGGTGCGGCCCATCATCTCGGCCGACGGACATCACGGCTTCAACGAGGTCTTCTTCCGGGACGTCGAAGTGCCCGTCGAGAATCGCGTCGGCGAAGAGGGGCGCGGCTGGTCGATCGCCAAATATCTGCTGTCGCACGAACGATTGGGGGTGCTCGGATCGCTCGCCCTGCGTCAGGCCATGGGCCGCGCGGTCCGTTCGGCCGGGCGGCTCGACGCCGCCGGTCGCCCCTTCGGCGACCACCCCGCCCTGAAGGCCCGGCTGACGATGCTGAAGATACGGATGCGCGCCCTCGACGCGTGGATCGCGCGCCTGCTCGCCGACATCCGGGAAACCGGCTCGGTGGGGCAGGATGTGTCGATGGCGATGATCGCCGCGACATTGCTCGGCCAGGATATCGCCGAGTTCAACATGGAGATGCTCGGCGAGGACGCGCTGCCCTTTTCGTTCGCCGACAGCCGCGCACCCGAACGCCGGTTCGGTCCGGCGGAGGATTTCACCCGGACGGCGACCGCCAACTATATCTACCAGCGCGTCTTCACCATCCTGGGCGGCACCACGGAGATCCAGAAGAACATCATCGCCAAGTCGATCCTCGGGCTTCCGTCCTGAGGCGGCCACCGGACAGGATCGCAAAAAGCGCTTGCCATCATGATCCTGTTCAATATGGTATAGAACCATACGGAATAGTCGACTATGATCGGTCGGCTCGGGCGTTCGATGTCCGTGCGGTCGCGCACGGTTTGAGACGCTTCGACAGCGGAGGTCACGGGTGAGGGAATTTGTCACTACGCAAACCGACGGGCGTGTCCTGACGGTCACGATCAACCGGCCCGACGTGATGAACGCGCTTCATCACGCCGCGCACGAGGAGCTCGCCGCCACCTTCGATGCGTTCGCGGCCGACGCCGATCTGTGGGTCGCGATCGTGACCGGAGCGGGCGACCGGGCCTTCTGCGCGGGCAACGACCTGAAGGCCACCGCCGCGACGCCGCTCAAGGACCGCAAGCCCTTTCCTCCCTCGGGTTTCGGAGGCATCACCCATCGCAGCGATCTCACCAAGCCGGTGATCGCGGCGGTCAACGGCATCGCCTTCGGCGGCGGCTTCGAGATCGCGCTTGCAAGCGACATCATCGTCGCGTCGGACAGGGCGGTATTCGCCCTGCCCGAACCGCTGGTCGGGCTGGCCGCCGTCGCCGGCGGAATCCACCGGCTCGCGCGCATGATTCCGATGAAGCAGGCGATGGGCATGCTGCTCACCGGGCGGCGCGTCGATGCGGCCGAAGGACGCGAGCTCGGTTTCGTCAACGAGGTCGTTCCGCACGACCAACTGATGGCGAGCGCGCGCGACTGGGCGGACCGAATCCTGAAATGTTCGCCGCTCGCGGTGCGGGCGACCAAGCAATGCGCCTATGCGGGGCTCGAGCATGGCGGCGTCCATGCGGCGCTCGCGGCCGAATATCCGGCGCTCAAGGCCATGCGCGCGAGTGAGGATTTCATCGAGGGACCACGCGCCTTCGCCGGCAAGCGCCAACCCATATGGGTCGGCCGTTGAGCCCGGCGTCGGCAGGGATTCACCAACAGATCGAGGGATGAGCATGACAGGAACATCACAGGCGAAAGGCCAGCCCGACGGCGGCGCGCTCTCGAAGGCGGTCATCGGCACCTATGAGGAAGGGCTGAAGATCGTCGGCAGGAAAAGCGACGTGCACACGGCCGATTTCTCGGCGACCGAGGCGATCACCCAGTTTTTCGCCGGCAGCATCGAAGACGCCAATCCAAGCTATTGGGACGCCGAATATGCCGAGGCGCAGTGGGGCGGGATCGTCGCGCCGATGGGGCTGCTGGCGACCCTGTCGAAGGCGCTTCCATGGCGGCCGGGCGGCGTCGAAACCCGCCGCAACATCGTGTTCAGCGTCCCGCTTCCGGGTGCGACCGTGATCAATGCGTCGGCCGAAACCGAATTCTTTCGCCCGATCCTGCTCGGCGACCGGATCAGTTCCTACGACGAAGTGTCGGGCATCAGCCCGGAAAAGACGACGCGCCTCGGCACCGGCCACTTCGTCACCGTCGTCACCACCTATCTGAATCAGAATGGCGAGATCGTCGCCCGGAACACCAACAATGTGTTCCGCTTCATTCCGCACGAAAAGGGAGACGCGTGATGGCGATACGGCCGAACAGGACATGGGACGATGCGGCGGAAGGCACCGTCGTGCCGCGGATCGAGCTGGATTTTCCCTACACGCGCGTCGTCTGGGGTGCGGTCGCGTCGATGGACATGTTCCCGGGACATCATGAAGCGGCCTATGCCCAAAGCCAGGGGCAGAAGACCATCTATGTGAACACGATGGTCTATCAGGCGTTCATCGACCGCGTGGTGACCGACTGGGCCGGGCCGGGCGCCTTCATCATCAAGCGAAAGATGACGATGCAGCGTCCCGTCTATGGCGGCGATCGCATGTATGGCGAAGGCGTGGTGACCCGCCGCTATCGCGACGATCGGGGGCGGGCGCTGGCCGACATCGACGTCGATGTCGGCAATGCGGAAGGCGTCTGCTGCCCCGCCAAGGTGACGGTGATGCTCGACGTCGCCCCGCGATCCCTGTCGTGACGGCGTTCGCTCGCCCGGGACAGAACCCGGGCGGGCGACCCGGCGTGGACGGCGACGCGGCGAGCCGTCCCGTCAGGAAAGGACGAAGCCGGCATAACCGTCGCGCGCGACGTCGGCGCAATGGGCGGTGTACCGGCCGAGCCCACCGACATAGGGCATGAATATCTCCGGCTTTCCGGCGATGTTGGAGCCCGAATACCAGGATTTCGTCCGGGGATAGAGCGTCGCCTGCGCCACCTCGTTGACATGCTCGACCCAGGCGTCTTGCGCGTCGGGCGACGCCTCGATCGTCTCGAACCCCCGGTCGCGCATATGGTCGAGGCAGTCCGCGATCCAGTCGACATGCTGCTCGATCGACAGGATGACATTGGCGAGCACGGAGGGGCTGCCCGGGCCGGCGACCACGAACAGGTTCGGAAAACCGGCGATCGACAGACCGAGATAGGTCCGCGGACCATCGGACCAGGCCTCGCGCATCGTCCGGCCTCCGCGTCCCGTGATGTCCATCGCCAGCAGCGGGCCGGTCATCGCGTCATAGCCGGTCGCGAAGACGATGGCATCGACTTGGCAGGTCCGTCCCGCGGTGACGATGGCGTCGCCGGTGATGGTCGATATCGGGTCCTCGTTCACGTCGACCAGCGTGACGTTCGGACGGTTGAACGTCTCGTAATAGCCGCTGTCGAGGCAGATGCGTTTCGTCCCGATGTGATAATGCGGGGTCAGCTTGTCGGCGACGTCGGGCCGCTCCACCATGTCGCGGATCTTGCGCTGGGCAAATTCGGTCGCCGTCCGGTTCGAATCGGCGTTGATCAGGAGGTCGGTGTACGTCCGCATGAGCAGCGTACCACCCCTGTCCCACCATTTCTCATAGTCCGCGGCCCGCTGCTCCGCCGGCACGTCGAGGGCCGATCGGGTCGCGACGTCGGACGGCGGCCTGTAAAGCCCGCTGGGGGACGCCTTGTTCGATCTCGCGATATCCGCGAAATTGCGTCGGCGTTCTTCCACCTGTTGCTCCGTCAGGGGGGCATTCCGGGCGGGAAGGCTGAAATTCGGCGTGCGCTGAAAGACGTAGAGGCGCTCGGCTTGCGCGGCGATGTTCGGGATCGCCTGGATTCCGGACGAGCCGGTCCCGACGACCGCCACCCTGCGCGCGGTGAAGTCGACGCCGTCGTGCGGCCAGCGCCCCGTATGATAGACGTCGCCTTTGAAATCCTCGATTCCCGGCAATGGCGGCGTTTGCGGCAGCGACAGCGCGCCGGTCGCCGCGATCAGGAACGGCGCGACGTGGCGCGACCCGTCATCGGCTTCGACCTCCCACTCGGCCGCCGCTTCGACGAAGCGTGCGCGCGTGACGCGGGTATCGAAGACAATGTCGCGGCGCAGGTCGAAGCGATCGGCGACATGGTTGATATAGGCCAGGATTTCGTCCTGCCGGGCGAAGCGCTCGCTCCACGTCCATTCGCGCTGAAGCGCGTCGGAGAATGTATATTGATAGTCGAGGCTTTCGACGTCGCAACGCGCGCCCGGGTATCGATTCCAGTACCAGGTTCCCCCGACGTCCGACCCGGCTTCGATGACGATCGCCCGTCGGCCGGTCTGCCGCAGCTTGTGGAGCATGTAGAGCCCCGCCAGTCCGGCGCCGATGACGATGACGTCGTGGCGCATGGCGTCGTTGTCGGTCATGATCGGCTGTCTCCATTGGTGCGCGATGCGAAAGCCGCGGTTCGGCCGCGGCGCACGAGGCGTCCGGGAAGCCGGCCGGTGGGGAGGCCGTCGCGATAGGTCACTTCTCCGCTGACGATGGTCGCGGCGATTCCGTCGGCCCTTTGCCGCAACCGCCTCCCGCCCGCCGGCAGGTCGTGAAAGACGGCGGGGCCGTGGAGGCGGAGCCGCTCGAGATCGATGATGTTGAGATCGGCTTTCTTTCCGACCGCGATCGTTCCGCGATCGGACAGACCGACGGCGTCCGCGGGTATCGCGGACAGCTTGCGCACCGCGTCGGGCAGCGTGAGCCCGGCGCCGGGTGCGGCATCGCGGACCCAGTATGTCAGCAGGAAGGTGGGATAGCTGGCGTCGCAGATCATCCCATAATGCGCCCCGGCATCTCCCAGCGCGACGATCGTGTTGGGATCGCGCAGCAATTCTCCGGCGGCGTCGAGCCTGTGGTCGATGAAATTTCCGCTGGGGCAATAGAGGATGGCTTTGCCGTCGTCCTCCAGCAGGCAGTCGTACAGCAGATCCGCCTTGCTGCGCCCCGCGCGCGCCGCCAGCCGGCCGATCTCCTCGTCGGGCGTCGGATCGTATCGGGGCGGATCGCCGAGCCGATAATGTTCGCGGTCGAGCGAGACCATGCGAAGCGCCGGAAGATTGTCGGATTGCGGCGTTTCGGCGAGCAGGCGTGCACGGATCGTCGGATCGCGCATTCGGGCGACGCGCTCGGGCAGCGGCAGATCGCGCAGCGGGGCGTAAGAGGGGTTCAGCGAAAAGGGATGATAGGAAAGGTCGAGGCCCAGCAGCGTGCCGATCGGGCGCGGGAATATCTGCCCGCGAATGGGGGCGCCGGCGGGCTGGTCGGTGGCCAGCCTGTGCCGGAAGACGCGCCATGCATCCTTTTCGCCCGGATAGTTCGGCAGTTGTTCGGCGACGAGCGTGAACGACAACGGACGGCCGGACTTTTCGACCAGGCGCCGCATGAGCGCATATTCGTCCGCAGCGGTCGAATCGACGGCGGCGATGAGCTGGAAGACGCCGTCCCCGGCGCGCCGCAGCCCTTCCGCAAGGCCGAGCAGTTCCTGTTCCGCGGCGTCGACGCTCGGCGACAATTTGCCGGCTTTCGTGCGGTGCAGCAGGAAACGCGAGGTGGATACGCCGATCGCGCCCGCCCCGATCGCCTCTTCGACCAGCGCCGCCATGCGTTCGATTTCCCCGGGCGTCGCCGGCGCCCGGTCGACGCCGCGCTGGCCCATGACGAAGACCCGAATGGGGGAGTGGGGTATCTGCACCGCGACATCGATGTCGAATTGCCGCTGATCGAGGAAATCGAGGAACTCCGGAAAGCTGGTCCATGTCCACGGAAGGCCGGCGGCCATGACGACGTCGGGGACGTCTTCCACGCCTTCCATCAACGCCAGCAGCGCGTCGCGGTCGCCCGGCCGGCACGGCGCGAAGCCGACGCCGCAATTGCCCGTGACGACCGTCGTCACGCCATGCTCCGACGAAGGGGCAAGCCGGTTCTCCCATGTCGCCTGTCCGTCGAAATGCGTGTGGATGTCGATGAAGCCCGGCGTCAGGATGCGGCCGCGCGCATCGATCTCCTCTCGCGCCGGTCCGGCCCGGCCGACCGTCGCGATTCGCCCCGACGCGATCCCGACGTCGCCGGAATAGGGTTCGCCGCCCGTCCCGTCGACGATCAGCGCGCCCCTGATGGCCAGATCGAGCATCGTCACATCCTCCCGGCTCCATTATGTATGCTTGAATACTATATTAGTCCATACTATTGTGCGGGCGCGCGTCCGGAACGCGTCAAGAAAGGCGATTGGCATGGACACCCGCTACCCGGCCCGGATCGAAGATTTCCGCAAGGAGGTCAGATCCTATTTCGAGGATCTTGTGCGCCGCTTCGGCGGCGACGGCTCGACCGAGAACCGCACGCATTACCGGGCGCTGGTTCGACAGCTCGGCGCCGACGGGTGGCTCGGGATTTCGCTCGCCGAGGAATGGGGCGGCGGCAACCGGTCTGCGGTCGAGCAGCTCATCGTTTCCGAAGAGGCCGAACGCGCCGGGGTCTCGCTGCCCTTTCTGACCACCCATACGGTCGGACCGCTGATCCAGCGTTTCGGCAGCGCCGAGCAGAAGCAGCGGTTTCTCCCCGCGATCGTCCGGGGGGAGATATTGTTTTCGATCGGCTACACCGAATCCCAGGCGGGCACGGACCTCGCCAGCCTCTCCACCTCGGCGGTTCCGCACGCGTCGGGCTATGTGGTGAATGGCGAGAAGCTGTTCACCAGCTTCTCCAACGTCGCCGACTATGTGTGGCTCGCGGCGCGCACCGATCCGCAAGCACCGCCCCATCGCGGCATTTCAGTCCTGCTCGTCCCCACCGATGCGCCCGGCTACTCGTGGACCCCGCTGGACATCCTCGATCACTATCCGGTGTCGGTGACGCGGTATCAGGATGTCGTCGTGCCGTCGGACAATCTGGTCGGCGGCGAGGGGAACGGCTGGAAGCTGATCATGGGGCAGTTGAGCCGCGAGCGGGTCCTGTGCTTCACGGTCGCCGGCACCGCGCATATGGTCGAGCAGGTGACACAATGGGCGTGCCGGACGGTCGGTATCGACGGCCGCCGCATCATCGACCGGCCGTGGGTGCAGACGAACCTCGCCCGGATGCGCGCGCATCTGGAGGTGTCGCGCCTTCACGCCGCCGAACTCGCCGCGGCGCTCGATCAGGGCGAGATCGGCTTCGCCCAATCGTCCAGCTACAAGGTCTTCGCGAGCGAAACGCTGATCCTGTGCCAGCGCCTGCTCCTCGAAATATTGGGGGCGCAGGCGCCGCTGCGCGGCACCTCGCCGATGGCGGTCCTCGAGGGCAGGCTCATCAAGGCCTATAACGGCTATCTGGTGAAGCAGTTCGGCGGCGGGGCAAACGATATATTGCGCGGCCTGATCGCGACCGACGCGCTCGCCTTTCCGCGCATTCGCTAGATTTCGAGGGAGCAACCCAATGGACTTTCAGCCTACCGACCTGCAACGATCGGTCGCC
Source organism: Sphingopyxis granuli NBRC 100800 (assembly GCF_001591045.1). Taxonomy (GTDB): domain Bacteria; phylum Pseudomonadota; class Alphaproteobacteria; order Sphingomonadales; family Sphingomonadaceae; genus Sphingopyxis; species Sphingopyxis granuli. Next base: position 63,082 of record NZ_BCUA01000002.1, on the reverse strand, counting down.
GATCTGGCCGATCGCCTTCTCCGCGATGCCGCCGGCGAAGGCCGGTCGATCGCGGCGCTGGATTCGGCGCAATGGTATGACGCGGCGCTGCATCGGCAATTCGCCGACAGTGGGCTTTACGGGATCGGCGTACCCGAAGCGCTCGGAGGCAGCGGCCTCGGTATGCGGGAGGCCTGTTCGGTGCTCGAACGGATCGGCGCGCACGGGGGGCGGGTCCCCTTTCTGTCCAATGTCGTGCTCGCCGCGATGCCGCTCGCCCGCTTCGGCCGGTCGGCGAGGCAAAGCGATGTCGCCCGCCGCATCGCATCGGGATCGCTCTGTGCGACGGCGACGCTCGACGAACCGGCGATGGAAACGCCGTTCGGGCTCGCCACGACGGCGGTGCGATCGGGCGACGGCTTCCTGCTCTCGGGGATCAAGACCTCGGTCGCGGCCGGCATGATGGCCGACTTCGTCCTCGTTCCCGCGCGGATGGAGGACGGGGAAAGCGGCCTGTTCCTGGTCGATGTGATGTCGTCCGGCGTCGCGTGCGAATTGCAGGTTTCGGCCGACGGCTCGCCGGAGGCGCTGATGACGCTCGACGCGGTTCCGGTCGCGGGCGACATGGTGCTGGGGGACGAGGCGGAGCGCGCCTCGGTGCTCGACTGGATCGTGCAGCGCGCCCGCGTCGCCGTCGCCGCCTGCCAACTCGGCGCGGCGCAGCGCGCGCTCGGCATCACCGCCGAATGGGTCAACCAGCGCGAACAGTTCGGGCGGTCGCTCGCGAGTTCGCCGATGGTCGCGCTGCGTGCCGCCGACGTCTACATCGCCATCGAGGCGCTGCGCCTGACCATGTGGCACGCCGCGGACCTGCTGGCGGCGGACATCCCGGCGGCCGATGAAGCATCAAACGCCAAATATTGGGCGAGCGAGGTCGGCAGCCTGACTGCCGCGACGACCCATCTGCTGCAGGGCGGGATCGGCGTGGTCATGGAGTCCGAACTGCCATGGCTCACGCTCAGGCAGCGGCACCTCGAATTCCAGTTCGGGGCCGCGCGCCAGCAGCTCGCCGAAATGGGCGCCCGGCTGGCGGCTGCCTAGCCGCTAGGCCTGCTGACGCCACTCCGACAGGATGGCTTCGGCTGACGTGCGGGATTGTGCGACGGGTCGCGGTCCTGCCGAGGGATGGTTGGAAAAGCGGGGGGCGGGGGCAGGCTGCACGACGCCCTGCTCGACCCGATGCACGCCGCGTTCGATCATGTGGGGATGGCGGGATGCTTCGTCGAGACTGAGCACCGGCGCGAAGCAGGCGTCGCTTCCGTCGAAGATCGCTTCCCATTCGGCCCTCGTCTTGCCGGCCACGATGTCCGCGAACCTGCTGCGCAAACCGGACCAATCCGACTGCTCCATCTGGCGTCGCGGGTCATGGTCCAGGCCCAGCTTCTCGCACAATATGGCGTAGAATTGGGGTTCGATCGCGCCAAGGGCGATGAATTTGCCGTCGGAACAGCGGTAGGTGCCGTAAAAATGGGCGCCTCCGTCGAGGATGTTGGTTCCCGGCGTGTCCGACCAGCGGTCGCGCGCCCGGAGCGAGTAGAAGGTCGACAGCATGTGGGACACGCCATCGCACATGGCGGCGTCGACCGTTTGTCCGCAGCCGGTGCGGCGCGCCTCGATCAGAGCCGCCAACACGCCGACGACCAGATAGAGCGAGCCTCCGCCATAATCGCCGACGAGGTTGAGCGGCGCCACGGGAGCGCCATCGGAGCAGCGAATCGAATCGAGGGCGCCCGTCAGCGCGATATAGTTGATGTCGTGCCCTGCGATCCGGGCAAGCGGCCCCGCCTGTCCCCACCCCGTCATCCGCGCATATACGAGCGCCCTGTTGCGCGCCGCGAGCCGGTCCGGCCCCAGGCCCATCCGCTCCATGACGCCAGGCCGGAACCCCTCGATGACGACATCGGCGGCGCAGGCGAGATCGAAGGCCCGCAGGCGGTCCTCCTCATCCTTGAGGTCGAGCTCCACGACCCGCCGCCCGCGAAAGATGAAATCCTCCGGCGTCTTGATCCCTGTATCCGGTCGCGCGATCGAGACGATCTCCGCTCCCATGTCGGCCAACATCATCGCGGCGAAGGGGCCCGGCCCGATCCCCACGAATTCGACGATGCGGATTCCTTGCAAAGGTCCGGTCATATCCTGCGATTGCATCGGAATGCCTTTCAATAGTATTGAATAATATGGTATTATACAGTATCATATCCTACTATAGCCAGAGAGAAATCGTATGCGTGGTGGAGGAGGGGAGCGGAATTGACTGGTGCCGATTCGTTCGATGCGTTACTGGCCGCGCGAAGCAGTTGCAGGGCCTTTCTTCCCGATCCCGTCGATCGGTCCATCATCGAGGCCATCCTTGCCAGCGCGCAGAAGACGGCGTCCTGGTGCAACAGCCAGCCCTGGCAACTCTTCATCACCACGGGCGCAGCGACGGATCGCTTTCGTGCGGCCTATGCCGCGGCGGCGGAACGGTCGGAGCCCGCCCCCGACTTCGAATTTCCGTCCGAATATTCCGGCGTCTATGGTCAGCGGCGCCGGGAATGCGGGCGCCTGCTATACGAAAGCCTGGGTATTGAGCGCGGCGATCGCGCACGCGCGCAGGAGGCCGCGCGTGATAATTATCGATTTTTCGGGGCGCCGCACGTCGCGATCGTGACGTCGCCGGCCGACCTCGGTCTCTATGGCGCGATCGATTGCGGAGCCTATGTCCATAATTTCATGCTTGCGGCAAAAAGTCGCGGCGTCGCGAGCATCGCTCAGGCAGCCCTGGCGCGCCATCCCGAGGTGATACGCCGTCATTTCGGAATGGCGCCCGATCGCCGGGTCGTTTGCGGCATCTCCTTCGGCTACGCCGATCCGGCCCATCCCGCGAACGCCTTCTGTACGCCGAGGGCCGCTATCGCCGAAGCGGCGCACTTTTTCGAGGTGTAGCGGGTGCCGGCGTGAGCGATCGGCCGGGCGGCCTCAACTTTGCGCCGCTGTTTAGCCGGCGGAAATCGACGCGCCTGGTCGTCTGACCGAAATGCCCAGTTCCTCCCGATCCCAGTGAAACTCGCCGTTGGGCCGGTTTCTGAGTTCATGCTTGCGTATGCGCATGCTCGGCGTTTTCGGAAATTCATCCGTGAGCGCAGCGAAGCGGGGGACCATGAAATAGGGCAGACCATGCGCGCAGAAGTGAAAGAACGCGTGGGGATCGAACGTGCCCGGATCTTCGACGACCAGCCACACCTTTACCTCGTCGTCTCCGCCGTCCGACACCGCCCCGACGCAGGCGGCCTCGATGACTCCCGGAAAGAGCGCCACGGCCTTCTCGACTTCCACCGACGAGATATTCTCCCCGCGACGGCGAAGCGAATCCTTGACGCGGTCGACGAAGAAGAACCTGCCGAGCGCGTCCCGTCGCATCACGTCGCCGGTATGGAACCAGCCGTTGCGCCAAGCCTTTGCGGTTGCGGGGCTGTTGCCGATATATTCGCAGATGATTTGCCACGATTGTCGCGTCCGCAGGATCAGTTCCCCCGGCGTGCCTTCCGGAACGTCGAGGTCGTTTTCGTCGACGAGCCGGCATTCGTAGTCGGGGGTGAGCCGCCCGCAATAGCCGTCGCGCAGTTCGTCGTCGGGATGGCTTGCGAGCGGACCCGGGACCTCGGTCGAGCCATAGCCCGTCCGGATTTCGGCAATGCCGAAGCGCTGCTTGAACGCCTCCGGATCGCGGGGCGGCGGGCTGGCGAGGACGATGCGCACCTTGTGATCGCGATCCGACGGGCTCGGGGGCTGCTTCGTCAGAAACGGCACCATGCTGCTGATCAGCGCGGTCATCGTGACCCCGGCGCGGGCATTGTCCTGCCAATAGGTCGAGAGCGAAGGGGCCGAGCGCACATGCAGGCGCACCCCGCATCCCAGCGCGGCGACGACGAAGCGCAAGGCGGCGCCATGATAGAGGGGGATGTCGACGAGCAGGCAATCCTCGCTGCCCCGCGATCCGTCCGCGACGAAATTCGCGCCGCCGCGCAGACCGTGCAGATAGGTGCAGCTTGCCAGCTTCGACGGCCCGGTCGTTCCCGACGTCAAAAGGCAGATCGCCGTGTCCCAATATTCGATCGGCCGGTCCAGCCGGGGCGGCGTGCGGTCGGCCCCGTGCATCTCCTCTGCAAGCGCGATCGGGATCGAGAGGTCTTCTTCATCGAATACTGGCGCGAAGCTCGCATTCGTGACGATCAGCGCCGGCGCCGACAGCTCCAGAAGATGCCGCAGCATCGCGCCGCGGAAGCCGACGTGCGCGGGGACGATAACCGCTCCCAGACATGCGATCCCCCACCAGACGCGCAGGAAATCGGCGCCGTTCGGCAACATCACCAGAACGCGGTCATCGCGGCGGATGCCCCGCGCGCTGAGTTCGTTCGCGAAGGCATAGGCCGTCCCCAGCGCCTCGGCGCGGGTCAGCGTCCCGCCATCCTCGAAGCTCACCAATATCTCGTCGGGCGAGCGACTTGCCCCGCGTTCGAGCAGGGATCTGACGACGACCTCTTCGGACTTGATGACTCGTTCGGTCATTCCGGAACCCCCGCGCATCTGCATGTCTTCGGCATCGAATGCGGAGAGCCGGTCAGGCCTCCAGCAATGTGATCATGCACGCGGCCGCACCATTGAAGATGCTGCCACCGGCATTTTCGGCGAGGCCGATCCGGGGATTCGCGATCTGCCGCGGCCCGCATCGCCCGCGCAACTGATTGGCCAGTTCGACGATCTGGGCGGCGCCCGTGGCTCCGACGGGGTGTCCACGCGCAGTCAGGCCTCCCGAGGGATTGATCGGCAATCGCCCGTCGATCCGGCTCGCTCCGCTGCGGATGAGCGACGGGCCGTCCCCTTGCGCGACCAGCAGCAGCTCCTCCGGCACCATGATCTCGGCCGGCGCGGCGGCGTCGTGCAGCTCGACCAGGCTGACGTCCTCGGGCGATATGCCCGCCGCCTCGAACGCCTTGGCGGCGGTCCGCGAGACGATCTCGTGATTGTCCTCGATTTCGGCCGACGCGAGCAGGCTCGTCCGCACTTTCGGGCCCTTCTTGCCCTTTGCCCTGGCGAAGCCGGAGGAGCAGAGGACGATCGCCGCCGCGCCGTCGCCGATGCCGGCGCACATGGGACGGGTGAGCGGTGCCACGATCTCCCGCGCGTTCAGGACATCCTCGCGTGAGAGCGGAACCTTGACCTGCGCGATCGGGTTCAGGCTGCCGTTCCGGGTATTCTTTGCCACGACGTCCGCAAAATCCTCCGCCGTCGCCCCCGAGCGCGCCATGTAGTTTCGCGCGTTGGCGGCATAGATTTCCATGAAGACCGGGCGGGGCTTGCCGCCATCGCCGGCCGTCTCCTGTCGCAGCGACACGTCGGTTGCGGCTGCCAGCGCCTTCGTCGCGAGGGTCCGATCGGTCGAAGTCATCTTCTCGGCGCCCACGACCACCACCACGTCGTGCATGCCCGACTGGATCGCGAGATGCGCGAGATAGAAGGCCGAAGAACTCGATGCGCAGGCATTCTCGACCGCCGCCATCGGTCGCCCGACCAGCAGCGACTGCGACAAGATGGTCTGCGAGCGGATCATCTCCTGTCCGGTCACGACACCGCCCACGGCGTTGCCGACCAGCACGAGCCCGACATCCTTGCCCTCCAGACCCGCGTCCGCGAGCGCCTCCGCCACCGCTTCGGCCGCAAGCGTTCGAGCCGGCGTATCGACGAACATTCCGAACCGACTGGCCCCCGTGCCGATGATGATAGTTTCCATTGCGGATTTTCCTCTGGAGGAGCGCGGGAGACGGCAACGGTCCGGCCCGGCGCTCTATTGACTGCAATATTCCCAACCGCCCGCGGATCGTGCCGTTCGAGGGTCGTCGCCTCCGCTGACTCGATTCCCGAAGCGTCGTGCGACGATTGGAATGTTATAAAATATGCATGGATATGGTATTGGTCAATACCATTTAAACAGTAACTGGAAACCGCTGTGAGGCGACCGTTGCCTTTTACGCAACTGATGATACGGCCGGATCACCCGACTCCGAGGCGATCGGCGAAATGATCGCCGTGGCGCGCTCGCAATTCGGTCTTGAGAAGCTTGCCCGTTGCCGTGTGCGGCAGATCGTCGACGAACAATATATCGTCGGGAAGCCACCAGCGCGCGACATGCGCGGCGAGATGGTCCAGTATCTCCGCCCGGTCGCCGCTTTCGCCGGGATGCAGCCGGATCAGCATCAGCGGCCTTTCCTGCCATCTGGGATGGGCGACGCCTATCACGGCCGCCTCGGCGACCTTGGGATGCGCGACGGCCGCATTTTCGAGGTCGATGGATGAAATCCATTCGCCGCCCGACTTGATGACATCCTTGGCACGATCGGTGATCTGGAGGAAGCCATCGGCGTCGATCCTGGCGACGTCGCCGGTATCGAACCAGCCGTCGGCATCGACGGCGCTTCCCGGCGCCTGACCGTGATAGGCGTCGAGCACCCAGGGGCCGCGCACCTTGAGCAGACCCGATAGCTCGCCGTTTCGCGGCAGCTCGCGGCCTTCCTCGTCCTCGATCCGCAGTTCGACGCCGAACACCGCGCGCCCCTGCAGTGCGCGCAGGTCGATCTGCGCATGCGGAGGCAGGCCGGCATGATGAGCCAGCGGACGGCAGACGGTGGCGACGGGGCTCGTCTCGGTCATACCCCACGCCTGTATCGTCTCGACGTCGAGAAGCGTGCGGAATTGTTCGATCAATGTGCGGGGTGTCGCCGCGCCGCCGGTGAATACCCGGTTGAGCCTGAGCGCCGCCCGCTCGTCGCTCGACCGCTCGCGGCGCAGATGATCGAGGAAGGCCAGCCAGACCGTCGGGACGCCGAGCGAGAAGGTGACGCCCTCGTCGCGCATCAGATCGTGAAGCGAGACGGGATCGAGTGCCGAGCCGGGAAGGACGAGCTTCGCGCCCGCCATCGCCGCGGAATAGGGAATCCCCCACGCATTGACGTGAAAGAGCGGCGTCACGACAAGGATCGAATCGGCAGCGGCGAGCGCCATGGAGTCGGCCGCGAGTGCGCTCATCGCATGCAGCACCGTCGATCGATGGCTGTAGAGGACGCCTTTCGGATTCCCCGTCGTCCCCGAGGTGTAGCACAGTGCGCTCGCCGAATTCTCGTCGATGGCCGGCCAGCGCTCGATGGGGCGCGTTTCGGCGATCAGGCTGTCATAGGCAATGGGGTCGGCGATCGTCGTTGCGGGTATCGTCGCCTGCGGCGCGAGGACGATCACCCGTTCGATCTTCGGCAGGTCGGCCAGCATCGGTTCGACCAGTGGCAACAGGTCGGGATCGACGCAGAGCACGCGCGCCCCGCCATGGTCGAGAATATAGCGGATCTGTTCTGGAAACAGGCGCGGATTGACCGTGTGCAATACCATGCCTGCCGCGCTGACCCCGTAATAGAGCTCGAGGTGCGGCAGGCGATTCCACGCCAGCGTCGCGACGCGGTCTCCCGGACGAAGTCCCAGGTCGGCCAACGCCGCCGCGACGCGGCGCGCGCGGCTTTCCACGGTTCGCCAGTTCGACCGGGTCAGCCTTCCGTCTTCGCCGCGCGACACGATCTCGCGGAGCGGATGATTGGTCGCGGCATGCTGGATCAGCATCGCGGTCGTCAGCTGGTGCGTCTGCATTGCGCCGAGCATCGTCTCTCTCCTTCCAAAGCTGGGCTGCGACCTGATCGCGTGCCCCGGCGCGCAAGCGAAGCAGGGCATGATGCGTGCCCCGACAATCACATTTGCGAAATTGGCGCCGTCGTCGCCGGACCGCGAGCCAGGCGGCGGCGGCCGTGGCTATGGGCACCCCAAGCAGGATGGGAGATGCCCGATGAATCTGGCCCTGACCCCCGAAGACCGGGAATTCCAACGGGAGGTCCGCGCCTTTTTCGCGAACACCATTCCCGACGCATGGAAAACGACGGTGCGCGCCGGACTGCGGCTGCCGCCCGAAACATTGACCGCCTATCAACGCTGCCTGGCCGACCGCGGCTGGGGGGCGCCCACCTGGCCGACCGAATATGGCGGCACCGGCTGGACGCCGCAGCAGCTCCACATATTCTGGTCGGAAGCTTCGGCGGCCGATGCACCTTCGCAATATCACCAGGGGCTCGAACTGATCGGGCCGATCATTTTCACCTATGGCAGCCAGGCGCAGAAGGATTTCTATCTGCCGCGCATCATCAGCGGCGAGGATTGGTGGTGTCAGGGTTATTCGGAGCCGGGCGCGGGATCGGATCTGGCGGCACTGCGCACGCGGGCGGTACGCGATGGCGATACCTATATCCTGAACGGCCACAAGATGTGGACGAGCTATGCCCATGTCTCGACCCGCATGTTCGTGCTGGCGCGCACCTCCAGCGAGACGCGGCGGCAGCAGGGCATTTCGCTGCTGCTCGTCGACATGGATACCCCCGGCATCCGAGTCAGCCCGATCCGTACGCTCGACGAAAAGCATCACACGAACGAGGTGTTCCTCGACGATGTCCGCATTCCGGCCGCGAACCTGGTCGGCGAGGAGGGCATGGGCTGGAATTACGGCAAGGTTCTGCTCGACCGCGAGCGGATGGTCGCCGCTGCGACCGCGATGTTCCTGCCGCAGACGCTGCGCGCCGTGCGCGCCGCGGCCGCGCGGCGACGGACATCCACGGGCCCGCTGATCGAACAGCCCGGCTTTCGTGCGAAGCTGGCGCAGGTGGAGATCGAGGCGCTGGGAGTGCAATCCATGGTCTTGCGCCTGATGGCCGATGCGGCGGCGGGTGCGGATTCGGGACCGCGTGGATCGATGGTCAAGCTGCGCTGGTCCGAGTTGCTACAGCAGGCGATGACCCTGTGGATCGAAGCGCTGGGACCGCAAGCGCAGCATTTCGAACCGCTCGATGGCGGCGGCCTGTCCGACGACATGCCGCTGGCGCTTCAGGGCGCGCTCTTCTCGCGTGTCACGACCATCTATGGTGGGTCGAGCGAGATTCAGCGCAACATCATCGCGCGCCGCGCGCTCGGGCTTTGAAGGGGAGGGGCCGATGCAGTTCGCCTATAATGACGAGCAGCAGATGCTGCGCGACAGCGTCGAGCGTTTCGGCGAAGAGGAATGGAATGCCGCCGACCGCCTGAAGCGCCTGGCCGAAGGCCCCGCGGGCGGTCGCCGCCGCTGGGCGAAGATGGCCGAACTCGGATGGCTGGCGCTGCCGATTTCCGAGAGCGAGGGCGGACTGGGCGGCGGGCCGGTCGAGGTCATGGCGATCATGGAAGGCATCGGCCGGCACCTGATGACCGATGCCTATGCCAGCCATTGTGTCCTTGCGCCGGCGCTGATGCGCGGCGGCGGCGAACATTGCGCGGTATTGCTCGAACAACTCGGCGCCGGTGCGATCCGCATCGCCGCCGCGTTGATCGAGGATAGCGGGTTCGACCCCGCCTCGATCCGCACCGAAGCGCTCGCCAACGGTGGCGGCGTTCGTTTGTCCGGCACGAAGATCCATGTCGAGGATGGGGCCGACGCCGACTGGTTTCTCGTTTCGGCGCGCACGTCGGGAAGCGCCGGCAGCCGGGACGGCATCGGCCTCTTTCTCGTGCCCTGCGATGCGGACGGACTGGACGTCCGGCGATTCCGGTCGGTCGACGGGCATCGGCATGCCTCGCTCGTGCTCCGCGAAGTCTCCGCCACCCCGGTTGGAAAAATGGGGGAGGCGGCCGATCGGATCGATCTGGCGATGGATCGCGCCATTCTCGCCGTGCTGGCGGAATCGGTCGGTTCGATGGAAGCCTCTCTTGCGGCGACGCTGGACTATGTCCGGACGCGCCAGCAGTTCGGCGCGCCGATCGGAACATTCCAGGCGGTGCAGCACAAGCTGGTCGACATGAGCCTCGCCTGCGAGGAGGCGCGCGCCCTGACGATGGTCGCCACGGCCCAATATACGCAAACGGCATCGGATGCGGCGCTGGTGGCGGCGGCAAAGGTCCGCGTGGCCCAGTGCGGCATCGCCGTCACCCAGCAGGCCGTCCAGCTGCACGGGGGTGTCGGAACGAGCGAGGAACTGGTGGTCAGCCATCACCTGCGACGCCAGATGATGCTGGAACTGGCCTTCGGAGATGCATCCTTCCACAAGGCCCGCTTCGCCGACGCCTCGTTCCGGTAGGCGCGGCGATTCTGGCGGGCAGCCGGGATCGGCCCGGCAGTCGCATGTTCAGATGACGAAGAAGCCGTGCGTGCCGTCGCGCTCCAGCTGGGCCACCAGCCCGAATTCCCAATCGAGATAGGCCTGCATCGCTTCGACCGGATTGTCGGTGCCTTCATAGGGTCGTCGATAGCGATCGTCTGCCGCGGTAAGCCGTTGACCGGCTCCGGCGACCCATGCCAGCCCCTGGCTGCGCCAGGCCCCATTGCCGCCGTCGAGGGCGAGGACCTCGGCATTCACCAGCGGCTGCAATTCGATGGCCGCGAAGCGCGCCGTATAGCCGTCTTCGCTTGTCACGACGATCCGTCCGAACCTGTCGAGAACCGCAACCGCATCGGGCAGGCGACTGCGCATCGCGAACATGGCGTCGGGAATATGCCCTTCCGAATAGGATGTGCTGAGCGATACATCGACGACACCGCACGCGGCATCGCCAGCCATGTCGTGCAGTTCGGCCGCGGTGATCGCCGGTGCTTCGGGCGCGGGCGGGCGTGGGGCTTCATATTCGCCGGTCGCCAATTCGCCGTCAAAGCCGCCTTCGAGCACATAGGCATCCCAGCCCATCTGCGCGAGCCAAGAGGCGGACATGTCGGCGCGCGGGCCGATGTCGTCGGCCAGGACGATGCGGGCGCCGCGCACCGGCGCATACATGTCGGTCTCCTGCACTAGCTGCCCGCCGGCGATGTTGACGAACCCGTCGATATGGCCTTTCCGATATTCCTCCGCGGTTCGCACGTCGAACAGATAGAGCGTTCGCGACCGATCGTCCTTCAGCGCTTCGAGCTGCTGGGGGGACAGGCGCTTCACCCCGGCGCGGTAGGACACGGCTCGTGCCGCCGACCGGGCATCTTCGCGCTCCTTCTTGCCGACGTCGGGGAAACTTTCGGTCCGACCGCGATCCAGTTCCTGCCCCGCCAGCGTCCATCCGATCGTGCCGTTGCGAAGCGCCATCACCCTGTTCGGCAACCCTGCGTTGATCAGCGACTGCGTCCCGATCAGGCCGCGCGTGCGGCCCGCGCAATTGACGATGATCGTCGTTGCCGGGTCGGGCGCGATCGTCCGCGCGCGCAGCACGAGTTCGGCACCCGGAACGCTGATTCCATGCGGAATGCTCATCCGCTGATATTCGTCGAAGCGGCGCACATCCAGAACGACGAGGTCCGCGTCGCTCTCGATCAGGGCGCTAGCGTCCTGCGGGGAGACCGACGGGGTATGGCGGCGGGCCTCGACCAGTTCCCCGAAGGCCTTGCTGGCCGAATTGACATCTTCGAACAATTCATAGCCGGCGCCCTTCCATGCGGCGAGCTCGCCCTCCATGACCGAAACATCGGTATAGCCGATCGCCGTCAGACGATCGAAAGCCGGGACCGCATATCCTTCGCCGTCATCATAGACGACGACCGGTGTTTCCTTGCGCGGCACGAGGAGGAGGATGCGCTGTTCGAGATGGCCCAGAGGCAGGTTGGCGGCGAACAGGGGATGGCCGGTCGCGAACGCTGCCTCTCCGCGAAGGTCGAACAAAGCGATCTCCCGGCGCGACAGCAGTGCGAGACGGATCGCTTCGGGCGTCGTGAATTTCATTACGGCAGGCTCCCCGGCCAGTCGTCGGGAACGTGCGTCGTGGAATAGTCCGAGACGAAGCTCCGTCGCTGCCCGTCGATGGTGTAGATGTGGCGTTCGATGCGGCCGATGTCGCCGCCATACACATGGATGCTGACCGATGCGGTTTCCGCGGCATTGCTGACCCTGTGAATATCACCGGTTTCGGGGTCGAGAACCGCGACGTCTCCCGGATGCAGTATCTGCGTGTCGCCGGCAACGAGCGATCCCTGCCGTCGATGGAAGCCTTGTGAGGCTTCCCGCCCGCGAAGCATGCCCACGAGCCCCCATGTGCAATGATCGTGGATCGGCGTCGACTGGCCGGCCGCCCAAACGAAACTGACGACGCTGAAGCGCGCCCGTGGATCGAGATGCAGCAGATATTGCCGGTAGCTTCGTGAATCGGGGAGCGCGAAGGGCGCCGGCAGCCAATCGTCACGCGCCACAAGGTCGGACAAGAGGCTGGCGCCCCGATCGAGATCGGGCCGCCGATTCCACCCGTCGACCGCCTCGGTGAATCGGGCGATGAATCGGTTCCAGCGCGCGATGGGAAGGGCCGCGTTCATCCATCGACCGATAGCGCAGCGGAAATGCCAATGCCCGCCGCGCGGCCGCGCGGCCGGCTTATTTCATGCGTGATTTGGATCGCAGACGGGCAAGTTCCGTTGCAGCGCCGGGGCTGATCCGGCGGTGTGCCTGCGCGAAATTCATCGAAAAGGAAAATAGGGTCATGATTCTTCATCACGCAAAAGGAAGCTGTTCGCTCGGAATCCTCGTGCTGATCGAGGAATTGGGGATCGATTGCGAGGTTCGTTATGTCGATCTGCCCGGCGGTGAGCAGCGAACGCCGGAATTCCTGGCGATCAATCCGAAGGGCAAGGTGCCCGCGCTGATCCGCGACGACGGTCAGCTCATCACCGAATGGCCGGCCATCGCTTCCTATCTCGCGGCCCTGAAACCGGAACGGCAACTGCTGCCTGCCGATCCTCTGGGTCTGGCTCGTGTTCTCGAAGCCGTCGAATATGTCGTTTCGACCATGCATATGCAGGGCTTCTCGCGGATCGTCCGGCCCGAGAATTTCTGTCCGGATCGGGATCAAGCCGAACAAGTGAAAGAGAGGGGGCTCGAGATTTTTCGTTCGGGTTTCGACCTGTTCGACGGGGCGCTGGAAGATCGGCCGTTCGTCGCCGGATCATTCTCGATCGCCGACGCGGCGCTCTTCTATGCCGAATGGTGGATGGTCAATCGGCTGGACGGCCGATTGCCGCGCAATTGCGGCGCACATTATGAGCGCCTGATGGACCGCGCAGCCGTGCGGCGCGCCCTCGATCGCTGATAAAGAGGGAGGGGGCGCGACCGGCGGCGCCGGTCAGACTCCCAGACGGACTGCGACGAGTGTGGCCGCCAAGGCCGTCAGCGTCGCAGCACCGACGATGACCAGTTGCCTGCCGCCGCCCCCGGTCAACTGCCGGAGCGGAGAGCGAACCGCCGTTGCCGTCACGGCCGCCGCCAGCAGGGCCGCGGCCAGACGATCGGCCTGCGCTCCCACGAACCCGGGGACGATTCCCAGCGAGTTGATCCCGGCCATGACGAAAAAGCCCACCACGAAAAGCGGGACGCCGGGATGCCGCCGGCCGGTCTCCTCCGTCCGGAAACAGAGGGCGATGATCGCCAGCACCGGAGCGAGCAACGTCACTCTCGTCAATTTGACGATCGCCGCCGTCTGTCCGGCCGCGTCGGAGAAGGAATAGCCCGCTCCGATCGCTTGCGAGACGTCGTGGATGGCGGCGCCGAGCACGAAACCGGCGTCGATGTCGCTGAACGAAAGTTTGTGCAGCAGGATGGGATAGGCGATCATCGCGATGGCGCTCATGCCCGACACCCCCACCAGCACCAGTGTGAGCTGCGCCTGGCTGATCCGCCGTTCGCCAAGGGTGGATGCGATCGCCATCGCCGCCGATGCGCCGCAGATTCCGACCGCGCCCCCGGCGAGGACCCCGAAGCTGTTGCCAAAGCCGAGCAGGCGGCTGATCCCTACGGCGACCAGCATCACCAACGCCATCACGATCATCGTCGCGATCAGAACGCTTGGGCCCAGGTCGGCGATCTGGCCGAAAGTGATCTTGAGCCCGACGAGGACGATGCCGGCGCGGAGCAGATATTGCGATGCGAAGGCCAGCCCCGCGTCGAGCCGCTCGTCGGCGGACAGGAAGTTCAGCGCGAGGCCGGTCAGCAACGCCGTCAGCGTCAGCGGCATGGCATAACGGTCGGCGATGAATCCGGCCGCGAGCGTCGCCATGCAGACGACGACGAGCCCAGGCAACAGGCTTCGCCACGTGTGATCGGGGCGGTCGATGATGTCGCCGTAAAGGTCGCATGCCATGGGATAGGGCGAGGATCCGGCCATGGAATCTCCTGTGGCCCGCGGCGATGGCAAGCCCTGAACGGATGAAAGGGACATGCCGGCCGGCGGGGACCGGCGGCGCTAGCGTGCGTCCAGATCGATCACGCGCGTCAATTCCCGACGCGCGATCTTCCATCCTTCGGATGTGCGTCGATATTGGTCGCGATATTCGCCGACAAGCTCGACGCCCCCCATGGCAACCGGAAGCGAACGGTCGCCCGCCGGGCCATAGATCGCGAGGCCGATGCAGAAACCTTCCGCATCGTCGGGGCCATGGACGGTGATCCTGGGATTGACGAGGAGATGCCGGCGCAGCCTGTCGGAGTGGACGATGATCTGATCCATCGCCGCGCGCAGACCGGCATGGCCGGACACTTCGAATACGGGTTCGGGCACCACGCGCGAAAAGACGCAATCCTCGGTCCACAGCGTCAGGAATGCCTCGATGTCGAGTGTGTCGTTATAGATATTATAATCGACCATCAGCCTATGGCACTCGCGCTCGATGAGCATCTTGTCGAGTTCGTTCATCGGTGAATCGACCTTCTAGCGGGCAGAAAGACCAGCAGTCGCGTCGCCGCGGCCATCCTCGGAATAGGCGGGGTTGCGCGAAGCGGCGAGCAGCCAGTCGGGGTCGACGTACCCGTCCTGGGCCGACGACCCGATGTCGTGCCTTATCGCCGCATAGCGTTCTTCGATGAGGCCGGCATATTCGGGATGCGAGAAGATGTAGAAATCATTGTCGCGAATGGCGCGCAGAACGCGACGACCGACCGAGACCGGCTCCATCATCTCCGGGTTGATCGGCCGGTTCGACAGAAAACCTGCCTCTCGATCGAAGCCGGAGCCCAATTGCTCGTTGCGGCGCTCGGCGGACGTGGTGTCGAGGCTGCTCTGGACGCCGCCGGGACATAGAAGCGAAACGCCGATATTGCGAGCCGCAAGCTCTGCACGCAGCGATTCGGACAGCGCCGTCACCGCATATTTGGAGGCACTGTAGGTCGCGAGGCCGGGCGGGGCGATCAGTCCCGCCATCGATCCCGTATTAACGATATGTCCCGCCGCCCCGCGTGCGACGATGCGCGGAACCATCGTGCGGACGCCCAGAAACGGCCCCATGACGTTGATGTCGAAGACAAGCCGGAAAAGCTCTTCGTCGGTTGCTTCCAGCAGCAGGCGCGTTCCGTCGGTCCGTCGTCCCTGCCCGACGCCGGCATTGTTGCAGAGGATGTCGACTGCCCCGAACCGGGCTTCGGCATCGTCGGCCGCGGCTTTCCATGACGCCGCAGAGCGCACGTCGAGGTCGACGCCATGACAGGCGAAACCACTTTCCGACAAGGCGCCGACCGCCGTCTCCCGCCGCTCGGCATGGACGTCGGCGATGACCAGCTTCATTCCCGCTTCGCCGAAGGCCTGCGCCATGCCGAAGCCGATGCCGCTGGCGCCGCCGGTGATGAAGGCGACCTTCCCCTCCACTTGTTCCATGGTCGATGTCCTCTCTGCTTCGGCCGCCTGCGGACGGACCGGAAAAATGTGGCAGCGCCGTGCGCCGCCGGGCTCATTTGATGGCGAAGACGTGATACAGCGGGCCGTCGTCGGTGCGCATACCGTTCGATACGGTGATCACGCGGTTCAGCCATTCATATTTTTCATGCGCGGTTTCGAACCGCGGCGTCGTGTGCAGATAGAGGTCTTCATAAGGGCCGGGTTCGCGGCGGGCGAAGCGCGCGGCGGCTTCCGGCGAGGTCGGTGTCGACAGCCCGGTATATTGCATCGAGATCAGCGCGCCATCGTCGGTCTCCAGGGCGGTGCGCACGTCGATCAGCATCGTTCCGTCGCTGCGCCAGGATACCCAGTCGGCACCCCCGTCGAGGACGCGGCCTCGCATTCTGGGCCCTTCGAAGGTGCCGCCGACGACAGGGAAGATGCCCCGCTTGTTCTCACCACCCACGGGCTGAGCCCGGTCATAGGCGACATCCAGCCGCATCGCGAACAGCGGTTCCCAGGAAAGGGTTTCGATTCCGGCCATCTTCATCCTCCACTCGATTTCAGGGCGGCCATGCCGCAGACATTCCGGCTTGTAGAGCAGCAACCCCGGCAGGCTCCAAATCGCGCGCCGGCGCCGGTCCCAAAATCACATTCGTAAAATTGGGGCGCAAGGCGATTTGGACTACGACTTGCCGACCGATTTGCGCCACGATGTCCGCAAGCCTTCCCACCAGAGGCATGGCTGAGATGGCAGAGGAGCGACCATGACTCGTGAAACGGGCACCGCCGAGGGACAGGGCGGCGAAGGTGGGGCCGCGAATGTTTCGCCGTCCTACCGCCGCTATATTCTGACATTGCTGCTGGTCGTCTCGACGCTCAATTTCCTGGACCGCCAGATCATCAACATTCTGGTCGAGCCCATCAAGCAGGACCTGCAACTCGCCGACTGGCAACTGGGAATGCTGACCGGGCTGAGTTTCGCACTCTTCTATTCGGTATTGGGATTGCCGATCGCGCGACTGGCCGATCGCTCCAACCGACCGGTCATCATCGGGGTTTCGCTGCTCGCGTGGAGCGCCTTCACCGCGTTGTGCGGCCTTGCCGGCTCGTTCGTTCAGTTGCTGCTCGCGCGCATCGGCGTCGGATGCGGTGAAGCGGGGGGCGGGCCTCCCTCTCATTCGCTGATCGCCGATTTCACGACGCCCCAGAATCGCGCCTCCGCCCTCGCCTATTTTTCGTTGGGCAGTCCGGTCGGCACATTGCTGGGCCTCGGTCTCGGCGCGATCGTCGCCGATGCGTTCGGCTGGCGAATGGCTTTCTTCGTCGCGGCGGTTCCCGGCATTCTTCTCGCCGCCGTTCTGATGGCGACGGTCAAGGAACCGCGGGACCTTCGTTCGCTCAAGGCCGGGCCGAAGGCGGGGATCAGGGATGCGTGGATCGAATTGCGGTCCAAGCGCACGTTCTGGTGGATATGCTTTGCAGGCGCTGCAACATCCGTCGCAACCTATGGCCAGGGCGCGTTCTGGAGCTCCTTCTTTCTCCGCGTCCACGGGGAGGAAATCGCGGCGCTGGCCCCGGCCGGCACCGGACCGCTGGTGCTGGTCGGCCTCAGCCTTGGCCTGGTAAAGGGGCTTAGCGGCGTGGCCGGCGTCATCACCGGTGGATTGATCACCGACCGTCTCGCCCGGAACGATCTGCGCAGCTATTGTTCCGTCCCGGCCATCGCTCTCATACTGGCGTCTCCGGCCTTCGTCCTGGTGATGCTGGCGCCCGGTTTCACGACCGCCGCCGGCCTTCTGATCCTTCCCGTCTTTCTGTCGAGCCTGATATTCGGCCCGTCCTTCGCGGCAGTGCAGACGCTGGTTTCGCCCGGAACGCGCGCGACGGCGGCGGCGATCCTGCTTTTCATCCTGACGCTGACGGGCCTCGGACTTGGGCCGCTGCTCATCGGCATATTCTCCGACCTCTTCGCGGCATCGCTCGGGAGTGCGGAAGGATTGCGCTGGGCGCTCCTCCTGACCGCGCCCGCGAATCTGGTTGCCGGGATAGGCTTCTGGCTGGCCCGCCGAACCATCGTCCAAGAACTTGAACTTGATTGAACCGAGGCTTTTGCATGATTCCCGACCATCTTTTTGAACCCTTCCGTTCGCCCGGACTCGATCTGCCCAACAGGGTCGTCATGGCCCCCATGACGCGATGTTTCAGCCCCGATGGTGTGCCCGGCGACGATGTGGTGCAATATTATCGCCGGCGGGCGGAGGGCGGAGCGGGGCTCATCATTTCGGAGGGGGCGGCGATCGACGAGCCCGCCGCGGTTACAAACCCTCGAATCCCGCAATTCCATGGAGAAGAACCGCTCGACGGGTGGCAGCGGATCGTCGATGCGGTCCACGCTGCCGGCAGCGCATTCTTCCCGCAGCTCTGGCACACCGGGGCGGCGCGGCAGTCCGAACTGAGCGCCAATCCCGAAGTGGAGGCCATTTCGCCTTCCGGCTTGTTTGCTCCCGGACAGGCGGTGGGACGCGCCATGACCGATGCGGACATCGAACGGCTTGTGGCGGCTTATGGCCAGGGGGCAGAGGATGCGAAGCGGTTGGGCTGCGACGGCATCGAGCTCCACTTTGCCCATGGCTATCTCGTCGACCAGTTCTTCTGGCCAGAGGTGAATCTGCGCGCGGATGCCCATGGCGCCGACCGCTATCTGCTCGCCGAAGCGATCGTGGCCGAGTGCCGGCGGAGGGTGGGGCCTGGCTTCCCGATCGGCCTGCGTTTCTCGCAGTGGAAGCAGCAGGATTACGATGCCCGGATCTTTGCAAACCCCGCTGATCTTTCCGCATTTCTGACGCGCATGGTCGATGCCGGCGTGACCATCTTCCATTGCTCGTCGCGGCGCTTCTGGGAACCGGAATTCGAAGGTGAAGCGCTCAACCTAGCCGGATGGACCAAGAAGCTGACGGGCGTGACGGTGATCACCGTGGGCTCCGTCGGGCTGAACCAGGAATTTCTGGTCAGCAGGACCGGGGTCGATACCGCGATCGATGAAAGCCGGCTGGAAGCGCTGAATGGCATGCTGGCTCGCAGCGAATTCGACCTGGTCGCTATCGGCCGGGCGCTTCTGGCCGATCCGCTCTGGCCGCGCAAGGTGCGCGCCGGCCGGTTCGAGAATCTGGTCACCTATTCAAAGGACGCGGAACGGACGCTCGCCTGAGCGTCCGGGCGTACTCATTCAAAGGGAGAAGGATATCATGGGTTTGATCGATTTTCGGGCGCGGCCGAATACCAGGGAAATCATGTCGCTCTACGATCAGCCGGGGCGTGAGTTCCTGTGGAAGCGCTGGGGCTGCCCTCCGCCTCCCAAGGTCGAACTCGCCGACTTCATGGCCGATCTGCGGGGTGTCGGCGTGACGCGGGCGGTGGTCACCGGACGGCAGGTCGTGTCGGATCAGGGCGTCGCGTTCGGGACGAGCAACGACTATATCGCCGACTGCGTGAAGCGGTATCCGGACGTGCTCATCGGTTTTGCGGGCATCGACGTCTCGTCCGGCGATCGGGCGGTCGCGGAAATCGAAAGAGCCGTGCGGGACCTTGGCATGAAGGGAATCTCGATCGACCCCTTCACCGCGCGTATCCTTCCCAACGACAGGCAACTCTATCCACTGTATGAAAAGGCGGCCGAACTCGGCATTCCGGTCGTCACGACCGTGGGGCCGCTGGTTGGCCGTTTCGGCGATCCCTATCTGTTCGATGAGCCGACCGCGGATTTCCCGATGGTTAAATTCGTCTATTCGCATGCAGTATGGCCGCAGGTTCTCGATTGGCTCGGCCTGGCATTTCGGCGGCCCAATGTCTTTCTCGAACCGTCGATCTATTGGACCAATCCGGGATGCGACGCGATGTGGATCGCGGCCAACGGGCAATTGTCGGATCAGATCATCTATGCGAGCGCCTTTCCCTTTGCGTCGCTGAACGCGATGGAAAAGATCCGGGCACGATGGGACTGGAGCGATGAGGCCTGGCACAGGTTCACCTATGCCAACGCCGCCCGGATTCTCGGCATTGAAGAAGGGTGAACCAGCGGCGTCTCGCGCGGGTCTGGCTCTCGTCACGGGGGCTGGCCGCGGGATAGGCCGGGCGATTGCCGAGGGGCTTGTGGAGGACGGGTGGCATGTTGTCGCCGCGGATCGCGACAGTGACGCCCTCGATGCGTTGGCCCGTTCTTCGCCCGGCTCCGCGCCCCTGTCGACCGAGGTCATGGACGTCACCGATCGGTGCGCGGTGGCAGCAGTGCTCGATCGGATTGGAACGCTCGACCTCCTTGTGAACAATGCCGGGATCGCCGGAAAGCGGTGTGCGATCGGGACCATTTCCGAAGTCGAGTTTCGAGATGTGCTGCGCGTCAACCTGCTCGGGATATTCATCGCATCGCAGGAAGCCGTGCGGCGGATGGGGAGTGGGGGCGCCATCGTCAATATTGCTTCCGCCTCCTATCTGGTGAGTCCCAATGTCCCTCATTACGGCATGACCAAGGGTGCGGTGGTCGGCCTGACTCGGTCGATGGCCTTGGAATTCCGTCGCCGCGGGATCAGCGTCAACGCCGTCGGACCGGGTGCGATCGACACGACGATGCAGAGCGCGCTGTCCGACGAACAGCGCGCGCATCTCGCCCGCATCTATTCCGATGGCCCCATGCCGCCCGCTGTCATCGCCGCCGCGGTTCGCTATCTCGCCTCTCCCGAAGGGCGACGGGCGCGGGGCCAGATGCTTCTCGTCGACGAAGGCACCAGCCTGGGCATCGACCTGTGGTAGGAGCGCGCTCTCTTTCCCTGAAAGTGATCGGAAACGGGTCCGGCGTCGCGGAGGCGATTGCCGGGCGGCTGACGGACATTCACGATTTCGTCGAGACCGGCCATGGGCCGTTCGACCTCGTCATGATCGATGCCGTCGACGAGGCGCGGAGCATTCGCTTTCTCGATCTTTCCGACGAGAATTTCGAGCGGCTCTGTCTGGCGCCTACGATTCGTCTCGAGCGGATGGTCGGCATGGCGCGTAGGCTGGCCGGGCCTTCGGGCAGTCTCCTGCTCGTCGGAACGGATGCTTTTCTGGGAAAACCGGAAAGTGCGCCCCAGGCGGCGGCGGCAGGTTCGATGATCCAGCTCGGGCGCTCGCTCGGACGAATGCATCCGCCCGTGCGGTGCAACATGCTCATCCTGCCGATCGAGCCCGCCCGGAGAAGCCCGGGCATGTTCGACGACGCGGCGCGCCTTGCATCGGCCGTGGCCGGTTCGGAAACGCTGTGCGGGTTGCGGCTGTTCATCGACGGCGCCGCGCATCTCGACAGCCGCTACGTCGACCATCGCTGACAAGCGGTAATGCGCTTGCGCGCGGGCAGGCCGGGCATGAGCGCCCGGCCTGCCGCAAAACCGGTCAGGAAGCGGATTCCGCCGCCGAAACGGCATCGAGCGCGCGGGCGGAATAAACGAGCGCAGCGCCCGCGTTCAGCGCGACCGCGACGCCGAGAGCTTCGGCAATTTCTCCCTTGCCGGCCCCCGCCTTTACCGCCTTGTCCGAATGGACCGCGATGCAGCCATCGCAACGGGTCGTGACGGCCACGGCCAAGGCAATCAGTTCCCGGGTCTTTGCGTCGAGGCAATCGGTTTTAGCACCGGCGCCGCTCGCCATCATGTAGCCGCCGACAGTGTCCGGCGACAAGGCGCCGAGCTCGCCGATCCGGCCCATCAGCGCTTCGCGATACTCTTTCCAGTCGATCATTCCATCCTCCGTCGATTGGCCGCTGAGATGCCATCCGGCCGTCACGGGTCTTTTGTCGATCATCGATGACGTCGCGAAGCGTCGCGCCGAAAGGTGACGGATAATCACATCTTGAATAACGGACGAATGTTCCCGCGCGATGGCGACAGACGGGGGCGCCGATTGTATGTTTCTCCTATAAAATATCGTTTTTCGAGAATGAAATATAGGAACTAATTTTATTTCTTTCTTATGAATAGATCACAATTAATTTCAAATGGAATAAGGTCTGTGGGAGAGTTGTAAATGAATATTTCTATCAGGAAGATTTGTCTATCGAGCGCCTCGGCCGCCACCATCATGGTGGCCGGTCCTGCTTTCGGGTATCAGGCGGCGGAAGACGCGAACGCCTCCGCGGAAACCGTCGGTGCCGGCGACATCGTCGTCACGGCACAGCGGCGCGAGGAAAGCCTGCAGAATGTGCCGATTGCCGTGTCGGCATTCGGCACCGAGACATTGAAAGCCCAGAAGATCGAGGGCGGTCTCGACATCCAGACGGGCGTGCCCAACATGACCTTCGCGCAGGGGCAGCGCGGGGACAATGTCACCATCCGCGGCATCGGGACGAAGGCGTTCTCCGGATCGAGCGATTCGGCGACCGGGGTCCATTTCGCCGGTGCGCCGGTCACGGACAACCGCCTCTTCCAGATGGACCTGTACGACGTCCAGCGGCTCGAAGTGCTGCGCGGACCGCAAGGCACGCTATACGGCCGGAATGCGACGGGCGGCGTGATCAATGTCATTCCGGCGCGCCCGACCGATGACTTCGAGGCGTCGCTGAACGCCGAATTCACCAACCATGGCGGCCGCAAGTTCCGGGGCATGGTCAATATTCCGCTTGCCCAGGATGTTTTGAGCCTGCGGCTGGCGACCAGCATGTTCGACCGGAACGGCTATGTCCGCAATCTGATGAACGGCGACACGATCGACGGCCGCAGCATGTATTCGTTCCGCGCGACGCTGGGCTTCACGCCGACGGATCGCCTCAGCGGCTATTTCACCTGGCAGCGCTTTCGCGAGGACGACGACCGGCTCACCACGGGCAAGGGCGTGTGCGCCGCGGACCCCGGCCCGGCTTCGCTCGGCGGCGTGGACATCACCAATCCCATTGTGAGGGGGTTGCTGAGCCAGGGCTGCGCGAATGAGGTGCTGACGCCGGGGAAGGCGACGGCGCTTCCCAATTCGCTGGCTACATTCTTCGGCCTTGCCGCCTATCGGGCCGGCCTTGCTTCGGGTGACGTATTTGCCGGCCAGACGCAGATCCCGGGCTTCGACCAGGTCGCCACGCCGGTCACGCCGGCCTATGTGGCGCAGCAGGACATCTATCAAGGCGGCCTGACCTGGGACGCGACGGACAGCATCCGCGTCGAATATCTGGGGTCGTATCAGACCGGCAGGACCGCTTCGCGGCAGGATGCGCTTTTGGTGTACCCGGAGATCGCATTCAATTCGACCGCCCTTTATCCCGGCGGAATCGTGAACGATCCGCAGTTGGGCGCCTATGACAGGCTGATGTACCTCAACTCGAACGATCGGACGAGCAAGCAGCATTTCCACGAATTGCGGGTGGCTTCGTCCTTTTCCGGTCCTTTCAACTTCAGCATCGGCGGAAACTATCTGGACTACCGGCTGGTTCAGGCCGCCGGCAATTATTCGCACACGCTGACCGCCTTCGCCAATGTCGCGAACGGTGGTGCTTCCTGTGCCATCGGCGACAACAGCTGCATCTATATCGATCCGGACTCGAGCCTGATGGGTCAGGGGCATAATTATTTCCTGAGCTATCAGCCCTACCGGCTGCATTCCTACGCCGGTTTCGGAGAACTCTATTTCGAGCTTTCCGATACGGTGAAGCTCACGGCCGGCGCACGGTATACGAAGGACGACAAGCGGCTCGACAATATTCCGGCACGGCTTCTTACGCCCGGGTCGGGCTATCCGGCCGGCGTGCCGGCCGCCCTCAAGGCCAGCTTCGAAGCATTCACGGGACGTATCGGGATCGACTGGAAGCCCGAATTGAGCTGGACGGACTCGACCCTCGTCTATGCGTTCGCGTCGCGCGGATACAAGGGCGGCGGCCTCAACCCCGTGACGCCCGACGTCGGGGCGACCTTCGCACCGGAATATGTCAATGCCTTGGAGATCGGAACGAAGAACACGCTTCTGAACGGCGCGCTGTCGCTGAATGCGTCGGCCTTCTATTACGACTACAAGGACTATCAGATTTCCAAGTTCGTCAATCGGGTCAATGTGACCGAGAATGTCGACGCACGGGTGATGGGACTGGAACTGGAAGCGGTTGCGCGGCCGCTCGATGGTCTCCGCCTTAATTTCACCGGCGGTCTTCTGGACTCGAAGATCAAGAACGGCACCTCGCTCGATCTGTTCGATCGCACCCAGGGCGACGCCGATCTCGCCATCGTGAAGAACGGCTCGGCTTCGGTGTGCGTCGTGCCGAAGGCGGCGCTCGCGGACTTCGTCGCGATCGTGCAGCGGAGCAACGGGGCGCCGGAAGTGGCTGGAATTTCGGGCAATCCGAATTCCATGTTCAACATCTGCGGCGGGACCTATGCGTCGATGGGACTGGTTCCCACGCAAGGGGCACCGGCCAATCTTGCCGGAAACAAGCTGCCCAACGCGCCGGATTGGACCGTTTCCTTCGGCGCCGAATATCGCTGGAACCTGAGCGACAGCTGGTCGACCACCTTGCGCGGCGACTATTATCGCCAGGGGAGCTCTTTCGCCCGGCCCTATAACGCCGCGGTGGATTATCTGCCGGCCTGGGAAAATCTCAATCTCAGCCTCAAGTTCACGCAGGAGGAGATGATGCTGGACGTCGAATTCTACGTGAAGAATGTGACGAACAATCGTGCGACGACCGATTACCTCTATAACGATGATTCGATCGGCCTGACCGCGCGTGCGTTCCTGCGCGAGCCGCGCATCTACGCCATCTCGATTTCCAAGGCTTTTTAAAGGGGGCCGGCCGGACGGCGGCACCCTTGCGATGCCGCCGTCCGTTCGAACATTGCCGTTCTATCAGGGAAAGCGACTGTCATGCGGAGCGAAGACGAACTGCTCATCGAAGCGGCGTGCCGGAAATTGATGACCCGCTATTGCGTCGGGCTCGATACACGGGATGCGGACCTGTTCCTTTCGGTCTTTTCGGCCGATGCCATTTGGGAACTCGTGAACGACACGCCGCGGACCCTGGCCGGGCATGATGCCATTCGGTCCTACTTCGAATCGCGTCAGAAGAAGGTCTTCAACCTGCACCTCCTCCAGAACCCGCTCGTGACTGTCACGGGTCCGACCGAAGCGGAAGGCTATTGCATCGCGTTGATCGTCGATGGGCCGTGGGGCGACGGCGCGCTGCCCGTGCCGCTGCGGGGAACGGAAATGGTCACGGAATATCGCGACCGGTTTGAATTGCGGCCGGAGGGGTGGCGGATCGTGCGGCGGACGATGCGAAAGCTCATCGACAAGAAATCCGCGCCGCCTGCCTGAAAAGGCTTGGCTCGCCGCCACGGCAGCAGTCCGCCGCGACAGCCCGGATGGGTCCCGGGGAGCCCGGGCCCGTCTCGTCGCATCGCGCTTTCAGCGGAATCACATATGTGATATGCTTGGCAGACATGGCGGTTTGGGTGGAGTCTGTCTGCCATTCATCCTTCATGGGCATCGCAGAGATCGCCTCGAGGCGACAAATGACTGATCGGCATTATGCCGCAGCAGTTGGGTGGAGAGATGAAACGCAGGCCCGTCAAATCGGCTTCCCGCACGTTCGAAGTGCTGGAGCTGTTCCGTGATCGTCGCACGCCGTTACGGCTCAACGAGATTTACTCGGCGCTCGGCTATCCTCAGTCGAGCACCACGAATCTGCTCAAGAGCATGGTGATCGAGGGATATCTGAATTACAATCGGGCCACGCGCACCTATCTTCCCACCTTGCAGGTCGCGTCTCTCGGAAGCTGGATATTCAGCCACATTGCCCTGGCGAATGGTTATCATTGGCTGATCGACGAGCTTTTTCGGCTTACCGACGAGACGGTGGTCCTCGTCACGCAGAACGACCTGTTCATCCAATATATGATGATGCGGGTTCCCGACCATCCGCACAAGCGGCCCCCCAATACCGGGGAGATGCGGTTGATGCTCGATGCCTCCTCGGGGATGGCGCTGATGAGCCAGATGCGCGACCGCGAAATCGACAAAATCTATCGCTATTCCAACTATTACGAGCTGAATCCGGGCCAGAGGATCTCCTTGCCCGACGTGATGCAGCATATCCGCTGGATACGGCATACGGGCTATTGCTATTGGCCGGATCATCCGGTGCCCGGCATCGGTTCGATCGCCATGCCGCTCGGGGAGACCCTGCACGGAATACCGCTCGTCATCGGTATCGGCGGGACGACCGAGCGCCTGTCTCCGCGGCGCGCCGAACTGGTGGAAATCATGCGGAACACGATCACGGAGTTTCGTCTGCGCTATCCGCAGGAGGATCGTCCGGCCCCCGACCTGGACGATTGCCTCGACGAATTGGCCATCGCCGCCGAATGACGCCATCACAGTCGCGATAAACTGCGCTGGAGACCTCGTCTGCAGGGCGCGCATCCGGCCGCCGTCTATCGTGCGGGCAGAGAGGAAGTGCCGATGCCCGTGGAAATCGATTTGCTGCCGGTCGGGGTTGCCGGTCTGGGTGAAAGCCCATTGTGGGACCATCGTTCGGAACGGCTGTGGTGGGTCGATTCGACCGGCCCGACGCTCCATGCATGCGATGCCGAAGGGCAGAATGCGGAGCATTGGGTGCTGAATCAGCCGATCGGCAGCATCGGGCTCGCCAAGGAGGGGCTGCTCGTCGCACTGGCGGACGGCTTCTATCGGTTCGATCCCGATGGCGCGAAGCTGGTGCCGATTGCCCAGCCCGAGATGGCACCCGCGACGCGGCTCAACGATGGCAAGGCGGATCGGTGCGGACGCTTTCTCTCTGCGTCGATGTGCACCGGGGCCAATGTCCGTGCCGGCGGCCTGTTCCGGCTCGACGCCGACGGCGGGTGCGAACGGCTCGAAGACGGCGTCACCATCGGCAATGCCATCTGTTTCTCGCCCGATGGCGACACGCTCTATTTCGCCGACAGCATGGACGGAATATTGAGGCGCTACGATTATTCCGGGGACAGCGGAACGATCGGGCCGCGAGCCGATCTGGTCGATTGCCGCGACCAGGGATCCCCGCCTGACGGCGCGACGGTGGACAGTGAAGGACATATCTGGGTCGCGCTGGTGCTGGCGCAGGCGGTTGCCTGCTATTCGCCCGAGGGCCAATTGCTGCGTTCGATCCCGCTGCCGCTTCCTTATCCCTCCTGTCCCGCGTTCGGCGGTCCGGGTCTCGATACGCTCTATCTGACGAGCATCGCCAATTCGGGGCACCGGCTTGTCGCGGACCATCCCGATGCGGGCCGGATCACGGTCATTCGCGGGCTGGGCGTCACCGGGCTGGTCGAAGGCGTCTATCGCTGAGCGATCACCGCAGCGCGATCGAGATGCCGCCGTCGACGAGCAGCGATTGCCCGGTGACGAAGCCCGACCGCGTGCTGTCGGCGAAGAAGAGAACGGCCTCGGCAATATCGATGGTTTCGCCCAGGCGGCCCAGCGGCGTGCTGGCCACGCGCGCGGCGAAGGCCGCTTCGTCGAGCATCGCGCGCACGCCTTCGGTGGCGATCGTCGAGGGAGCGACCGCGTTGACGCGGATGCCCGCAGGCGCGAGTTCGATGGCGGCCGAACGCGTCATCCCCTCTACCGCTGCCTTGATCCCGCAATAGACCATGGCGTTGGGCAGGCCCATCCGTGCCGAAACCGAGGCGATATTGACGATGGCTCCGCCGCCGCGTGGCCGCATGTATCTCGCCGCCGCCTGCGTTCCCCAGACGATTCCGGCGATCCCGACCCCGAGCATCCGATCGAGGCTCTCCTTCTCGATCTCCTCCACCGGTGCATAGCGGGTCCACATGGCATTGTTGACGACCACGTCGAGGCCGCCGAGCGCCTCGACCGCGGCATCGAAGGCCGCGTGGAGCGCCTCGCGATCCGAGACGTCGCAGCCGAGGGCGATCGCCCGTCCGCCCGTTGATTCGATCTCCTGTGCAAAATCCTCGGACCAACGCGCCTTGCGGTCGATGAGCGCGACCGCGGCCCCTGCCGCCGCGAGCCGCGCGGCGATGTCCCGGCCCAGCCCTCGCGATGCGCCGGTCACTAGCGCGATGCGTCCATCGAGTTCGTTTGCCATGATCGATCCTGGATGTGGAAGGGGCCGGTCGATGCCGTCGATGCGGCTGCCCCGTTATGACCGCGGGAAATCGTTCGACGCTACGGCGGAAATCGCAACCGGCGATGCGGTCGGCGGCGCGAAATCACAGGGGCGATGCCGTCCGGGCCCGAGAGCGGGCGCCCAGTTTCTCAGATGAGATTTTCGCCGGCCGATGCGGCTTTTTCGAAGGGATCGGAGCGGACGATGCCATCGTCCCGCCGATATGGGAGAAACTTGATGGGCAATGTTCGCACCGAAATCGAAAACCACGTCGCATTGGTGACGCTCGACAATGCGCCGGTCAATGCGGCGGCGCTCGCCATGCTCGAAGAGATCACCGACATTTTCGACAGCTTCAACGATCGCGACGAGGTGCGGGCCGTCGTCCTGACGGGCGCGGGACGCTGCTTCAGCGCGGGGGCGGACCTCAAGAACCGTCCCGATCTGTCGGTGCCCGGCACGCGCTGGCGCCGCAACCGCGTGGTGCGCGAGGTCGGCTATTCGATCGCCGACTGCGCCAAGCCGGTGATCGCCGCGGTCAACGGGCCCGCCCTCGGTGCCGGCCTCGGGCTGGTGGCGAGCTGCGATATCATCGTGGCATCGGAGGATGCCGTGTTCGGACTCCCCGAAATCGACGTCGGCTTGATGGGAGGCGGCAAGCATGCGGGACGCCTGCTGCCGCATTCGCTGGTCCGCCGGATGATGCTGACCGGTTACCGTGCGCCTGCCGCGGAACTTTATCGGCGCGGGATCATCGAAGCCTGCCTGCCGGCCGGCGATCTCCTCCCATATTGCCTCGATATGGCGGCCGTGATCGCATCGAAAAGCCCGCTGGCGACGCGCCTTGCAAAGGACAGCATGCGCACGATCGAGAATATGACGCTGCGCGACGGCTATATCTACGAGCAGGGCAACACGGCGAGACTGTCGACATCGCACGACGCGCAGGAAGCCGTGGCGGCGTTCGTCGAGAAACGCCCGCCCGTCTTCCTCGGCCGCTGAGTAGGATTTCCCATGGATTGGAATTTCGGTGATATCCTGGACGTGACGGCGGCGCATGTCCCCGGCGAACGGCCTGCGATCATCCGCGGCGACGATGTGACCAGCTGGGCGGATTTCGATGCCCGCACCAACCGCCTGGCGCGCGCGATGATGGCGGCCGGGCTGGCGCCGGGCGACCGGGTCGCCATCCTTGCGCGCAACATTCCCGAGTTCATCGAGGTCGCCGCCGCCGCCTTCAAGGCGCGGCTGACGCACGTCAATCTCAACTATCGCTACACCACCGCAGAGATCGAATATGTGCTGCGCGACTGCCAGGCCGCCGGCCTGTTCTATCAGGACGAGTTCGCGCCCGTCGTCGCCCCGCTGATCGGCGGGGCGATCGACCATCTGATCCACGCGGTGCAGATCGGCGGAGCGGGCGCCTATGACGCCGCCGTCACGCAGGGCGACCCGGCCCCGCTGGGGATCGCGCGTTCTCCCGACGACGGCTACCTGCTGTATACTGGCGGGACCACCGGCCGGCCGAAGGGCGTGATGTGGCGCTCTGCCGATGCCCGGCGCTCGCAGCTCGAATCGCCCGTCGCGGCCGCGACGCCCGAAAGCATGGACGACCATATCGCCCAGGTTCGCAGGGGCACGGCCGGACGCGTGATGCCGGCATGTCCGCTGATGCATGGCGCGGGGCTCAACAGTTCGCTTGCCGAATTGCTGATCGGCGGCACCGCGGTGCTTCTGCCTTCGGACCGCTTCGATGCCGCCGGCCTGTGGGACGAGGCGGAGCGTCATCGCGTCACGCGCATCCTGATCGTCGGCGATGCCTTTGCGCGGCCGATGGCCGACGCGCTGCTCGCGCATCCCGGGCGATGGGACCTTTCGGCGCTGCGCCTCATTTCCTCGGCGGGCCTCATGTGGTCCGAACAGGTCAAGGCGGCGCTGCTCGCCGCGCTGCCCGATCTGACGCTGCTCGACATATTGGGCGCGTCGGAAGCATCGGGCTTCGGCTACGCCATTACAAACCGGGACAGGACGACGCCGACCGGTCTGTTCGAGCCCGGGCCGCAGACCGTCATCATCGACCAGCACAGCGACCGGGTGCTCGCCGACGACGAGCCGGGGCAGGGGTGGCTTGCGCGCCGGCCGCCGTTCGGGGTTGGCTATCACGGCGATCCGGAGAAGACGGCGAGCGTCTATCGGACGATCGGCGGACAGCGCTACGCGATCCCCGGCGACATGGCCGAGCGCCTGCCCGGCGGGCGGCTCCGTCTGCTCGGTCGCGGCAGCCTGTGCATCAACACGGGCGGCGAGAAAGTCTATGTCGAAGAGGTCGAGGAAGCGCTCAAGCGCGTGCCGGGCATCGCCGACGCAATGGTCTTTGGCCTTCCCGACCCCAGATGGGGCAGCGCCGTGACCGCGTTAATCGAGGCGGGCGACGCGCCGGATGACAAGGCGATCCGGGCGCATCTGTCGCAGGACCTCGCCGTCTACAAACAGCCGCGAACGATCGTTCGCGTCGCGGCGATGCCGCGCCACGCGAGCGGAAAGAGCGACTATCGCCAAGGGATGGAACTCGCAAGGGCGCGCATCGGCGCCGCCTGACCAGCGGCGTTCGCCTTCACGCATGTGATGTTCGGGCTTCACCGGCGGCCGCGCTTGGTGGCCTGCAAAAGCCGATTAACGACGGGGCAAGTTCCAAATTTCTTCGGGGAATCATCAATGAAGCAATCTTCCGATCGGGCCGCCACGACGCCGCGCAGGCTCGACGCGCTGATCATCGGTGCCGGCTTCGGCGGCATGTATGCGCTTCACCGGGCGCGCGGCATGGGGCTCGACGCCCACGCGATCGAGACCGGTGACGACGTCGGAGGGACCTGGTACTGGAACCGCTATCCCGGCGCGCGCTGCGACGTGATGAGCATCGATTACAGCTATTCCTTCTCTGACGAGATCCAGCAGGAATGGACGTGGAGCGAACAATTCGCCGCGCAGCCCGAAATCCTGGCCTATGCGCGTTTCGTCGCCGACAAGCTGGATCTGCGCCGCGACATCAGCTTTGGAACGCGCGCGACGGCGGTCGAATATGACGAGGATGCCGCGTTGTGGCGGATCACGACCGACGACGGCACGACGTTCGAAGCCTCCTATTGCCTGATGGCGACCGGCCCGCTGTCGGTGCCGAAGCAGGTCGACATCCCGGGGGCCGACCGCTTCGGCGGAGACCTCTATCTATCGGGCAAGTGGCCGCACCATCCGGTCGACTTCGCCGGCAAGCGGGTGGCGGTGATCGGCACCGGATCGTCGGGTATCCAGATCGTTCCGGTCGTCGCCGAACAGGCGGCGCAGCTTTACGTCTATCAACGCACCCCCAGCTTCACGCTGCCGATGCGGAATCGTGAACTCGCCCCCGACTTCATCGCGCACATCAAGAAATATTATTCCGACCTGCGCGCCTCGGCGCGCCACTCGCTGACCGGCGGGGTCCGGCCGATCACCTACCGCCCGTTGTTCAGCGTTTCGCCTGCCGAGCGGGACGAACTGATGGAGGGGGCGTGGCAGTATGGCGGCCTCGCCTTCCTGGGCCTCTTCTCGGACATTCTGACCAACCGCGAAGCGAATGAGGTGGTTGCCGAATTCGTTCGCGGCAAGATTGCGGAGGTCGTCGAGGATCCCGATACCGCGCGCCGCCTGACGCCGCGGGGCTATCCGATCTTTGCGCGGCGCCCCTGTCTCGATACCGGCTATTACGAGGCGTTCAACCGCGACAATGTGACGCTGATGGATTGCCTGGAGCATCCGATCGTCGAGATTACCGAAAAGGGCATTCGGACCGACCGGGGTGAGGTCGAGGTCGACATCATCATTGCCGCGATCGGCTATGACGCGCTGACCGGCGCCATGCTGTCGATCGACGTCAAGGGCAAGGACGGACGCAGCCTGAAGGACAAATGGGCGGAAGGCGGCCGGTCGCACCTTGGCCTGATGATCGAGGGCTTCCCGAACCTGTTCGTCATTGCGGGCCCCAACGGTCCGTCCGCACTCGCCAACTTCATCCTGCTCAACGAACAGAATGTCGATTGGGTTTGCGATTGCATCGCCCACCTGCGCGCCAACGGCTTTCGCTCGATCGAGCCGCGGCTTGAGGCTGAGGAAGACTGGATGACGAAGGTACGCGAACTGGGTTCGCGCTCGCTCTATCCCACCGCCAATACCTGGTATACCGGCGCCAATGTGCCGGGCAAGCCGCGGACCTTCCCCGTCTATATCGGCGGGCTCGGCCGTTATCGGGAGATTTGCAGCGAAGCCGCCGCCGCGGGATATCGCGATTTCGACTTCCGGTAACTCTGCAGTGAATGGGACGAGCGCATAGCAAGCCGACATCGGCGCAAGGCCGCCGGCCGACTCCGTAGAGCCCGGCATTATCACCCTTGACCTTCCAACGATGGGAAGCTGCATCCTGATGTCAGTTCCCATGGTGACACGTGAGGTGACGGGCGATGCCGGCCGCGAAAATCAAGGATCATGCCGTCGATTCGGCGATCCGCCTGCCTGTCGAGGGCATGAACTGCGCGTCGTGCGTCGGGCGCGTCGAGCGAGCCTTGGGCGGGGTCGAGGGTGTCGACGCCGTCAGCGTCAATCTGGCGACCGGATACGCCGACGTCCGGGCGAGCGGAGCCGTGGACCGCGCTGCGCTGGTGCGGGCGGTCGAGGCGGCCGGTTACGGTGTGCCGGCCGCTGCGACCGAACTCGCGATCGAGGGGATGACCTGCGCATCGTGCGTCGGACGCGTGGAGCAGGCGCTGAAGGCGGTTCCCGGCGTGACCGGTGCATCGGTCAATCTGGCGACCGAACGCGCCAGCGTGCGCGGTGTCGCCGGAGTTCCGGCGCTGGTCGCGGCGATCGCGCGCGCGGGCTATCGGGCGCATCCGGTCGGGACCGGCGCCGAGCGCGAAGGGGATGCCGACGAGCGCCGGGATGCCGAACGCCGCGCGCTGAAGCGCGACGTCATCCTCGCCGCCGCACTGGCGCTGCCCGTGTTTCTGCTGGAGATGGGATCGCACCTGATCCCCGGCGTACATCACCTGATCGCCCGCACCATCGGCGTGCAGACGAGCTGGCATATCCAGTTCGTGCTGACGACGCTGGTGCTCGCCGGCCCCGGCCGCCGCTTCTTCCGCAGCGGGATTCCGGCGCTGGTCCGTCTGGCGCCGGACATGAACGCGCTGGTTTCGGTCGGGACGCTCGCGGCCTACGCCTATTCGCTGGTGGCGACCTTTGCGCCGCACCTGCTGCCGGCGGGAACGGTGAACGTCTATTATGAGGCCGCCGCCGTCATCGTCGCCCTGATCCTGTTCGGCCGCTATCTGGAAGCGCGCGCCAAGGGACGCACGTCTGCGGCGATCGAGCGGCTGATCGGGTTGCAGCCGCGGACCGCGCGCGTCCGCCGCGCCGGCGCGCTGGTCGAGGTCCCGGTCGGCGCGGTCGTCGCCGGGGATATCGTCGACGTGCGGCCGGGCGAGCGCATTTCCGTGGACGGCGAGCTGGTCGAAGGCGGAAGCTTCGTCGACGAATCGATGATTACCGGCGAACCCATCCCCGTTGCCAAGGCGGTGGGGGACGCGCTGATCGGCGGCACGGTGAACCAGCAGGGCGCGTTCGCCTTTCGCGCCACCGCGGTGGGCGAGGCAACCATGCTCGCGCAGATCATCCGCATGGTGGAGCAGGCGCAGGGGGCCAAGCTGCCGATCCAGGCGCTGGTCGACCGGGTGACGATGCGGTTCGTTCCCGCCGTCTTCGCGGTGGCCGCGCTGACCTTTGCCGTCTGGCTGTGGGTCGGGCCGTCGCCTTCGCTGACCTTCGCGCTGGTCAATGCCGTCGCCGTGCTCATCATCGCCTGTCCCTGCGCGATGGGACTGGCGACGCCGACCGCGATCGTCGTGGGCACCGGGCGCGGCGCCGAGTTGGGCATTCTGTTCCGCAAGGGGGAGGCGCTCCAACTGCTGCGCGATGCGGCGGTCGTCGCGGTGGACAAGACCGGGACGCTGACCGAGGGGCGTCCCGCGCTGACCGATTTCCGGGTGACGGACGGGTTCGATCGCGCCCGTGTCCTGGCGCGGATCGCGGCGGTGGAAGCGAAATCCGAGCATCCGATCGCGCGCGCGATCGTCGATGCGGCGCGGGCGGAGGGACTCGATCTGCCGGCCGTCGTCGATTTCGAATCGATCACCGGCTTTGGGGTGAAGGCCGATGTCGAGGGTGAGGCGATCCACATCGGCGCCGACCGCTACATGCGCGAACTCGGCCTCGACGTCGCCGCGTTCGCCGCCGTTGCCGAGCAGATGGGACAGGAGGGCAAATCGCCGCTCTATGCCGCGATCGGCGGGCGCCTCGCCGCCGTCGTCGCCGTGGCCGACCCGATCAAGCCGACGACGCCGGCCGCGATCGCGGCGCTCCATCGGCTCGGCCTGCGCGTGGCGGTGCTGACCGGCGACAATCGCCGAACCGCCGACGCGATCGCGCGCCGGATCGGCATCGACACGGTGGTCGCCGAGTTGCTGCCCGCCGACAAGGTGGAGGCGATCCGCCGCCTGAAGGCGGCGCACGGCCGCGTCACCTTCGTCGGCGACGGCATCAACGATGCGCCGGCACTGGCCGAAGCGGACGTCGGCATTGCCGTGGGCACGGGCACCGACGTCGCCATCGAGGCGGCGGATGTCGTGCTGATGTCGGGGCATCTGGGCGGCGTCGCCACAGCCATCGCGCTGTCGCGCGCGACGATCCGCAATATCCGCCAGAATCTGTTCTGGGCCTTCGCCTATAATATCGCGCTGATCCCGGTTGCCGCGGGCATACTCTATCCGCTGTGGGGCATCCTGCTGTCGCCGGTCTTCGCCGCCGGTGCTATGGCGATGTCGAGCGCTTTCGTTCTGGGCAATGCGCTGCGCCTGCGCGGCTTCCGGCCCCTCGAAGCACCGGTGCAGGCCGGGCGGGACGCGGCGGGAGAGGCGGCATGAACATCGGGCAGGCATCGAAGGCGTCGGGCGTTTCCGCCAAGATGATCCGCTATTACGAACGGACCGGCCTGATTCCGAAGGCGCTGCGCAGGGAATCGGGCTATCGCGACTATTCGCCGTCCGACGTGCACATGCTCCGCTTCATCCGCCGCGCGCGCGACCTTGGCTTTGCGGTTTCGGAGATCGACGACCTGCTGAACCTCTGGCGCGACACATCGCGGCACAGCGGCGACGTGAAGCGGATCGCGCAGGCGCACATCGCCCGGCTCCGCGATCGCATCGAACAGCTCGAACAGATGGCGGCGACGCTGACCACCCTAGTCCAATGCTGCGCGGGTGACGACCGGCCCGATTGCCCCATTCTGGCGGATCTGGAAGAGGCGGGGGAGGGAAACTCGACTGGCCAAGCCGCGGGCGGCACCGGCAGGCTGCGGCATCAGCCTTGACGCGTTAGGCCGGGGGCATGGCGCGCGGGCCGGGTCGGACCCGCGCGCCGGCCCACACGGCCGTCAGAATGCCAGGCGCAGCCCCAGTGCGGCGTGGTGGCCGTTGCCGCCGCCATATTCGCCCTCGTAGGATGCGGTCAGGCGCATGCCCGGCGCCAGCCGGACGCCGATTCCCGCGCCGAGCGTCGGCAGGAAGCTCTTGCGTTCCGCGCCCGCCACCACGAAGCGGCTGCCCGCTCCGATGAAACCGGCGCGCGCGGTCGTCGCTTCGCCGTCCAGCTGATAGCGGAAGCCTGCCTTGATCCACGGCTCGACCGCGGCATCGTCGGCCTGTCCGCCGACCAGCGCCAGCGACGCGTCGACGAAGGTCGCCTTCACCCGTTCGCTGTCGACCGCAAGACCGAAGGCCGCGCTGCCGGTTTCGGCGACCGCGCCGCGCCGGGTCGATACGTGCGTCAGCCCCGCTTCGGGCCGGATCGCCCAATTCGCTCCCGCCGCCAGCTCGTAACCGATCGCGGCGTCGACGACGAAGCTACGCAGGCGGTGGTCGCCCGTTACCCGCGCCGCGCCCGGAACCGCGCGGTCGGTGGTCGCATCGCTCCAGTCGTGGGCGATCAGCGCGTGAAGCGTCAGTCCACCGGTTTCGACGTGACCGGCGATGCCGGCGATCACGCCGTCGGAGTCGGTTCGCGCGTCGAGCCCGGCGATCGTCTGCCGGCCGTCCATATAGCCGACGAAGGCCCCGATCGATGCCGCTTCGCTGCCGAAGCCGATCCCGCCCAGCAGCCCGTGGCTGCGGCTTTTCGCCCGCGCGGTGCCGATCGCGGCGTCGCCCTTCAGCGTCCGCCAGTCGCCGAACAGCTGCGCGAAGCCATAGAGGCCGGGCTCCGCGGCGGCGCTCGCCGCCGCGCCCGAACGCAGCGATTTCGCCAGGCTGAGGCCCTGTTCGACGCCCAGCTGCGCAGCGCTGGCATAGGCTTCGGCATGAAGCTGGCCGAACGCCGCGGTGCTGGCGAAGCCGCTGCTGTCGAGCAGCGTCGGGATGGCACCCAGCAGCGTGGCCCCCGCGTCGCCCGACACCAGCAGGCCGTTGACATAGTCGATCGCCGCGCCGGTCTGCGTCGCCACGTCCGATGCGGCGACGAACGTGCCGAGCAGTTGCAGCTTGGTCGGCGTATAGCGCAGGAAGCCCTGGACCGCTGTGCGGTCCCAGCTCGCAATCGTATATTCGCCGCTGATCCCGCCGTCCGCGACGATCATGTCATAGGCGATCCCCGGCGTCAGCGGACGGCTGCCGGTGATGGTCAGCGTGGCGCCGTTCGCGATCGTCAGCGCGCCACTGACCAGCAGCTGGTCGCTCTGTCCCACGGGAACGAATTCGAACAGCAGGTTCGATCCCGACGCCATGGTCAGGTCGCCGTTGTGGATCATCACCTCCGGCGAGGCGCCGGGCGACAGCGTGCCGCCCGCCAGAACGGTGATGTCGCCGTTGACCGTGCCCGCGCTGCCGAAGGTGCCGCCCTGCTGGATGGTGACGTCGGCGTTTATGTCGGACCCCTGGGCGCCGATCAGCCGGCCCTGGTTGATCTGGATATCGTCGAAGGTCGCGGTTCCGCCGATCTTGCCGGTGCCGCCGTTGACGTTGAACTGCTCGATCTGCTCGAACCCCGACAGGTCGAGGACCGGCAGGTCCGCCTCCGCCACCGGTGCGGAGGAGAAGCTGGCGTTGACGATGTCGGTTCCGCCGCCGCCGACGACCGTGCCGCCGATCGCCCAGTCCCCGGTCAGGTCGAGCACGTCGTCGCCGCCGCCGAAGCGGACGTCGCCGCCGATCTGGCCGCTGTTGGCGAAATGGTTGCCACCGTCGCCGAAACGCACGTCGCCGGTCACGACACCCTGATTGACGACATTGTTCTCGCCGTCGCCCAGCGCGATGCTGCCGGTCAGAGTCAGGCCTTCGGGGTTGGCGATCCGGTTGTTGCCGTCGCCCGCCAGGATGTCGCCGGTTATCGAAGCCTGGTTGGTGACGACATTGTCGCCCCCCTTCATGTTGACGTTGCCGACGATGGTGCCCTGAAGGACGACCGTCTCGCCGCTTCCCTCGCTGCCCGACACGGCGTCGTTTCCGGCGCCGACATCGATCGTGGAATCCTCGGTCAGGATCAACTCGCCGCCTTCGGCCACGGTGATGCCTTCCTCGGCGACGACGCGTCCGGTGCCGATCAGCTTCTCGATCTCGAAATTGACGAACTTCGCGCGCAGGACGGGATCGATCGATCCGGTATAGAGCGCCCCCGTGATGTCGAAGACCAGCGTATCGGTCCCCGTGCCGCCGTCCGCGATGCCGTCGAAGCTTGCCAGCAAGCCATGAATGAACGTGTCGTCGCCGTCGCGCAGGAAGACATTGCCGCTGATCGACCCGTAATTCTCGATGATGTCGTCGTTGGCGCCGAGGTCGATCGACCCGATGATGACGCCGCCTTCGCGGTTGATGACATGGTCGATCGACCCGACATAGCCGGCGGGGTCCGCGGGGTCATATTCGTCGCCCAGGGTCTGGATCGCGCCGGCCAGATAGCGATCGGGCAGGTCGGGACCGTTGAACACGACATTGGGCGCGTTGGCATAGTCGCTTCCTGCCCCGCCCTCGATGCGGCCCGAGTTGACGATGGTGATGAACTGGCCCGACGCGGCGATCGCGACCGACGAGGCGCCCGCCGTTCCGGCCTGCTCCTGATAGCCGTTGGGCAACAGGACGCTGAAGTTGGCGAGGGCCGAAATCACCCCGTCCGTGCCGTTCTCGATGCGGATGGTCGAGGTGCCCGTCACGTCGGACGCATCGACGTTCAGCGCCGCGACCGGGTTCACCAGCACCATCTCCTGGGGCATGCCGATCAGTTGTCCGGGGACGACGGTCGCGCCGCCCGCCGCGACGATGCTGCCGGTGTTGACGACCCGCACGTCGGCCGACCCGATGTGCCCGTCATCCTCTTCGCCGGCTTCGATCTCCATGTCGACGGCGCTGCCACCGCGCTCATCGTTTCGTATCGTGCCGCTGTTGGTGAAGACGAACCGCTGGTCGGGGTCGGTGCCGTTGTAGATTTCGAGCGCCGCCTCGCCGCCATAAGCGAAGGTCATGAAATTCGTCTGGTCGACGGCCCGGGCGGCCCGGACGATCGAACCGCTGTTGTCGATCGTGGCGTCGACCGTTTCGGCGTCGATCACCATGCTGCCTTCGATCGTGCCGCTGTTGACGACGGTCAGGTTCGATGCCGCGATCTCGGGCAGCCCGGACTCCTCGTCGGCGTCGCTCGACAGAAGTTCGTGCTCGATCTGCAGCGCGACGCCCCATTCGCGGGTCGATGCGGCGATCAGCCCCGCATTTTCGAAACGCAGCGTGTCGGTGGCGACCTCGGCAAGGAAACCGTCGCGGATCACCCCGTCCGCCGTGTTGCGGATCGTCGCGCTGGTTCCGTTGAATTCGTCGTCCCCGTCCGGCCCGATCGTCAGGTCGAGCTCGCCGACCTCCAGCGTCAGACCGCGGGCGAAATAGGTCGGGCTGTCCAGCCCTTCGATCGTGCCGCTGTTGTCGAAGGCGAAGGTGCTGGCGATCACGCGCGCGTCGAGCCCGCCGGCGATCGTGCCGCTGTTGCCGATCGTCACCGGGTTCGGCGCGGTGCTGTCGACGGCCGATCGGATGCGGACGGCGGCTTCCACCCCGTCGTCATATTCCATTTCGAGCGCCGCTT
Organism: Sphingopyxis granuli NBRC 100800; assembly: GCF_001591045.1. Taxonomy (GTDB): domain Bacteria; phylum Pseudomonadota; class Alphaproteobacteria; order Sphingomonadales; family Sphingomonadaceae; genus Sphingopyxis; species Sphingopyxis granuli. The sequence continues at coordinate 24,024 of NZ_BCUA01000002.1, read as the reverse complement.
GCGGACCGCGCGCGCCATTTTCGGCCATGGCGATCGAACCGCTGTTGTCGAACGCGAAGGCGCGATCGGCGGCGGCGCGGATCAGCGTGCCCGGGCCGTTGGTGCGGATGCTGACGTCGCCCTCGTTCACGAAGCTGGCGGTGGACAGGCGGATGTCGCCGTCGACCGAGCCCTTGTTGACGAAGCTGTTCAGCGCGCTGCCGTAGGAGAAGCTGCGAAAGGGGGTCGGGTTGGCCGGTGTGGCGCCGCGCGGCTGTACGCCGACCTTCGCCTGGAAATAGCCGATCGCCGTCGGAACGACGATCACGCCCGGCGGATAGGCGCCCACGGGATTGAGCGTGGTGATGGTGGCGGTATTGACGACGTTGCCGTCGCCGGCGAGGTTGATCGTGGTGCCGCTGCCGGTGAGGGTCAGCGTCGTGCCGGTCCCCAGCACTTCATAGCCTTCCACCTCGAAATCGGCGGGCTTGGCATATTGCCCCAGCGCCACCGAGCCGGTCTCGCGATAGCTTTTGGCGAAGACGTCGATCCCGGCGCCGGCCGACAGTGATCCGAAGATGCCATCGTCCTCGCCGCGCTGAAGGAAATAGGCGCTGCCGAAACCGGTGGTGCCGAGCCTCAGATTCCCGTGCAGTTCCCCGCCTTCTTCCTGAATGTAGAAGACCAGCGGGGCGGTGAAGATACTGGGGGCGGGCGCGTCGTTGAGCACGACATCGCCGTTGATCGTCCCCGCGTTGGCGATGCCGAAGATCAGCCGCGGCATGCCCTGGATCGCCACGCCGCCTTCGCTATCGATCACGCCGCCCTGCTGGTTGGAGACCAGCAGCCCGACCGATTCGGCCTGGCTGATGGCCGGGGTGCCGGCGATCGTGCCGCTGTTGGTCACGATGGTCACGGTGCCCGTCTGCCCGCTGACCGGCCCACGCTCGCCGTCGTTCTCGACCGTGCAGACCGACCCGACGCACTCGCTCTGCGCCAGCGCGGGCTGGGCGGTGCTCAGTGCCAGCAGACTTGCCCCTACGACAAGGCTCGCCTTGCGATTGGTCGCTCCAGAAACAGTCGTCCGCATATATGCCCCCCGATATGTTCGAAAACAGTGTTCGAGGTCGGCTATTGCGCGGCACGATGATGCGCATCACCCATATGGGTGAAAATCCGTCTTTTATCGGTCGTTAACCAAAGCGGGTCAGCAGCGACACCAGTTCGCTCTGGCGCGTGGTGGACGTCTTGGCGAAGGCGCGCTTCAGTTGCGACCGGATGGTCTCGACCGAGATTCCCCATTCCGCCGCCAGTTCGGCCGGTGCCCGGTTCCCCGCGATCGCGCGCGCGACCCGTGCCTCGGCGGGCGTCAGGTCGAACAGCGCGGCGATGATGTCGGCACCCGGCAGAGCGCGATTCTCGGGATCGGCGAGGACGGCGAACAGGCGGACCCGGTCGAACATGCCCATCGCGTCACGGCTGGCCGGGACCAGATGCAGCACGGCGCGTCCGGTCTGGTCGCGGTCGCGGATGGCGATCGAACAGCCGCGATCGATCCAGCGCATCGTCGCCAGCCCGTCGGCCAGCCGCCGGTCCGCGATGCTGTCCGCGATCTGTAGGCGCACGCTGCCGTCGAGCAGCAGATCGTCGAAAGCGGCCTCGAAGTGTCGGCTCGCGCGCAGCACCCGCCCCTGAGCGTCGAGCAGCGCAACCGCCATGTTCATGACGTTGAACACTTCGACCAGGCTTGCCGCCCGCTGCCGTCTGATCTCTCCGGCCAGGGTCGCCGCGCGGGCGAGGTGCGGGCGCAGACCGTCGAGGAAGGGTGCCGCCTGTTGCGCGGCCCGGTGCGATGGGAACCCCTCGATCGCGACGACGACCGCCTCGTCCTCCAGGCCCTGGATGATGGTTCCCGAACCCGCCGCAAGCCCGGCGGGGGTCAGGAACTCCGTATACATCGGCAGCGAGTTGATCTCCTCGATGCTGTGCAGGTCGATATCCGACAGGAAACCCGGATAGGACGCTCGTTCCAAACGGCGCGCGACCCGGCTGTTGTTCCGGTTCCAGCCCTGCCGGTCGAATTCCTGCGTGATTTCCACGGCCGATGGAGAGGAGACGATCTGGACTCCGGCGGCGCTGCGGCGAATCAGATTCCCGCCCAAAGCGTCCAGCGACTTCGCGATATGCTCCAGCAGGTCCGGCCAGAGGTCCGGAATCACCGCCGTTTCATAGATGCGGCCGATGATCGCGTCGGTCGCTTCGTGACGATGACCCAAGCGTTTTCCTTCTCCCAGCGGTCCGTCGTTGCTCATTAAAAGCGATGCGGGCGCATTTGCCAATCGCGAATCGCACCGACGTCTTGCGGCCATACCCATCGTATCGAAGCTTACCAGCCTATTGATGATCGAATGGCGGAAATCGCCTTCCGGTTCATCGTCATCCGGAGAGCTGTTATTCGAGGGGGAGCGGACGTGGGGCTTTTCAATCATTGCAGGCGGGGGATTCAGGCCGTTCTGGCGCTGGTTTCGCTGGTCGTCGTCGCGCCGGCTTCGGCGCAGATCAGCTTTTCGGTGACGCTGCCGCCGACGGCCGCCGACGCGCCGGTCACCGGACGGTTGATCGTCGTCGCCGCTCCGCGCTCCAATACATCGCTGGCCCGGGCCGAGCCGCGCCAGTTGCTCGGGATGAGCGGCCCACCGGCCTTCGGCGTCGATGTCGAGAATCTCGCGCCCGGCACGACGGTGACGGTCGATGCGAAGGCGGACGGCTTTCCGTTCGACCTCGATCGGTTGCCCGCGGGCGACTACAGGGTGCAGGCCGTCCTCATTCCCTATGTCAAGGCGAAGCGGGCCGATGGTCATACCATCTGGGTGCCGGTCAGCGACCAGCGCGTCGGCGCGGCGATGTTCCCCGGCAACCCGTACAGCAAGCCGCTCGACGCCCGCCTCGATCCCGCGGGCGGCGCGCCCGTCGCGCTGACGCTGACCGAGAAGATCGGCCCGGTCGCGCGCGATCCCGACACGCCGTGGATCAAGCGCGTCCGTATCAAGAGCAAGATATTATCGGATTTCTGGGGTATTCCCATCTCGATCGGTGCCGAGGTGCTGCTGCCGAAGGATTTCGCCAAGCATCCGAACGTGCGCTATCCGGCGATCTATACGTTCGGCCATTTCGGCGCGCCGTTCAATTTCAATCCCGATCCGGCGAGCGATACCGATGGCGCTCGGCGCGGCGCGGCCGACGCCAACGTCAAGACGGGCTATCAATTCTCGCGCGAATGGACGGGCGACGGCTTCCCGCGCATGGCGGCGATCACGCTCGAGACGCCCGGGCCCTATTTCTTCGAATCCTATGCGCTGAATTCGGCCAACAACGGTCCGTGGGGCGACGCCATCACCAGGGAACTGATGCCCTATCTCGAAAAGACCTTCCGGCTGATCGACCAGCCCTATGGCCGGATCGTCGAAGGGGCGTCGACCGGGGGCTGGGAGGCGCTGGCTCTGCAACTCCATTACCCCGACCTGTTCGGCGGCGCGTGGGTGTTCAATCCCGATCCGATCGACTTCACCCGCTACCAGCTCACCGACATCTACAAGGAGGACAATATGTTCACCTTGCAGATCAACGACTGGATCACGAAGGAAAAGCCCTTCCGCCGCAGCCGCGAGGGGATGCCGCTGATGGACCTGCGCACCCTCGCCGCGTTCGAGGCGATGATGGGGTCGAAGGGACGGTCCTATTATCAGCTCGACATCTGGCAGACGACGCACGGACCGGTCGGCGCCGACGGCTATCCGGTGCTGCTCTATGACAAGAAGACCGGCGCCATCAACAAGGAGGTCGTCCGCTACATGCGCGAGCACGGCTTCGACCTGTCGGGCTATGCGCGCGACAATTGGGCGACGCTGGGACCGAAGCTGCGCGGAAAGCTGAACTTCTTTGCCGGCGAGATGGACGATTTCTACCTCAATCTCGCGGTCTACCGCTTTCAGGACATGGTCGCCGAGGTGGCGGGCCCGGATTATCCGATCCGCTTCGAATATGGCCGGCCCAAGAAGGGGCACAACTGGCACCACACCGATTGGGCGGGCGTCGTCCGCGAGGTCGCCGACCATGACCGCAGCGCGGCCCCCGCGGGCGCGCCGGTCGATACGTGGAATTATTGAAGAGGGGAATGGACGATGACCGGGAAGCGCATGGGGCAGATGATGCTGATCGCGGCGGGCTTCGCAGCGGGCGCCGCGACGCCCGCCGCGATGGTGATGGCCGACGCCGGGCCGGCGAAGAGCAGCTTTGACGAGATCAGCGTCAAGCGGATCAACATCGTCGAACCCGACGGCAAATATCGGCTGGTACTCGCCAATTCGGAACGCTTTCCCGGCCTGTTCATGGAGGGCAAGGAATATAAGCACCACAGCCGCGATACGGGCGGCATGCTCTTCTTCAACGACGAAGGCGACGAGGTCGGCGGGCTGACCTTCGACAGCAAGACCGTGGGCGAGCACCGCCGCGCCAGCGCATCGTTGATGTTCGACCAGTACAAGCAGGACCAGACCGTCGGCATCCAGTATAGCGAGGCGAACGGCCAGCGCGCCGCCGGCCTGCGCGTCTGGGACCGGCCCGACTGGCCGATCAAGCCGCTGATGGAGATGAGCGAGCGTGCCGCGACGGCGCCCGACCAGGCCGCCCGCGACCGCATCCGCGAAGAGATGCGCGCCTATGCGACGGCGAAGGGCACGGCCGCCGAACGGCTGTTCGTCGGCAAGACATCCGATGATGCGATCGTGAAACTCGCCGACAAGAGCGGCAGGCCGCGCCTGCTGCTGCGGGTCGGTGCATCGGGGGAACCCAGCATCGAATTCCTCGACGCGACGGGGAAGGTGGTGAAGCGGATCAGCTGATCGCCGGCGACGCGGCGCTGCAGCACGGCCGGGCACCCGCCGCCCGGCCCTTCGCCGTGCGCGATACAAGCATTTGTAATTCCAACAAATAAGTCATGATATTGTCATTTTCCCTTGACCCGGGCGGTGAATGCTGATGCCATCGCGGCGATGGATCATCAGGCTCGACTTCGCTGGTTCGCGCGGGAGGTGCTGCCGCACGAACCCGATCTGCGCAAATGGCTTGTCGGCCGCCTGCGCGGTCTGGGCTCGTGCGACGTCGACGAGGTGGTGCAGGAGGCTTATGCCCGGCTGTGGACCGCCGATTCCGATTCGATCCGCAACGCGCGCGCCTATCTGTTCGTCACCGCGCGGCATATCGTCGGCGAGCATATCCGCCGGTCGCGCATCGTGGCGATCGATCTGGTGGCGGATTTGGATGCCCTGAACATCATCGATGAGGAAATGAGCGTCGACAGGCGCCTGAGTGGACAGGAAGAACTGGCGCGCCTGCACGGAATATTGCAGACGCTGCCGCCCAAATGCCGCGAGGCTTTCGAGCTGAAGAAGTTTCAGGACTTCTCGCAGCGTCAGATCGCCGAGCATATGGGGATCGCCGAGAGCACGGTCGAGAAGCATCTCGCCAAGGCGCTGCGGCTGGTCTCCGAGGCGATGAAACAGGCGCCCGCGGGCGCGGAGGATGGAAGAAGGCGTGAGCGCAGGTTCTGGAAATGGGGCTGACATCGACGCCCGGGCGGCCGCCTGGGCGGTGCGGTCGGCCGAGCGTGCGCTCGACGACCGGGAACAGCGGGAACTCGATGCCTGGCTGACGGCGGACAGCCGCCATCTTGGCGCCTATGTGCGCGCGCAGGCGCTGTGGCTCGACATCGACCGGGCGGTGGCGCTGGAGGGCGGCGCACGCCGCGCCGTGCCGCCCGCGCGGGCGCGGAACTGGCGGCCCTTCGCCATGGCGGCTTCGCTCGCGCTCGTGGTGCTCGGCGGCGCTACCGCCTACGACCATCTCGCCGGCCGCGTCGAGACGGGGCGCAGCGAGGTTCGCCACATGGTGCTCGAAGACGGCTCCACCGTCACCCTCAATGGCGATTCCGCGGTGCAGATCCGCTACGACGACAAGGTCCGGCAGGTGATCCTGCGGCGCGGCGAGGCGTCGTTCGAGGTCGCCCACAACAGCAAGCGGCCGTTCGTGGTCCGTGCCGAGGGGCTGGACGTCCGTGCGGTCGGCACCGAATTCGTCGTCGGGATCGGCACGGGCGGGGTCGAGGTGACGGTGGAAGAAGGCGTCGTCGCGGTCGGAGGCACGGCGAGCGGGTCGGCCGCGCCGCGCTATATCCGCCGCAACGAACAGTTCGTCGCCGCCGCCACCGGCCCGCGCAAGGAGGTGCTCGACGCCGCCGATGTCGAACGGCGCATCGCCTGGCGCAAGGGGCTTCTCGTCTTCAACGGGCAGCAGCTCGGCGACGCGGCGGCGGAGGTCAACCGCTATTCCGACCTGCGCGTGACGATCGACGACCCGACGCTGGCGCGGGCCGAATTCATGGGCGTTTTCAAGCTGGGGGACGCGCGGGCCTTTGCCGGTGCCGCCGCCAGCGCCTTCAATGGCGAGGTGATTCGCCGCGGCAACGAGCTGGTGCTGGTGCGCCAGCAGAATTCTCCTTCGCACTGATAGCGGATTTCCGCGTGCCGTCCCTCGTTCGCCTTTGGAAGCGTCACTTTGCTTCGGGGCATTAGGGAGGGCAGAATGATGATCTGGGGGACACCGGACCGAATCCATACACATGCGGTGCTGATGGCCGGCGTGGCTGCGGCGATATGCTGGACGGCGCCCGCCGCGGCACAGGAACGGCAGCGCTATGCCATCCCGTCCGGCGACGCCGCGACGGCGGTGCAGCGGCTCGCCGTCCAGTCGGGCGTGCAGGTGATGATACCCGACTCCGATCTGGCGGGGGTTCGGACCAACGGTATCGACGGCAGCTATACGCCGGTCGAGGCGCTGCGCCGCATGCTCGCGGGCAAGGGGGTCGAGGTCTTCCAGAATCGCGACGGGGTGGTGGTGATCCGCCGCGCCGGCCGGGCCGCGGCCGAACCCGGGACCGAACTGGTGGGCGAGGACATCATCGTGACCGGATCGCGCATCAAGCGCGCGGGTTTCGATACGCTGCAATCGGCGACCGTGACCGATCGCGAACAGATCGAAAAGCGCGCCTATACCAACGCGATCGAAGCGCTGCAGGATACGCCGGGCTTCGCGCCCGCCGCGAACAGCCAGATCGGGGCCGCGCAGGCCAATCTCGGCGTCGCGCAGAGCTATTCCAATTTCCTCGGCCTCGGCTCGCAGCGCACGCTGACGCTGGTCAACGGCCGGCGCTTCGTGTCGTCGAACACCGTGTCGGGCAGCGGCGCGGCGACCTCGCCGGGGTCGCAGGTCGACCTCAACCTGATTCCCGTCGGCCTGATCGACCGGATCGAAACGGTCGCGATCGGCGGGGCGCCGGTCTATGGCTCGGATGCGATCGCGGGCACCGTGAACATCATCCTCAAGGACAATTACGACGGGCTGGAACTGACCGGGCAGGCAAGCCTCAGCGACCGCGGCGACGCCGCGAACCAGGCGGTGCGCGCGCTGTTCGGCAAGAATTTCGCGGGCGGCCGCGGCAACATCGTCCTCGGCGCCGAATATGTGCGCCAGGAAGGCATGGTCCTCGCCTCGCGGTACAAGTTCCGCTACCTCAGCCCGTCGGGCAATGTCGATCGCACCGACGGCATTCCCGCGCAGCTCGTCGTGGGCGATCTGCGCTACGCCGCGCTGACCGAGGGCGGGCTGCCCTATCTGGCCGGCGACATCGCGCCGGGAACGGGCAGCTATATTCGCGACGCTGCGGGCAATCCGCTGCAATTCGGTCCGAACGGCGATCTCGTTCCGTTCAACCTCGGCGCCAGCTTCTTCGGGTCGAGTTCGGGTCCCTATGCGATCATGCGCGACGGCGGCGACGGGCTCGATCCCGCGAAGCATTTCAGCCTGCTGACGCCGAACGAGCGGTATCTGTTCAATGCGACCGGTCATTACGACCTGACCGACAACGTTACCTTCTTCGTTGAAGGGTCCTACGCGCACACCAGCGGCACCAAGCTCAGCGACCTGTTCCAGTTCGCGGCGCCGAACATCCTGGGCGGGCCGGTGTTGACGATGAGCATCGACAACCCGTTCCTCAGCGCCCAGGCGCGCGACATCCTCGTCGCCAACGGCGTCACGAACTTCAAGCTCAACCGCAACATGAACGACATCGCCGATCGGGCGCCCGGACGCACCAAGCTCGACGTCTATCGGATCGTCGCCGGCTTCCGCGGCGATTTCGACGTCAGCGGCGAAAAGTGGAACTGGGATCTTTCGTACAACTACGGTCGCAGCCGCAACGAATCCGAATTCAATCAGGTCAATCTGACGCGCTTCCTGCAGGCGATCGACGTCGTCGGCACGCCCGGCGCTCCGGTCTGCCGGTCGGGCGGAAGCTGCGTTCCGCTCAATATCTTCGGCGAAAATCGATTCTCCGACGAAGCCGCCGAATATGTCGTCGATCGCGGCGTCGGCATCAGCATCAACTCGCTGCAGACGATCACCGCCAACCTCGACGGCCGCCTGCCGTTCGGGATCGCCGACCCGATCGCCTTCAACATCGGCTACGAGCATCGCCGCGAATATGGCAGCTTCGTGCCCGACGCCATATTGAAGGGCGGCATCAGCCTGCTCGGCGGATCGGCCGCCTTTGCCGAAACGCCGCCGTTCAGCTTCAATACCGACGAAGTCTATGGCGAGACGATCGTTCCGCTGATCGACGAAGAGATGGGCCTGCCGCTCGTTCGCGCGCTCCAGTTCGAAGGCGCGCTGCGCTACGTCGATCACTCGACGGCGGGCGGCGACCTCACCTGGTCGGCAGGCGGCCGTTTGCAGCCGAGCTTCATCGAGGGGCTGACCTTCCGCGGTGTCTATACCCGCGCGATCCGGGCGCCTTCGATCGTCGAACTCGCCCTGCCGGGGGCGAGCGTGCTGCGCAACGCGGCCGACGTCTGCGCGGCGAGCCGCGTCAATTCGGGACCGAATCCCACCGTGCGCCTCGCCAATTGCACCGCCGCGCTTGCCGCGGTCGGCGGCCCGGCTCCCAACGCCTTCAACCCGACGACCAGCGGTGCGTCGCCGGCGGGGATCGTGTCGGGCAATCTCGATCTTCGGAACGAGCGGGCGAACAGCTGGTCGATCGGCATGGTCTATCAGCCGCAGGCAGTGCCCGGCCTTCGTTTCGCGGTCGATTACAACAATATCGATCTTCATGACGCGATCAGCCGCTTCACGCTCGTGACCGCGCAGGCGGCCTGCTACGACAGCCCCAATTATCCGAACGAGGACGCGTGCAACGCCTTCAGCCGCCTGACCGCGGCGGAAGCGGCGGCGCAGCCGGGGGCGGCGCGGATCGCGGGCGATATCGCCAACGGCTACGCCGAATCCTATTACAATACCTCGTCGCAGAAGTTCGCGGGCATCCTCGGCCAGCTCGACTATCGCATCGGGGTGCCGAACATCGCGTCGGGCGGTGAGCCGGGCGCGCTGCGGCTGGGCCTCAGCGCCTTCCGCGTCACCAAATTCACGACGCAGGTCTCGTCGGGTTCGCCGATCATCGACGTGAAGGGCACGGTGGGCACGCCCAAATGGCGGATCAACGGCCGCATCGGCTATGGTTTCGATCCGTTCGACCTCGATTTCCAGGTCGTCTGGTCGCAGAAGACGATCGCCGACCATACCGCGACGATCGAGGATACTCCGATCCTCTATTATCCGTCTTCGACGATCGTCAATGCGACGCTCGGGGCTCGCATCAACGACAATTTCCGCCTGCAGTTCGGCGTGCGGAACCTGTTCGATCAGGCGGTTCCCTTTGCCGGCGAGGTATCGCGCCAGTTCGGCGTCTACGACCCGATCGGGCGGACCTACACGCTGCGTGCGACGGCCAACTTCTGATGGGAGGAGCCGGGGCGGGACCGTTTGTCCCGCCCCCGTTCTTCGCCGATTCCAGGGAACGAACATGACCAGATATCTGCTCGGCATCGCGCTCGCCTGCCTCGCCGTTCCGGCTTTCGCGGACGACGGCCCGAAGCGCTACACGATCGAGCAGTTGATGGACTCCGATTCGATCGGCGGCCTGTCCTGGTCGCCCGATGACAGCAAGCTGATCTTCACCAGCAACCGCACCGGCATCGCCAATATCTACGTCATGCCGTCGGCGGGCGGGAAGGCGGTGCCGCTGACCCGGTCGACCGGCGAAACGATCCGCGCGATCGGCTATTTCCCGCACGACGAGCGCGTTCTTTTCTCGAGCGATCAGGGCGGCAACGAACTCGCGCATATCTATGTCCGCGAACGCGACGGAACGGCGCGCGACGTGACGCCCGGCGACCGGCACGTCGCCCGCTTCGTCGACTGGGCGCACGATGGCCGCTCCTTCTTCGTCCAGACGAACGAACGCGACCCGCGCTTCTTCGACCTCTACGAGATTCAGGCCGACGGTTATGAAAAGACCCGGCTGTTCGAGAACGACAAGGCCTATCAGGTGCGCGCGGTCAGCCCCGACCGGCGCTATGTCGCGCTCAGCCGGATCGTCGATAATGCGACGCGGCATTGCTATGTCTATGACCGGACCGCCGCGAAGCTGATCCAGCTCACCCCCGAGGGCCAACCGGTGGCCTGCGAGCCGCAGGTCTTTGCAAGCGAGGGCGCGCAGCTTTTCTACACCACCGACGATGGCGGCGAATTTGCCTTTCTGGTGCGGCGGGACCTGGCGACCGGCGAGCGCGTCACCGTCTTCAAGCCCGACTGGGACGTCGAGGGCGCGGCGCTGTCGCGCGACGGGCGGACGCTGATCGTCTCGGTCAACGAGGATGCGCGCTCGCGCCCCTACCTGTTCGATGCGCGCGATTTCCGTCCGATCACGCTCGACGTCGGGACGCCCGATGCGAGCACCGCGCTGCTGCTCGCCAACCATGCCCGAAAGGCGCTGATCAGCGCCTCGAACGGCTCGACGCCGGGGGAGATATCGCTTCTCGATCTCTCCAGCGGCAGGCGCACGCCCTTGCTCGACGCGCGTGCCCCCGGCGTCGCACCCGAAGACCTCGTGCCCGGAAAGGTCGTGCGCTTTGCATCCTATGACGGGCTGGCGGTGCCGGGCATCCTCTATGTGCCGAAGGATGCGCGCGCCGGCGAACGGCGGCCCGCGGTGATCCATGTCCACGGCGGCCCCGGCGACGAAAGCCGCGTCGGCTATCGCCCCTTGCCGCAATATCTCGCCAACCACGGCTATGTGGTGTTCGAGATCAACAATCGCGGCAGCAGCGGGTCGGGCCGCACCTTCTATCACCTCGACGACCGCCGCCACGGCGACGCCGACCTTGACGACGTGGTCGCGGCGAAGCGGATGCTCGTCGACACCGGCTTCGTCGATCCCGACAAGATCGCGATCCAGGGCCAGAGCTACGGCGGCTATATGACGCTGGCCGGGCTGGCTTTCCGGCCCGATGCCTTCGCCGCGGGGGTCGACATCTATGGCGTGTCGAACTGGCCGCGCCTGCTCGCCAACACGCCGAGCTGGTGGGAGGACCTGCGCCGGCTGCTGTTTACCGAGGTCGGCGATCCCGAAAAGGATGCGGACTATCTGCGCAGGATTTCGCCGGTGTTCCACGCGGACGCGATCCGCAAACCGCTGCTCGTGCTCCAGGGGGCGAACGACCCGCGGGTGCTGCCGGTCGAATCCGAGGACATCGTCGCAAAGGTCAAGGCGAACGGCGTGCCCGTCGACTATATCGTCTTTCCCGACGAGGGGCATGGCTTTCGCAAGAAGGCGAACCAGATCGCCGCCTATCGCGCCATCCTCGAATTCCTCGACGCGCATGTGAAGAATGCGCCGGGGAAAGAGGCGGAAATCTCCCCGTTGGGCGATTTTCCGATCGGCCGGTGACGGGGGCTTGCCTCAGCCGGCGCGAATTGCTCGCCGCCGGCGCGCTCGTTGCGGCGGCGCCGGCCTGGGCGGCCGGCGGAGACGAGGATGCGCGGCTGAACGCCTTTTTCGAATCGGTGTTCCAGCGCGATCTCGCCCGCAGCCCGTCCGCGCAATCGGCGATGGGCGTCAAGGGCGGGCAGGCGGGGTGGCCCGACGTTAGCCAGCGCCGCGCGGACGAGGATGTCCGGCTGGCGCGGGGCGATCTCGCCGCGCTTCGCCGCTTCGATCGCCGCGCGCTGACGCCGCAGGCTCGGCTCAGCTACGATCTTTTCGCTTATGATGCCGAAGAGGCGATCGAGCGCCATCGCTGGCGCGGCCATCACTATCCGGTGTGCCAGATGCGCGGGCCGCAGCGCGACATTCCGCAGACGCTGATCAACAACCATGCGATCGCGGATCGCGCCGATGCCGAGGCGTATGTCGCGCGGCTGCACGCCGTGGCCCCCTATCTGGCGGCCGTCGTCGCGGGTCTGGAACGGCAGGCGGCGAACGGCGTCGCCCCTCCCGCCTTTTCCATCCCGCTCGTCATCGGCAATTGCGAGAAGCTGATCAGCGGCGCGCCGTTTCAGCCCGGGGCGCCCGACAGCCCGATGCTGGCCGATTTCCGCGGCAAGATCGCGAAGCTGGCGCTGTCCGATGCCGAAAAGTCGGGGTTGCTGCGCGCAGCCGAGGCTGGCTTGCTGGAAGGATTCGGTCCGGGTTTCCGCCACCTGATCGCCTGCCTGCGCAGCATCCCCTGCGGGGAAGGCTGCAACGACGGCGTCTGGCGGCTGCCCGACGGCGATGCCTATTATGCGGCTCAACTGCGGTGGAACACGACGCTGTCCCTGTCGCCGGCGGAGGTGCACCGGATCGGGCTCGAAGAGACCGCGCGGCTCCATGCCGAGATGCGGGCCGTGGCGAAGCGCGCGGGTTTTTCGGGCACGCTCGCCGAGTTGTTCGAGCATGTGCGCACCGATCCGCGCTTCTATTATCCGGATACGCCGCAGGGGAAGGCGGCCTATCTCGACGCGATGCGCGCGAAGATCGCGGCGGTGACCGCGCGGCTCGGCGAACTCACCAACCATGTGCCGAGCGCGGAGGTGGTGGTGAAGCCGGTCGAACCCTGGCTCGAAGCGTCGGCCGGCACCGCCGGCTATTTCGCGCCTTCGGCCGACGGCACGCGCCCCGGCATCCTCTATGTCAACACGCGCGACATGCGGAATCTGCCGATCTACGAACTGTCGGCGCTCTCCTATCACGAAGGGGTGCCGGGCCATCATCTTGAAAAGGCGGTGACGCGGGCGCTGACCGGCCTGCCCCGATTCCGGGCCTTCGGCGGCTATACCGCGTTCAGCGAGGGCTGGGCGCTGTTCGCCGAACAGCTGCCGGTCGAGATGGGGCTTTACGACGATCCGTGGCAGGAATTCGGCCGGCTCTCGATGGAATTGATGCGCGCGGGGCGCCTCGTCACCGACACCGGCGTCCATGCGCTGCGCTGGAGCCGGGAGCGGGCGGTCGCCTGGCTGGACCAGAACACCCCGGCGAACCACGCCGACAATGTCACCGCGATCCAGCGCTATATCGTCACCCCGGGCCAGGCCTGCGCCTATGAAATGGGGAAGCTCAAGCTCGTCGAGCTGCGCGACCGCGCGCGGGCCCGGCTCGGCGACCGGTTCGACCTCCGCCGTTTCAACGACGGCGTGCTCGGCAGCGGCCCGCTGCCGTTGCCGCTGCTCGAAGCCCATATCGACGCCTGGATAGCCAAGGGGGGAGGAACCGCATGAGCAACGGCAGCATCGACCGACGCCATTTCATCGGATCGGCGGCGCTTGCGGGGGCCGCGCTGATCGCGCCGCCGGCGTTTGCGATCGAGACCGGAGAGGACGCGCGGCTCGACGCCTTTTTCGAACGCATCTTCCAGCGCTCGCTCGATCGCAGCCCGACGCGCCAGTCGGCGCTCGGCATCCGCCGCGACCAGGACAAGTGGGACGACATCAGCGAGGCGCGCGAGCTGGAGGACTACCGGCTGCGCGAGCGCGATCATGCCGAATTGCAGGGGTTCGACGTCGCGAAACTGTCGCCGCAGGCCCGGCTCAGCCATCGCATGTTCGCGCTCCAGTCCGAACGCGCGCTGCGCGATTTCAAATGGCGGCATCATGATTATGTGATGACCCAGATGGGCGGCGTGCACACGCGCGTGCCGAGCACGCTCACCAACAGCCATCCGATCGCCACCCGCGTCGATGCGGAGGCCTATATCAAGCGGCTGGCCGGCGTCGAACCGCTGATGGCGCAGGCGGTCGCGCGGCTTCGGGCGCAGGAGGCGCGCGGCATCCGGCCGCCGCGCTTCGTTTATGGGCTGGTGATCGAACCTTGCGTCAATCTGCTGAAGGGGGCGCCGTTCGAGGGAGAGGGCGACAGCCCGATCCTCGCCGACTTCAAGACCAAGCTCGCCGCCGCCGACCTTTCCGATGCCGATCGCGCCGACCTTCTCGCGCGCGGCACCGCGGCGCTGACGGGGGGCTTCGCCGCCGGCTATGGAGCGCTGGTCGCGCACCTGCGCGCGGCCGAGGCGCAGGCCGACGGCGTCGACGGCGTGTGGAAGCTTCCCGACGGCGAGGCCTATTACGGGGCGCAGCTCGAATCCTATACCACGCTGCCGCGAAAGGCGGCCGAGGTACACGCGCTCGGATTGCGCGAGGTGGCGGCGATCCACGATGCGATGCGCGCGATCATGCGGCGGACGGGTTTCGACGGCGATCTTCAGGCCTTCTTCGCCTTCATGCGCACCGACCCGCGCTTCTATCACCCCGACAGCGATGCCGGCCGCGCCGCCTATCTGGCCGAGGCCAATGCGCTGCTCGACGAGATTCGCGCGCGGCAGGGCGAATTGTTCGGCCATCTGCCGAAAGCGCCGGTCGAGGTGCGCGCGATCGAGGCGTGGCGCGAGAAGTCGGCGCCCAAGGCGCATTATCGCAACCCGCCGCAGGACGGCTCGGCGCCCGGCATCTTCTACATCAATCTCGCCGACATGCAGGCGCAGCCGCGCTACCAGCTGGCCGCGACGCTCTATCACGAGGCGATCCCCGGCCATCATATCGAAACCTGCATCGCGCACGAGATGGAGGGGATTCCGAAATTCCGCCGTTTCGCCAGCATCGCGGCGTTCAGCGAGGGCTGGGGCCTCTATTCGGAACTGCTGCCCAAGGAAATGGGGCTCTATGCCGATCCCTATTCGGATTTCGGCCGCCTTTCGCTGTCGCTGATGCGCGCCTGCCGCCTCGTCGTCGACACCGGAATCCATGCGATGCGATGGACCCGCGAGCAGGCGGTCGCGTGGCTCGATGCGAACATGCCGTCGAGCCATTACGACAACCAGCGCGAGATCGACCGCTATATCGTCCTGCCCGGTCAGGCGACCGCCTATTACATCGGCATGCAGACGATCGTCGCGCTGCGCGCGCGGGCGCGCGAAAAGCTCGGCGACCGCTTCGACCTTCGCCGCTTCCACGATGTCGCGCTCGGCGCCGGTCCGCTGCCGCTGCCGCTGCTCGAGGAAAGAATAGACAATTGGATCGCCGATGGAGGAGCCGCGGCATGAGGATGATTTTCGCTTTCGCCGCCGCCTGCCTGTGCGGCGGCACCGCGCTTGCCGCGCCGCCGCACTATGACGTCGCGGCGCATTTCGACCCCGAAGGCCGGCTCGACGCGGATGTCACGATCACGCTCAGCGAAGGGGAGGCCGAAAAGGCCTTTCTGCTCTCGCAGCGTTTCGCGATGCAGCCGACGGCGCTGCCGCACGGCGTGACGATGACGGTCGAGCCGGCCGATTCGCCGATGCCCGCGCTGAACCGGTACGTCTTCCGTTTCGCCGATCCGCACGCCGAACCCGTCAAGCTGCATTTCCGCTATGCCGGGCCGATCGACACCGAGCATGACAGCGGCAACAAGCCGCTGCGGCCCGAAGGCTATGAGCTGTTCCTCGATCATATGTGGTATCCGGTCGGCGCCGACATCCAGACGCGCTTCACCGTCGATGCGACGATCGACGGGCTCGCGCCCGATCTGGTCGTCGTCGCGCAGGGCGACGTCACGCGGACCCCCGATGGCGTGCGGATCAGGCGGGATTTCCTCGACATCGACCTGCCGCTCGTCGCGATGCGCGGGCTGGAGCGTGCCGAGGCGCACGGCGTCGAATTCTATTCGCGCGACCTGTCGGCGTGGCGCTCGCGGCAATATATCAAGCATAGCGAGGCCGCCGCGCGCTATTTCGAGGCGATGTTCGGTCCCTTGCCCCGCAAGGTGCGGATGGCGCAGGTGTGGCGCGAGCGGTCGATGGGCTATGCGCGCACGGCCTATACGGTCGTGACCGAAGGCCGCGCGGGCAGCCCGGAGGATTCGGAGGTCGGACCCGGCCGCCATGTCGCGCACGAGATCGCGCATGCCTGGTGGATGCTCGCGAGCCCGCTGACCGATGATTTCTGGCTCGTTGAATCGGCGGCCGAATATATGTCGATGCGCTATGTCGAACAGGCTTTCGGGCCGGAGGAACTGGCGAAGAACATCGCGGCCAAGCGCGAGGCGACGACGAAGGCCGGTCCGGTCATGGGGCACGGCCGGCCCGACCGGGTCCAGCTCTACGGCAAGGGGCCGCTGCTGCTGGTCGATCTGGAGCATCGGATCGGGCGCGCGGCGATGGACCGGCTGATGATCGCGATGGCGAAGGAGCCGGTGCACACGACGGCGGTCTTTCTGCACCACCTGACCGAGATCGCGGGTGCCGATGCGGCGCGCGAATTCGACACGGCGCTCCACACATGAAAATCTCGCGGCGCGCGGTGCTGGGCGGCACAGCCGCGCTCGCCGTCTCCGCCCGCGCCGGGGCGACCGGGTTCGGGCGCGGTCGATACGACCGCGCCATGGTCATCGACGGCCTGTCCTCGCTCGGCCCGCTCGATCCCGAGGGGCCGGCGGTCGCGTCGCAACTGGCCGCCTATCGCGCGTCGGGGCTGACGGCGATCCACCAGACGGTCGGTGCGGCGGGGAACACCGCGGGGCGTTTCGAGGAAACGCTGCGGCGCATCGCCCGCTACGGACGCTTCGTTCGGGCTTTTCCCGACCGGCTGCTCCACATCCGCGCCGCGACCGACCTGCGCGCCGCGCAGGACAGCGGCCGGCTGGGGGTGATCTTCGGGTTCCAGGATACGGTGCCGCTCGAAACCGACGCGGGCCGGCTCGACCTGTTCGACCTGCTCGGCGTCCGCATCGTGCAGCTCACCTACAACAAGCGCAACCTGGTCGGCGACGGCTGTCTCGAGCCCGGAAACGCCGGCCTCAGCGATTTCGGGCGCGAGGTCGTCGCCGGGCTCAACGCGCGGCGGATGATGGTCGATGCCAGCCACGCATCGCAGCGCACGATCGCAGAGGCGATCGCGGCGTCGAGCGCGCCGATCGCGATCAGCCACACCGGCTGCCGCGCGCTCGTCGATGTGCCGCGCAACACCGCCGATGCCGAGCTGCGCGCGCTGGCCGATCGCGGCGGGGTCGCGGGCATCTATTTCATGCCCTTCCTGCGGGCGAGCGGGCAGCCGCGCGCCGACGACGTGATCCGGCATATCGAACATGCGGTGAAGGTCGCGGGCGAGGATCATGTCGCGCTCGGCACCGATGGCGGCATCGGGGCGGTCGAACTGACCGCCGGCTATGCCGAGAACCAGCGGCGCTTCTATGAGGAGCGCAAGGCGGCGGGGGTGGCGGCGCCGGGCGAGGCGCCCGACGTCTTCAACCTCGTTCCCGACTATAACGCGCCGACGCGCTTCCTGACGCTGGCCGACGATCTGTCGGCGCGCGGCTGGCCGGCGCGGCGCATCGAAAAGCTGCTCGGCGCCAATTTCGCGCGATTATGCGCCGACGTCTGGGGCCGCTGAGCCCGTCCGCAGCCGCTCGCCGCGCCGGCGCAGCAGTTCGGCGGTCCCCAGCAGCAGGGTCGACGCGACGATCAGCAGCGTCGCCGCGGCGGCGATGGCGGGACTGATCTGTTCGCGCACCCCCTCGAACATCTGGATCGGCAGCGTGCGCTGCTCCGGACCGGCGATGAACAGTGCCACCGTCGTCTCGTCGAACGAGGTCATGAAGGCGAAGACCGCGCCCGCGGCGATCCCCGGCGCGGCGAGCGGCGCGAGGACGCGGACGAGCTGGGTCAGCGGCGGCGCGCCGAGGCTGGCCGCGGCGCGCAGCAGGTCCGGGTCGAGGCCGCTCAGCGAGGCATGGACGACGATCACCACGAACGGCAGCGCCAGCGCGCTGTGCGCGATCACCAGCCCCACCGGCCCGTTGACGAGACCCAGCGGCGCGAACAGGAAATAGAAGGCGACCGCGACGACGACGATCGGCATGACCAGCGGCGCGCTGATCAGCGCGACGATGACCGGCTTGGCGCGCGAGCGCATGTGCGAAAGGCCGATCGCCGCCAGCGTCCCGAGCGGCGTCGCGATCGCCGTCGTCGCCACCGCGATCTTGAAGCTGTTGCCGAAGGCGTGCGTCCATTGTGGCGAATCGGCGAGCGTGCGGTACCAGCGCAGCGACAGCCCGCCTTCGGGAAAGACGAGGAAGCCGCCGGGATTGAGCGAAAGCGGAACGACCGCGAGGATCGGCAGCACCAGAAAGGCGAACACCAGCGCGCAGAAGGCGATCAGCGCCGCCCGGCCGAGCCGCCCGGATCGCGAGCGGACGGCGATCATGCCGGCACCGTGCGGACCATCGTCCGTCCCGCGAACAGCATCAGCAGCAGCGGCAGCACCAGCAGCAGGCTGAGCGCCGCGGCCATGCCCCAGTTGAGCGACTGGTTGGTATAGAAGGCGATCGAGGCGCTGATCATCTGGTCGGCGCCGCCGCCCATCAGCGCGGGCGTCACATAATAGCCGAGCGCCAGGGTGAAGACGATGATCGCGCCCGCGGCGACGCCCGGCAGCGTCTGCGGCAGATAGACTTTCCGGAACGCGAGCATCGGCGAGGCGCCGAGCGAGCTTGCGGCGCGCATCGCCGTCGGCGCAATCCCCTTCATCACGCTGTAGAGCGGCAGGATGAAGAAGGGCAGCAGCACGTGCGTCATCGCGATATAGACGCCGAGGCGGTTGTAGATGAGCTGGATCGGCGCGTCGATCAGCCCGATCGTCTGGAGGGCGCCGTTCACGACGCCGTTGGTCTGGAGCAGCACCGCCCACGCCGCCGTGCGCACCAGCGCCGACGTCCAGAAAGGCAGCAGCACCAGGATCAGCAGCGGGTTGGCGGTCCGCGCGGGCAGCGAAGCGAGCAGATAGGCGACCGGATAGCCGAGCAACGTGCACAGCAGGGCGACGACCGCGCTGATCTTGAAGGTGCGCAGGAAGATGTCGCCGAACACCGCTTGCTCGCGCGGAACGCCGACGATGCGGCCTTCGGCGTCGAGCCGCCGGTCGAGCGCGGCGAGCAGATAATAGTTGGTCAGCGGTCCGTCTGCATGGCGCATCACCGACCATATGGCGGGCTGCCCCCAGCGCGGGTCGATCCGCGCGAGATCGGCGACCGTATCGCCGGGCGCGCCGGCCGCGAGCCGGTCGGCGGTGGCATAGAGCAGGCTCCGCGAACCGACCATGTCGTAGTTCAGCCGATTGGCCACGCGGTTGAGCGTGCCCGCCCGATGCGTCGCCAGCGTTTCGTGCGCCACCGTGCGCGCGAGCTCGTCGGGCGGCAGTCCGTCGCCGTCCCATGCGCGCAGCGCCGCCGCGCTTTCGGGCCAGGCGCGTTCGAGATCGCGGTCGATCACCGCACGCGACAGCATCAGCATCACCGGCGCGATGAAGCTGGCGATCAGGAAGATCAGCAGCGGCGCGACGAGCGCAAAGGGCCACCAGCGGCGCGTCATCGGCGGATCAGCGCGCGACCCAGGCGTTGAACCGCTGGGTGAGCTGGTCGCCGTACTCGACCCAGAAATCGGCGTTGAGTTCGAGCGCGCCGACCATGTTCGCGGGGTCGCTCGGCGTATCGCGCTTCAACTCCGGGCCGACCTCGCGGTTCGCCTCGATGTTGGTGAGGCCGGTCGGGATGAAGCGTGCCAGCCGCATCTGGCTTTCGGGCCGCGTCATGTAGCGCAGCAACTGGGCGGCCTCGGCCTTGCGCGGGCTGTTGGCCAGGATGACCCAATAATCGACGGCATAGATGTTGCCGTGCCAGTTCAGCTTGAAATGGCGGCCTTCGGTGCGGTTGGCGACGACCAGCCGGCCGGGGCTGGTCACCGACATCACCACTTCGCCCGACCCCAGCAGGTCGGGAACCTGCGAGATCGAGGACCACCAGACGACATGCGGCTTGATTTCGTCGAGCTTGCGGAAGGCGCGATCGACCCCCGCCGGCGTGCGGAGCGTCGGATAGACCTGGTCGGGCGGCACGCCGTCCGCCATCAGCGCGAACTCCAGCGAATATTTGGGGGTCTTGCGCATGCCGCGCTTGCCGGGGAAGCGGTTGACGTCCCAGAAATCGGCCCAGCTTTGCGGACCGGTCCCGCGGATGCGGTCGCCGTCATAGCCGATCACATAGGACCACAGCATCGCGCCCACGCCGCAGTCGTGCACCGCCGCGGGCAGGAAGGCGTCGCGTCCGCCGAGCGCGGCCCAGTCGAGCCGCTGGAACAAGCCTTCCTCGCAGCCGAGGATCAGATCCTCGGTCTCGACCTGGACGATGTCCCAGCTCGTGTCGCCGCCGGTCACCTTGGTGCGGATCACGCCGACGCCGCCGCGCCAGCTGTCCTCGCGCAGCGGGATGCCGGTCGCCTGCGAGAAGGACGACCAATAGGCCTGCCGGTGCGCGTCCTGCGAGGAGCCGCCCCAGCCGACCACGGTCAGCGGGCGAAGGTCGGACCCCGATCCGCAGGCGCCGAGCGTAAGCAGTGCCAGCGCGCCGAGCGCTCTCAGCCGGAATGTCATGATCCCTCTCCCCCCGGATTCGAGCCATCCGCCGCCGGAAAGACGAAGCAGCGGTCGGTGCACCAGCCGATCGCCAGCCGGTCCCCCGGCTTCACGTCCCGGTCGGCGGAAACCCGTGCGATCAGCGATCCGCCGCCGTCGAGGCCGACATGGATGCGACGGTGATCGCCGTGATAGACAAGCTGGTCGACGCGTCCGTCGAGCGCGTTGCAACAGGGGAGCGGCTGCTCGCCCATCTCGATATGTTCGGGCCGGATCGCCGCGACGACGGCGGTGCCGGGGGTGAAGGTGGCGGCCGCGGTCGCCCGCACGATCTGGCCGCCCGCCAGCCGGATCGCGCACTGGTCGCCCTGCTGCGTGATCACCGTCGCGGCGAGGCGGTTGTTTTCGCCCATGAATCCGGCGACGAAGGCATTGGCGGGCCGTTCGTATATCGTATCGGGCGGGCCGAGTTGCTGCACCCGTCCATCGGCGAACACCGCGATGCGGTCGGACAGCGTCAGCGCCTCGCTCTGGTCGTGGGTGACATAGAGAATGGTGAGGCCGAGCGCGCGCTGGATGCGCTTGATCTCGATCTGCAGATGTTCGCGAAGCTGGCGATCGAGCGCGCCCAGCGGTTCGTCCATCAGCACCAGGTCGGGTTCGAAGACCAGTGCGCGCGCCAGCGCGACGCGCTGGCGCTGGCCGCCCGACAATGCGTCGGGCCGTCGGTCGCCAAGGCCTTCGAGCCGGACCAGCGCCAGCGCCGCTTCGACCTTCGCCGCCGCATCGGCGCCGCGAATGCCGCGGACGCGCAGGGGAAAGGCGATATTCCCGGCGACGCTCATGTGCGGAAACAATGCGTAATTCTGAAAGACGACGCCCATGTTGCGCTTGTGCGGCGGCCGGTCGGCCAGCGAGCGGCCATCGAGATATATGTCGCCCTCGCTCGGCGTCTCGAACCCTGCGAGCATCATCAGCGTCGTCGTCTTGCCCGAGCCCGAGGGGCCGAGCAGGGTCAGGAATTCGCCGCGCTCGACCGCCAGGTCGAGCCCGGCCACCGCGGCAGCGGCGCCGGCCGCATAGCGTTTCTCGACGCCGCGGAACTCGACCAGGGGCGAGGCGGATACCGCCATCAGCATGTCATCGATCGATAGACGGCGCCCAGTCGCCGCACGCCCTCTTCGATCTGCGTCGGCGTGGCATAGCTGTAGGCCAGCCGGACGTGATTGCGCGGGACGCCCGCGCCTTGCGACGCGAAGAAGCGGCTTCCGGCGATCAGGTGCACGCCCGCTTCGGCCGCGCGCGCCGCGAGCTGGTCGCCGTCGGTCTCGTCGGGCAGCGTCACCCAGACATAATAGCCGCCTTCGGGCGCCGCGACGCGGGCGGCGGGCAGTTCGCGCGCCAGCGCCGTCATCATGGCGTCGCGGCGCTCCCGATAGGCCGCCTGCACGCGCGCGATATGCGCGGGAAAGGCAGGGGAACTCGCAAAGCCATGAATGATCCTCTGGATCAGCGGCGAAGAACCGCCTTCCGATTTGAGCGCGATCATCCGCGCGATCAGCGCGGGCTCGGCGGCGACCCAGCCGATGCGCAGTCCGGGGGCGACCAGCTTGGAAAAGCTGCCGAGGTGAAAGATCGATCCCGACCGGTCGAGCGCCTTGAGCGGCGCCTGGTCTGCGCCTTCGAAGCGCACGCGGCGATAGGGGCTGTCCTCGATGATCGCGATGCCGCGCTCCTCCGCGAGCGCGACCAGCGCGGCGCGGCGCGCGTCGGGCATCGTCGTGCCGGTCGGATTGTGGAATTCGGGGACGTTGTAGATCAGCTTCGGCGACGCCCGGCCGGCGGCGGCGCGGCGATCGAGTTCGGCGGCAAGCGCCGCGACGTCGAGGCCCGCCGCATCCTGCCCGACCTCGATGAACTCGACACCGAAATTGCGGAAGATCGGCACTGCGGTGAAATAGGTCGGCGCGGTCACCACGATCGCGTCGCCTTCGTCGAGCAGCAGCCGGCAGACGAGGTCGATCCCCTGCTTCGCGCCGTTGGTGACCAGGATATGGTCGGCGGTCAGGTCGCAGCCGTTGGCATTCATCCACTCCGCCAGCCACGCGCGCATATAGGGCTGGCCGCGGCCCGATGCATATTGCAGCACCTCCTCGCGATGCGCGCCGAGGGCCGTCTCCGCATAGGGCGTCAGGTCGGGCAGCAGTTGCGGCGCGGCGAAACCCGAATCGAAGAAGATCGTCCCCTCGTCGAACTCGGATGGAAAATGCGGGGCCGGAAAGCGCGTCGACAGGGGTCTTGCCCGGCGTGCCAGACGATCATCACTCAACAAATCCTGTGCCCCTCTTCTGCGCCTCGCCTGTTCGCGAAGCGGCTCACCCTGCCCGGAACGATGGTTCGGGCCGACGAATCCGCCATCATCCGACCACCAAAAAGCGAGTGGCGGATTTGCGCGCGCCATCGCTCGTGCTGGTCGGGAGGGGGAAGAATGCGACGACGTCTGCGATATAGGGGGGGACGGGCCGTCGGCGCCTTATGGGCCGCGCTCGCGCTTGCCGCCGGCGGCGCCATTGCCGCCGATCCGGCCGCCGAAGGACCCTTTCCCAGCACCTATCGGCCGGCCGCCGCGGCGCCGACCGCCATCGTCGGCGCGACGCTGCTGACCGGAACGGGCGCCGAGATCGCCGATGCGACGCTGCTGATGCGCGACGGCCGGGTCGAGGCGGTGGGCGCGAACCTTTCCGTTCCCGACGGCTATGCGCGCGTCGACGGTCGCGGCAAATGGGTGACGCCGGGAATCATCGACGCGCATTCGCATCTCGGCGTCTATCCTTCGCCGGCCACGCCGTCGCATCAGGACGGCAATGAAGCCGTCGCACCGAACACCGCGGAGGTGTGGGCCGAACATTCGGTCTGGCCGCAGGACCCGAAATTCCGTCTCGCGCGCGCCGGCGGGGTGACGACGCTGATGGTGCTTCCGGGCTCCGCGAACCTGTTCGGCGGGCGCTCCGTGACGCTCAGGAATGTTCCCGCGGTGACGGCGCAGGGCATGAAATTCCCCGGCGCTCCCTATGGATTGAAGATGGCGTGCGGCGAGAATCCCAAACGCGTCTATGGCGCGCGCGGCCGGTCGCCGGCGACGCGGATGGGCAATGTCGCGGGCTATCGCAAGGCGTGGAT
>NZ_BCUA01000001.1 GCF_001591045.1 Sphingopyxis granuli NBRC 100800 | reverse complement strand
GACGACGCACTGCCGCCGCTGCCCGGTGAAGGCGACACCGCCGGCGCGCCCGCGCAAGGGGCCGAGGCCGGCCTCGGCCAGTCGTCGGCAGAGCATGGTTTCGGCGAGGAACCGCAGGAAGGCGGCCGCCGCCAGCGGACTCCCGAACCGGTCGAGTGACGGGCACCGCCCGCACCTGATCCCGCGTCCCGAGCCCCCGACGCGGGGTGACAGGGCTCGTTTCGCTCCCCGGCGAAGCGGGCCCTGTTTTCTGTCTACCCTGATCGGAGATGCTTCATGCCCCTGACGATTGCGGCTCGTCTCGACCGCGCCCGCCACAGCCACGCAACCCTCGTGCGCTTTTCCGAGCGGCGCGAAGCCTTTCTGGAGGCACTTGATTGGGAGGCTTTCGACCCCGGGTTCGTGCGCGAAACGTCAATGGCGGACGAGCAGCTTAGCTTGGACCTTGCCGATGCCTGGCTCCTTGTCGACCATCTTGAGGAGCGGCTTGCAGAAGAAAGCTGAATGCGGGTCTTCTACATCAGTGGGGTTATAGATCGTCAATCGGCAATCCGGGTCCAGACCTGAGATCGGCATCCGATCCGTCCAAGCAGGCATCCTTTGCCCTCGAGATGCGCGGCGTCGATCACGCTGATCGTTCCCGTGAAGGTCTTCCCGATGTCGGGGACAAACACCCGTCCCCGCCACACATCGGGCCGGCTGCGCTCGAAGTCGCGGAACAGGGTCACCCCGACCAGCTGCGGCGATCCGCCACGCGCGGCATCCGCCTTCGCCTTGTCATTGGCCCAGACCACGATACCGCACATCCGGTCACCACAAGGCTCGGCGCGCACATGGACGCTGCCCTTGGGGTTCGACCAGACCCCGAACGATCGCTCGGGTGTATTGGCCGCTGCCGTCGACGATGCCGCCAAGGCTGCGAGCACCGCCATTCTTTTCCATTTCACTCGCCCAGACACCTTGTCACTCATGATCTGGCGCCCTCCCTCCCTGCCGGGATTTGCGCGATTGCCTTTGCTGACGCTTATGCATGCCGCCAGAACATGTCTTGTGCATGACGTTGCGGCCTCGCGCCAGACTGCCTTTCATCAATCCGCCTGTACCAACCCGTAAGTCCTTGCCCGGTTCGGGCTAGACGGCGCCGTAGTTCCTGTTCCGCAAACCTGTGAGGACCCGCCTGACCGGACTCTCACAGCCGAATAATCCCAGGCCGGTAATGACCTCGTCCTTTGTCTGTTCGGTGATTTCCCGTCCGCAGAATATCCATGATCGAATCCGGATCATTGCTCAACGCGGCACGACGCTCCCGGATCGGTCCGACCGCGGACTGTGGAGGATGCTGGTCAACCGCTTCTTCAGCGCCACGTCACCAAGGCTGCCCCGCCGGTAGTGCGCCTACGAGCGCCTTGGCCTCGGGCAACAGGATCGGCGCATCGCCCGGCAATCGACACGCGTGCGCTATCGCATCCATCGAGCCGTCACGGCCGCGGTCCTCCACCTCTGTGCCGTCCGCATTTTCTTCTTGTGGCTGGCCCTTTTCGCCATCCATCGGCGCGAGGAGGGAACCCGTCAGTCTCGACACCGCAGGTCGCATCCGACCCAGAGCGTCCATGACCATCAGACCATGTGCCAGCATGCCGCGTGTCGCCGTGCGTTCTGGCGCAAACCATCGGCATTCGCCCGGTGACGGCCCGTAGTCGCGCAGACACTTTGTCCAGGCGTGACCGATCGAGACTCCACCAGGGGGCGACCCGCTTGACGGGATGAACGCTACGCCCGTGCGGGACTGCCGCAACCCGCGATTTTACGACCGTGTTGTCGGCCTTCGGCCTCCGCCCGCACCACTCGAAAAATCGAGGTTCCCCCTCGCTCACGCTCGGGTGCGGCAGCCCCTCAATCCCGGGCTTTCGCGATTGTCCATCCCAGCGGGATCGGCCCGCTGGCGGAATTGCGAAAGGCACTCAGCCATGAACAAGGTTTTTCTCTCGGGACGCATCACCTCGGACATCAGCCGCTTCGGTACGGACAGCAAGGGCGGCGTCAGCTTCTCCCTCGTCACATCGAAGCCGGTCATCAAGGACGGCCAGATCCAGAAGGACGAGAACGGCTACACCGAGACCTATGACGAGTTCCACACCGTCAAGGCCTTCAACGGCCTCGGCAAGTCGGTCGCCAACCACAAGAAGAAGGGCGACAAGCTGATGGTCGTCGGCGAGATCCGCTACAGCCGCAACGAGCGCGACGGACGCACTTACTACAACACCGACATCGTCGCCGAGGAAATCGAATTCCTCTGACCGCCTTCCCGGGGCGGTCGCATGCGGCCGCCCTCCATCCTTCAGATATGGAGACCGTCCATGTTCACGCTCGCAAGCTTTGATGAGATCGCCGGGATCGGCCACGGCATCGAAATCACCAACCCCACCATGGTCGCCCGCATCCGCCGGGTCGCAGACACTCTCAACCGCTACGAGATCGCCGCGCGCCTCGCCGATGCGATCACCGATGCTGCCGACGCCGCGCACACCCGCGCCTTCGAGGAAGCCCAGTTCGGCGAGGCCAGCGCCGATGCGATCGTCGATTGCGAATATTATGACGACCTCGCCGCCGCCTGGTCGCTCGTTGCCAGCGAACACCAGCTGATCAACCCCGACGCCATTTTCGCACATGGCGGGTCAGTCCACTGACCCGCCGCCGCCCTCTCGTCACAAGGACCTCGCCCATGAACCAGCCCATGCCCTCCGCCCGCGATGCGGTACACAGCTATGGGGTCATCCTGCATCATCGCCTCGCCTGGTGGCTTGTCGATTTCCCTCAACTGGACGCGATGCCTTTGCGCGCGCGCAAGCTCTCGGGCCGGCTCACGCCGGCCCTCGCCGGCTGGCTTCGGGCCGAGACCGGAGATCCCGGCCTTGTCTGCGACGTCGCTGCCCTTAATCCCGAGAGCCGCTGCTGGGCCGGAGAATTCTCCCTCGTCCCTGCGCATAATGACGCAAAGCTGTTCGACATCGATGCCCATCCCTGGGGCGCCGAAGCGGGCGAACTGGAATGCCGTCTGGCGCGCACGATGATCGATGCGACCCTTCACCCTGTTCCCGCGGGGTTCATCGCGGCCCTTGGCATCCTGCCGCCCGAGAATGAACCGGTGCTCGCCATCCGCGTCAGTGGCTACACATGCTGTACCTTCGAACTGCTGACCGCGCGTTATATGCCGACCTATCGGCCGCGCTCGCCATGGCGCGATATCTCGAACGACGCGGTTGCCGACAGCGGCGGCGACATCATCGGGTGGCGACCGGCGACGGAGTGGATCGGGCCGACCTGATCCGTGCCAACGCCGCACATCCGGGCCGTGCTCCCGTCACGCGCCGGATGCCTGCGAAAGTACGGATAGCGAAGCTGGAAGCGCGACCCGCGGGGCTGGCTCGATGGCCGCGCCGACCTTTGCGCTCACTTCGTCCAGTGTTGCCGTCAAGCGGTTGAGCTGGGTCCAGTTGCCGCCCAGCTCGGGCCCGCACCGGGTGGCGCGATATTCCCGTCCAGCGCTCAAGGAGCCGAGATGATGAAGCGTGCGCTGGCGCAAGCGAAGCGCCTTTGCCGCCGCCAGTCCGGCGCGCTTGGCCAGATCATGTTGATAGCCTCGGATCTCGGCGGGGGCATGGCCCTTATGGAGCAGCAGCGCATTGAGATAGAGTTCGATCGCATGGATGGGGCTCATGCAGGCCGGTGCCCAGCTCGAGGGCTGGCCCTTGCGGCCTCGGCTCAAGAGATCGTGCGCGCCGCCGCGATATTCATCGGCGAGCAATTTGATCTGCGCCGCCGTCGCTATTTCGCCAGGATAGGAAGCTGAACCCCCGTGCATGGCAGCGGGTTCCAGGGCATATTTCGGAGACTTCTCAAGCGCCTTACCTTGTTATGCAGGAGCAGGGGTGGTGGCGCATCCCGCCCTTCGCCGCGCTCAGGACGGGACCGGGGCTCTATTCGCTAAGCCGCCGTTCGCGCTGGCGCGCGACCCCCGGCAAAGCTCACGGAGCCAAGGCGTTCGCCTCGTCTCCGCCCTGCCGGGTCACGATCCCGCTTGGCGCGGGTCCCCACTGTGAGGTTTGTACACCCCTATTCCTCTCTTGTGTCCTTTTAGTGTGGCATGCGGGGTTGGCGGTCCTTCAGGATGAGCGGTTCCCCCAATTTTGACGCCGCCGCCGCTCCGCTGCGCGTCCCGGCAACACCGACAAAATCGGCTCCCCCACTCCCCGCTGACGCGGCGTTAACCCGGGTCCGGCCGGCGGCCGGCTTCCCGGTTAACGTCCCTGACCTCCCTGACCGCCGCATGCCCTGAGTCAGGTCTCATCCGAGGAGATGAGACATCAACATGCCATGGAGGCTCACATGAACAAGTCTTTCGCAAATTTCGCAGACCTTGCCAGCTTCATCGCCGCAGAAACCGGAAATCAGGATCGCAGCTCGATCTACGAGGGCGCTTTCATGGAGCATGACGAGCGCGCCAAGCTCTCCCCCGTCGATGAAACCGAACAGCTCGAGATGCCCGATCCGGAGCAAGCCCGCGCTGCTGTCGAGATGGTGATGGCGACACTGTTCGATGTGTTTCGCGATACTCGCCTCGAGGCCTTCGCGTCCGACCTCGCCTGGGGCTTCGTCAACAGCTTCCATGTCGTGGCCAAGCGGATCAACGACCGCGAAGATGACGCAGCCAAGGAACTTGGCGATCTCGCGCGGACCTTCGATCCTAGCGAAATCTACGCCTCGCAACTCGAAGAAGCGCAGCTGCTCTGCCAGACACTGCAAGGATGCCGCGACGCCATGGAATGCATGCGCGACCATGCCGCCGAAGTCTATCGCGTCGAGACCGGCCGTCCCTACTCCCCGACGCGCGGCAGCCGGGTATCGCGGGGGGTCACCGCGTCGATGATCGACGCCCGCAACTATCTTGCCGAGCGGGCGCGCGAGCGCCGTGAACAGTTCGCCCCTGAAGGGCCTGTCGTCGCCTTCTCGGGCGGGCAGATCTGGGACGATCACGAGATGCTGTGGCGCGGTCTCGACTCGATCAAGGCCCGCGTTCCCGAGATGATCCTCGCCACCACGGCCCAGACCAAAGGCTGCGATGCCATTGCCCAGGCCTGGGCGGCAGCACGCGGCGTGAAGGTCATCCTGTTCCGGCTCGACCGACGCCTGGGAGCGAAGGCCGCGTTCGTCCGCAACGATCGCCTGCTCGCCCTCAAGCCGGTCGAAGCGGTGATTTGCGAAGGGTCAGGCATCCAGATGAACCTCGCCCAGAAACTCCGCCAGTCGGGTGTCCCGCTGCACGTGGTGAAGCTCGACAGCCAAGCTCAGCGTCCGGCACCGCAGCGTCAGCAGCGCAGCGCCTGAATTCACTCTCGAGAGGCTCCGGCATCCGCCGGGGCCTCTCTTTCCTTTTTTCGCGAGACAAGCGGCGCTCGGGGGCATCGAACCCCCGCGCGCCGCAGGGCAATAACCTCTCCGGCGACCGTCGGCGGCGCGCGGCAATTCCAGAGAAAAGGGGGTGGAAAGAGGTGATTTTTCCAAGGAGACAAAATCATGTCCATCCTCTTTCGTATCGCGCTTCCCGCCGACGATACGCCCGCTCCCGTCGCCGTGATCACCGCCCGCCAGCTTGCCGCGCTCCGCCGCTATCTGCGCGCCGAGGGCGACCATATGGGCCTTGCGCTTATCGAACCCGACGAGGTCATCGGCGACAGCTTCGAGGCCCGCGTCTGCCCGCTGGCGCTCGCCGCGGTGACCGGCGTTTTCGACCATGATCCGGCGGTGATCAGCGTCGTCGAGGAAGCCCAGTTCCGGGGGCGGCGCATCTCGATCCATCATTGCGCCAGCACAGCCGAAATCACGATGCGCGTCGCCCTTACGTCTGACTGCGGACTGGAACTCGATCTCGCTTATGGCAACGCCTATGCGTTACTCGAAGCGCTCGGCATGGCCACGGACAGCGTCGGCGAAATTCCGCTCGAACAGGTCCGGAACCGGCTCGCCGATCCGGACACTCCGGCCCGCGCGGCCGAACGCGGCGTCGACCATTACCTTCCCCGGATTGAACGCCTGTTGGCGAGCGCGACCGAGTCTGGCGACGCGCGTCTCGCCTGGGCCTGACACGCCGTGATGGATCAGCAGGAGCCTTCCGTGGGGAAGCTCGCTGCCTCACCCAGGACCGTGTCGATCGCCACCTGAAGATGTCCTGCCGCGACATTCTCTCCGAGCGTATCGAGCAATGGCAAGACCTCCCGCATCAGCACGATCGCGAGAGCCCGTTGCACGCTCAGATCGGCCTTCGACCCATCCTCGATCCGATCGATCATATCCCCTCCGGCACATGTCATGACGCGGTGGCGGGTAGTATGGGGGACATGCGGCACCCGGTTACTCCCGCGCGCTGGGCGCGGGAGCCGGGGCTGGTAACACGTCGAGACATGCGCCTACGCTTTTAGTGCCGGGGCACCTGGACATATGCGCAGGCACCCCGGCGTGAAGATCACACCGAGTTGCCGTTCTCGACGGGATTACCAGTCCCGGCGCTGCCGCTTTGCAGCGCAGTCAGGCCCCTATCACAGACCACCATTCGCACCAAGCCAAGGCTTGAGCTGACGCGTTTCGATAGCCTTGCAGCAAGACCGTCGTGCCCGTTCCGGCACAGTGCTTTGCGGTTAACCCGGAACGCCCTGAAAGGGTTCGGGGGCAAAGCCGCGCGCTCTCACATCTCGGCATCAGATGGGCTTCATCGCCGAAGCATGACGCTGGGTGTCCATCGGCCGTCAAGGATCAGCGGTCCGCCCAATTTTGCCCGCTCCGCTCCGCTCCGCGACGGCAAAATCGGTTCCCCCGCTGCCCGCTCCGAGGCGGTCGCGCCGTCCCTGACCGCCTCAACACCGCGTCCCGATGGGCTCACCCTCATCGATGGAGGCTCATATGGACGATTTCACCGACTCTCTGCGAACGCTGTTCACGGCCCCGATCTGCCCTCACTGCGCCACACTTTTCGATGCCGGTCAGTATGACCACGTCGACGATTGCGCCTACTGCTGCAACTGCAGCAGGCGGTATAAGATCGCCACTGAACACCGCCCGCCGCATCCGGAAGAGCGTCAGGAACATTGCATGCTCGACACCGCGGAATCGGTCGCGCTGAATCAGTTCCGGACGGACGCAGAGCGCATCGCCGCCTCAGCGATCCGGGAGATAGTGGGTACGTCCTACGAACTCTATGCCAGGAGGTTCAGTGAGGCTTGCGAGCCCTATATCGACGACCTCGATCCGATCCTACGCCGCCACGCCATCGCGATTGCCAACCATCATGGCTACATCGAAGATACCGACGAGGCGCGGGCGGGTTTCGGACCTGGGCTATGCTCCTTCAGCGGCATTGAGGAGGACTGCTGCCACTGTGGTCGCCATCCCTGACGGCAACCGGGGCCGGGCTTTGCGCTCGGTCCCTTTTCTTGCGCCGCCAGCTCTATATCCCGGCTCGCTCGCGTGCCGCACGGCCCCTTCGGTCCGCACGCCGCTACGCCTTGCCGGACACCACTCCACGAGAGGAAAAATCTCTCACAGTCTTCCCATGATGTCAGACGACCGAGACCGCCTCAAGGACGGCGGGGCCCCACCATTTTCTTCGGCGGATCAAACCTCGTGCTTCCCTGCCGATGCCGGTGGCCGCCGAAGAAAATCGTGACCCCCACCGCCGCTTCGCGGTCGCTTCGCGATCCTTGACCCGGCCTCGGCCGCCCGACGCGCCTGATCCTGTCATTCAAGACAGACAGGAGCCTAACATGCAGATCATCTCGAACGCCGCTGCCGACAATGCCGCCTACTTCGCCGCAGTTGCGTGCGCAGAGCGCCGGGCCCTTCACAGCTACTTCGACCAGCATGTCATCCAGGACGATGAGCTGGGCTACCTCGCCATAGATGAAGGGGATTATGGCGCACTGGGTCAGCCGATGATCGACCGGATCGTCTACACGGCACGGGGCGGGATGCCCGACGAGTTCTGAAACGACAAAAGGGAGGGGCGCCCGTCGCCTCTCCCTTTTTTTGTTGCGAGGGAATACGGACATGGGGGGCATCGAACCCCCCATGTCCGTGCCGCGACAAAGGGTCGCGGCGGGGGCTGGCTAGGCCGTCAGGCGCTTTTCCACCTCGGCGATACCCAGGAACTTGATACGTCCGACCAGGCGGGCCAATTGACCCGGCTCAAGCTTCAGCAGGCCTGCCTTTTCGATCGTCTGGATTGCTTGCTCCCTCTCCCTGTCAGCGAGGCTTCTGCGCCTCTCTTCCAGCTTGCGGGCCTCTGTCTCGATCGCTGCCCGTTCCTGCTCCAATGTGCGTGCCATAATGGCCCTCTTCGTTCAGGCTGATCGGGCTATGAACCCTTCGACTATATGCCGGGAACAACGCTGCGGGAACCCTGCATCGAAAATCGAACCACCGCCCATACGATCCGCAAAACGCGGTTCGCAAGTCGCGCGCGTCGTCCGTCCAAAGGACGGCCTGGCGCCCCGCCGGAGGCGTTTCCCACACCAGATCATTCGCGTCACCAGACGCCCCGGGGTAGGGGGTCGTTCCTGGTACAGAGTGCACACCGAACGCACCTGAAGGTGCATGGAACTTAGGCGATTTCAAGGATTTGCGCGGAAAGAAGGGTGTGGGCCGCTGTGGGACGGACAATCAGGCATCCGGAGATGCGGGAGTTTCCGCCATTTCAGCGTGTTACGGGAGAACACACCCGAAGGTGCCAGCCCGACTTTGTTGCCCGCCCGATGGGAATAGGCTATAAGCGGCAACGGTTTCTGAGACCCCACCAGCCTCCCTGCTAGGAGGCCTGGTTTTGACGACCCCCAACAAGCACTGCACGGTCCGCCTCGACCGGCGCAAATATGATCGCCTCGTCGAGATCGCTTCCGAGCGCGGCTGCACCCCGTCCGACCTCTTGCGCACGGCCGTGGACGCCTTCCTGGCGTCCGCCGGGCTGCTGACCTTCAGCCAGCGTCGGATCGCCCGGATCAGCGAGTTCCAGCAGCTCGCGCTCGACATCATCATCCGCGAGCAATTCCCTGAATATCGCGACCGCATTCTCGCGGAGACCGACCGGCGCCTGGAGCAATATCATGGCGCGTAAGGACATCCGCACGAGCGGCGAAGCGATCCCGCTGACCCATCATAGCGCGCGCGGCAATGTCCAGCGCAACGCCGGCAATTTTACCCGCGGCAGCCAGCTCATCACACATGAGATGATGATGTGGTTTTCGGGCGCGAAGCTGCCCTTCATCCTGTGGTTCTTCGCCTTCGCGGCCGCCTGGTTCATCATCATGTCGATCCAACTCGATGAGCATGGCTTCCAGCTTGTCGTGATGAAGCTCTACGCCACCCTGTGGAATTGGATCGATCTTAATCCGAACAAGCGCGTCAACGTCACGCTGCCGACCGGCGAAATCATGCGAACGGTGATGCAGGCGGTCCCCTATATTCCCGAGGTCATCAAGGCCTGGGCGATCGCGATGCGCGGCCTGCTCGGCGCGTTCCTCGTCTCCGTCTTCATCACCATCCCGGTGGCCATCTGGTTCGTGGACCTCTCCCATCGGCGCGGGCGTTCGATCCTTCAGGAACGGCATGAGCGCGGAGCGATGCTCGTCGACCGGGATATCCTCCACGCCGAGATCAGTCAGCACAATCTGGAGAAGTTCGAAGAGGAGGCGAAGGTCAGCTTTCCCAGCCTGTCGCCCGGCCAGGTCCTCCGCCTTCCTTTCCGGACGCGAAAAGAGGGCGGTATCCACCATCCCTATACGCTCGCCGGCATCCCCTTTCCGCACCGCACCGAGCAGTCGCATGTCATGCTGATCGGCACGACCGGATCGGGCAAGACGACCGAACTGCGCAGCCTTGTAACCCAGATGCGCGAGCGCCAGGACACTGCCGTTATCTTCGACCTGACCGGCGCCTATGTCGAAGCCTTCTACAATCCGGCATGCGACACGATCCTGAACCCGATGGACGTGCGCTGCCCGGCCTGGTCGATCTTCAATGACTGCCGCTCGCATAGCGAGTTCACGGCCGCGGCGGCCGCGCTCATCCCCTCCGATGGCGGATCCTCCGAACCCTTCTGGGCGCTCGCCGCGCGCACCCTCTTCATCGAGATGTGCATCCGTCTCCAGGAACGCGGACAAACCAGCAATCTCGCGCTCTCCGAGAACCTGATGACGGCGGATCTGAAGCGTGTGCACCGCTTCCTTGCGAACACCATCGCGGACCCGCTGACCGCGCCGGAAGCCGCGCGCATGGCGGAATCCATCCGCGCCGTCTTCAACACCAATGCACAGGCGCTCCGCTTCCTGCCAGACGAGGGTGCACCCTTTTCGATCCGCGACTGGATCACCGACGAGAAGAAGCCTGGATCGATCCTGTTCGTCACCTCGAACTATGTCGATCTGCCGATGAACCGGGCGCTGCTGACCCTCTGGATGGACCTTGCCATCAACCGCCTCATGACGCTCCCCCGCACGCGCTCCCTGCGCACCTGGTTCATGTTCGATGAGCTCGGCGCCCTCCACAAATTGCCGGCGATCGAGAATGGTCTTCAGACCGCGCGTGCCTTCGGCGGCGCGATGATCCTCGGTATCCACAGCTTCGAGAAACTCGTCGAGGTCTATGGCGAGCAAGGCGCCCGCAATCTCGCCTCGCTTGCCCGCACGAAGCTCATCCTTGCGACAGCCGATCTGGACACCGCCGAGCAGTGTGCGCGCTATATCGGCAATCGCGAGGTCCGCCAGATGGATGAAGCTTATAGCTATGGCTATAACAACACGCGCGATGCTTCGACCTTGACCCCGCGCAAGCAGGTCGAGCCGCTCGTCATTGCTGACGACATCACCAATCTGCCATCGATGCACGGGTTCGCGAAGTTCCCCGATGGCTTCCCCGCCGCGCGCATTCTTCTCGAATGGAAAGACTATCCGCAGATCGCCCAGGGCTTCATGCCCAGGTCCGATGTTCAGCCCGTCCGGTCGAGGCGCGGAGAAGAGGCGTTCGAGGAGGACGGGGCAGGGGAGGCCGGCGGGCGTGATGGTGCTGGCCAGATAGTGGAGGAGGTTGCCGAGACCGGCAATCTCGCCAAGGACATGGCGGCCCGGATTCTCTCGGCAGAGGCGGAGAGCGAAGACGCGGCGGCCGGGCACGCGGCGCAGCGGCTCGAGGATCGGGGCGATCAAATGAGTCCCGCAGTCCATGCCGCCGACAAAGCGCAGGCGATACGCGGTGCCGGGGAGGAACAGTCGGTCGTGACCCGCGACAGGGAGGAGCGGGACGAGCGACCGGGCGAGGGGGCTCGCGCACCCCAGGTTGAGGACCAGACACTGGTTGAATTGCGCCAGGCCTTCCATCCCGGCCGCGACGATGACGGCATGGATATGGGCATCTAACCCATGCTGTCGGTCGCCGCCGTCCGCTCCGCATCAGGCGCCGCGAACTATTTCGCGAAGGACGACTATTATACGGTCGAAGGTTCGTCAGAGATCAGCGCGTGGGCTGGGGAGGGGGCGGATAGTCTTGGTCTGGCTGGCGAGGTGGCAAAGGATGCCTTCGAAGGCATACTGAACGGGATCCTGCCGGACGGGGAAGCGGTCGCTCAGGTCGAAAATCGCCGCGCCGGCTTCGACCTCACCTTCTCGATGCCAAAATCGGCATCGGTCATGGCCTATGTGGCCGGCGACAAGCGCATCCTTGGTGCGAACATGGCGGCAGTCCAGAAGACGATGGCCTGGGTCGAAAAGAACCTCGCTGAAGGGCGCAAGGATGTCGAGGGACGCAAGGTGCCAGTCCAGACTGGTAACCTTGTCTATGCCCTATTCCAGCACGACACGAGCCGGGCCCTCGATCCGCAGGGACATATCCACGCCGTCATTGCCAATCTGACCCGCATGGCCGACGGCAAATGGCAGGCGCTTCATGGCGACAAGCTGTGGAGCCACAACAGCATAATCGGTTCTGTCTATCATGCCTATCTGCGCGCCGGGCTCGAGCAGCTTGGCTACGGGGTCGACCTCAAAGGCAAGCACGGCACCTTCGAGATATCGGGTGTACCCAAAACGGTCATCGGCGAGTTCAGCCAGCGGCGGGAGGAAATCCTCGATCGCGCTACCCAGCTTGGCGTCAAGTCGCCCGAAGGCCTGCGCGAGATCACAAAACGGTCGCGTGATCCCAAGCTGGATGTGGAAGATCGGGAAGCTCTGAAGCAAAGCTGGATCGACCGCGCGGCGGTGTTCGGGTTCGACGGCAAAGGGCTGGTCGCCTCGGCCGAGGCCCGCGCCGGGATCGCGCAGCCTGACAGCGCGCTCGAACGCGGCTATCGCGCGATCGTCGAGGCTATTGACGGTGCCCGTAACCGGGTAGGTGCGTTGCTCCGTCCGCACGATCCGCTGGTCGACAATGCGCTCGCGCGCGCGGTTAAGTCACCGGCGGAAGCGCGTACGCAACTCGCTGTCGCCTCGGCGGTGCGCATATTGTCCGAACGCGAGGCGGCTTGGCCCGTCCACAAGCTCGGCAAGACCGCGCTCGACCTTGGTCTGAAGGGCGTCACCGTCGAAAGCATCGAGCGGCGGATCGACCGGCTGGTTCAGAACCGCCAGCTCATTCCCGGGGTCGCGACCGCCGCGGATCGGACCGGGCGCATGGCGACCACGCAGGAAGCCTTGCGAACCGAGGAGCGGATCCTCGCTTCAGTCGAGGAAGGGAAGGGCACTGCCAATCCGATCATCGCCGCCGACACCGCACCGGTGCGGCTGCAGGAGGCTTCCGATCGTCCCCTCAATCCGGGCCAGCTCGCAGCCGCGACGCTGATCCTGTCATCAGCCGATCGCACCGTCTCTGTTCAGGGCGTCGCGGGTGCCGGCAAGTCGACCATGCTGCAGGCTGTCGCGCGGGTCGCGGAAGCGGAAGGCCGGACGATCACCGGTCTCGCTTTCCAGAACAAGATGGTCGCGGATCTGGTCGAAGGAGCGGGTATCAAGGCGCAGACGATTGCCTCCTTCGTGCTCGCCCATGAGCGCTTTATCGCCGAGCGCTCGACGCCTCGGTACGAGACGGCGCGGGATAATTTCGCAGGCACCATGCTGGTGGTCGACGAGACCTCGATGGTCTCGAGCAATGACATGCTCAAGCTCCACCGGATCAGCGCGGCGCTGGGCGTGGACAAGCTTGTGCTGGTCGGCGACCGCCAGCAGCTCTCCTCGATCGACGCAGGCAAGGCTTTTGCCATGATCCAGGCGGGGGGCGGCACCCTGACGAGGATGGACGAGAATATCCGTCAACGGACCGACCAGCTGCGCACGGTTGCCGCGCTCGCCAATGTCGGAAAGGCGAGTGCGGCCATGAAGGTCCTCGGCGACCGGGTCATCGAGAGTGCCGAGCCTGCCGTCTCTGCCGCCGACATGTGGCTCGCGCTGTCGCAACCGGAGCGCGACGCGACCGCCGTCTTTGCGTCGGGCCGCGACGCGCGCGCGGTGATCAATCAGCGCATTCAGGACGGGCTGGTCGCTGAGGGCAGCGTGAAGGGGGAGCACATCCAGCTCACCGTCTACGAACGGGTCAATACGACGCGCGAAGAGCTGCGCTACGCCTCGACCTACCGGGCTGGCCAGACGCTCGAGGTCGGCCGGGGCGGCGCCCAGGATGTCGGCATTCGGGGTGGACGCTACGATGTCCTGAAGGTGCATGCGAACGGAAAGGTCGAACTTGCGGACGGCCGCCGCAAAATCCGTTTCGACCCGCAGAGGCTGTCGCCGACCGAGCAGCGCGACCGGCTTCAGCTTTCCGAGAAGAAGGATCTGCACCTGCGCGAAGGCGATCGCATCCGCTGGACCGCCAACGACAAGGAGCGCGGATTGCTCAATGCGGCGCTCGCGCGCGTGATCGGCATCGATGCCGCCAGCGTCACGGTCGAGACGGCCGACCGTAGTCGCCTCACGCTTGATCTGGGCGATCCGATGCTCTCTCGGCTCGACCTCGCCTACAGCCTCAACATGCACATGGCGCAGGGGATCACCACCGACAAGGCGATCACCGTCATGTCGTC
Source organism: Sphingopyxis granuli NBRC 100800 (assembly GCF_001591045.1). Classification (GTDB taxonomy): domain Bacteria; phylum Pseudomonadota; class Alphaproteobacteria; order Sphingomonadales; family Sphingomonadaceae; genus Sphingopyxis; species Sphingopyxis granuli. The sequence goes on along the minus strand of NZ_BCUA01000001.1, from coordinate 173,571 downwards.
GCACGAGCGCAACCTCTCGAACCAGCGCCTCTTCAATGTCGGTGTCACCCGCGTCCGCGACGAACTCACGATGGTCGTCGATGACCGGGAGAAACTCGAGCGTCAGCTCGACATGAACCCCGGCAACAAGACTTCCGCGCTTGAGACGCTCGGCCGGCTCGACATCGATGGGAAAAAGGGGCCGGGTCCTCGCGAGAAGTTTGATCCGGGACCGATCGATGGGGTCGATCTCTCCGACCTCCCGCCACTTCCAGGCGATCTGCCGCCGCTGCCCGATGGCGCGGCGCCGTCGGTGAAGGATCCGCAACAGCCCCTCGACCCGAAACCCGATCGCGGCGACGTGCTGCCGCCGCTCCCCGAGCGAAGCCTCGGCCTCGATTTATAGTGTTTGGCTGCCGGCATGGTGCCCGCGGCAAGAGAAGGAGACGAATGATGGGATGGGAATTCGAACAAGCTGGCAAGTTCGGCAGCGAGAGAGCGGCTGACGACTATGTGCGACGCAACAATCTCGACCCCCGGGACGTGCAGATCACCCGCAAGGGCGAGGAGGTGGAACTCAATATCCGACGGTCCGCTCTCGATCGCCGAGGCTTGCGCGATAGCCATGAGGGCAGGCGGGACGGCTGGAACTGAGGGGTTTGCCACGGACGCTTTTCAACTTCTGCCGTCGCTGTTGCCGGTGGTCGACCTTGCTTTCGGCTTCCTACTGATCTCGATACCGGCTTATCCGCTGCCGAATGCAGTCAGTGGATGGCGAGCGCCCAGATCAGCTGCGTTCCCAGCGTCACGAACAGAAGCGCCAGCCCGATCCCGACGCGCAGCTGAGATTGCGTGGGGCGGTGCTTGTGGGCGTCAGTCGCGGGGAGAATGTACATGATAACTGCGTCCTTCCTCGTCGACGCAGTTTCGACCAGTGCTGGATGTGGACCTATTGGGAATAATACGAAGGAAAGGGCGGAGGGCGGGCTGTATCCTCCGCCCATCGATGCTCAGGCCAGGAGCTCCGTTCCGATCTGATGCGCTGCCCGGCCGGTCTCTTCGAAGCTCGAGATGTTGTGGATTGTGGTCTCGGCGATGGCCGTCATCGCTTCGCGCGTGAAAAAGCCCTGATGGCCTGTGATGAGGACATTCGGGAATGTCAGGAGGCGCGCGAAAACATCATCCTGCAGCATGGTTTCCGACAGGTCTCGGAAGAAGAGATCTCCTTCTTCTTCATAGACATCGAGGCCCAGCGCCCCGATCCTTCCCGATTTCAGTCCGGCGATGACGGCGCGGGTATCCACGACGGCTCCCCGGCTCGTATTGATCAGCATCGCACCCTCGCGGATCAGTTTGAGCGAATTTGCATCGATCAGATGATGCGTTTGCGGCGTGAGCGGACAATGGATGGTTACGATGTCGGATCGTTCCATCAGCTCGGGGAACGGCACGTAGGTCACGCCCCGTTGCTCGAGGATTTCATCCGGGACTGGGTCGAAGGCCAAGAGCGTGCATCCGAACCCTTGAAGGATATGGGCCACGACCGCGCCAATGCGGCCAGTTCCCACGATCCCGACCGTTCGGTTGCCGAGATTGAACCCAAGCAGGCCATCCAACGCGAAGTTCCCCTCCCGGACCCGGACATAGGCCCGGTGCAGCTTGCGGTTGAGCGACAGGATGAGCGCGACGGTATGTTCGGCGATTGCTGCGGGGGAATAGGCCGGCACGCGCGCGACGGCGATCTCCAGCGCCTCAGCCGCTTCGAGATCGACATGATTGAAACCGGCGCATCGCAAGGCAATCAGTCTCGTCCCTTGACCGTGAAGCGCGGCGAGCACGCCTCGATCGAGGCGGTCGTTGACGAAGGCGCAGATTGCATCCGATCCCGCCGCCAGCGCCATGGTCTGCTCCGAGAGGCTGGCGTCGAAATAGCGCAAGGCGTGCGAATTTCCGTCCGCCGCGTTGGCCAGATCGAGAAACTCCCGATCATAGCTACGGGTGCTAAAAACGGCGACGTCCATCTTCCAACTTCTCCTGGCCGCAGTGCGCGTGGCCTACGTATGATCCCGAACAGACAGTTATGTCGTTCCGGGGCAAGCATCACCACACTTTGTCATAATCCGTCAGCAGGATCACCCTCTGGGGCGAATCTGGCGGGCGGATCAGGAAGGACATCACAATGCAGGGATTCATCGGCGACATCGAAAATCTGACCGAGGACAATGAGGACTTTCGCCGGGTTCTCTACACGGGCCGAAATCTGCAACTCGTGCTCATGGCGCTAAAGCCCGGCGAGGAAATCGGGCTCGAAACACACGATGATCGTGACCAGTTCTTTCGGGTTGAGAAGGGTAGCGGCGAGGTTCTCATCGATGGCGTCTGCACGGCCATCAAGGGCGATGATGGCATCATCGTTCCCGCTGGGGCTCAGCACAACATCGTCAACACCGGCGACAAGCTGCTGCAACTCTACACCATCTATGGACCGCCGGAGCACATCGACGGTACGATCCATCGCACGAAAGCCGATGCCGAGGCAGCGCAGGAGCATTTCGACGGCCGGACGACGGAATAAACGGACCCGTTGGGCCCGACTCAGACGATCAACGATCTTCTCCGACCAGGATCGTACGTACTTTGCCAGCGACAACCTCGCGTGCGCCGTCCGCTCGCACCTTGTGCCAGTCAACGCCGCCAATGTCATAGTGCGCCTGCGCTTCGGCCACGGCGGCATCGGCGTCCGAGGCATCGTTCGCGCGCGCTGTGATCCGTTGCTTCAATAGATCAGGCGAAGCCTCGAGCCAGATACCCTCGAATGGAACGCCCTGGCGCCGTGCGACCTGACTGATCGCATCGCGTTCCTCGGGCCTTGCAAAGACCGCGTCCGCTATCGCGGCTTGCCCCGCTTGCAGGGTGTGGCTGGCCAATCGTTCCAACTCACCATAAACTGCCGCACTCGCTATCGAGGTGTATGAGGCTCTGGGAAGCGGGGTTTCCGGCGGCACGCCCGCCAACCGCTTGCGCAAGACGTCCGACCTTAGAATTCTGGCGCCGGGAGCCCGCCCCAGGCAAGGAGCCACCAGCTTGGCGATGGTCGACTTTCCGGTTCCGGAAAGCCCTCCGATCGCCACGAGGCGCGGCGACACGGGGGCGAGCAGATCATCGGCGAGCGCGAGATAATGCAGAGCCTTGGCCGCGAGGTCCAAATCCGGCGACGCTACGGCTTGTGCTGCCAATGCATGAGCCCGGATGGTCGCGCGGATGGAAAGAAACAAGGGCATGAGCGCTATGCCCGGCTCATCTTGCGGAGAAACGTCCAGGTAGCGGTTCAGCAGAAGATTCGCCTGAGCTTGAAACCCGCGCGCCCAAAGGTCCATCAGGAGAAAGGCGAGGTCATACAGCACATCGGTCGTCGCAAGCGTCGGATCGAACTCGAGGCAATCGAACAAGACGGGCTCATCGTCGATCACCGCGATGTTCGCGAGATGCAGGTCGCCATGTGCGTGCCTGACGCGTCCCTGTCGGGCACGGGCATCCAGCAGTTCGGCATGGCACTTGGCCTGTTCCCTTTGTCGCTCCACCAAACTGCTTGCGGTCGCAGCCGGCAATATCTCGCCAAAGCGCGCCATGCTCGCCCGATTTCCCGAGATTACTGCCGCGATATGATCGCGCCCTGACTGCGCGCGGTATTGCTCAGCATCGTTATGAAATGCTTTGATCTGATCGGCGAGCTTTGTGACCAGCCGATCATCCAACTCGCCGCGGGCGGCAACTTCCTCGAGCAGGGCCCCGTCAGCAAAGCGTACCATTTCGAGGAGCCAGTCGACGGTGTCTCCCTGCCCGTTCAGGTTCAGCTTGCCAGTGCCATCCCGGGAAATGGGGCGAACCGCAAGATAGAGCGATGGCGCCGTCCTGCGGTTGAGCGTCAGTTCTGTGTCCAGCGCGGCATGACGTTTGTCCGGACTCGAAAAGTCGAGATAGTCGTAATGGACGGCTCGCTTGAGCTTCCAGGCGCGATTGCCGGCCAGGAATATGTGCGCCGCATGTGTATCGATCCGGCGCGCGGTTTCGCCAGGCGCGAGGGCGCCCGGCGTCTCCAGGAAGGTGACGACATCGGCCTGCTGTTCGGTCTCGCCGATCGGTCCTGCCGACGCCGTCATCTGCGGTCTATGCCTTGCCGATCTCGATCTTGCGACTGCGTGCAGGCACGTTCTCGTCCTTGGCCAGGGTCACGGTCAGGACACCATCCTTGAACTGGGCGGTGATCCCGTTCTGATCGACATCACTCGGCAGTGAGACCTGCCGGTGGAATGAACCATAGCGGCGCTCGCTGTACAGGTAACCCTTGTCCTTGCGTTCGCTCTCCTCCTTCTTCTCGCCAGAGATATCGAGCACGCCGTCGGCGATGCTGACCGCGATATCCTGCTCGCTGAGGCCAGGCAGCTCGGCGGTTAAGCGATAGGCCTTGTCGTCATCCACCAGTTCGACGGCTGGAACGGGCGCTGCCGGCGATCGATTGCCGAAGCTGAAAATGCTCGATGCGGGTCGGCCGAAATCCTCGAACAGCCGGTCTATCTCGCCACGTAGCCAATCCATCGGACGGTCCCGAGGCTGGCTGACAGGAGTTCCTTTTGACCCGGAAATTGGAACCTGATTAGTCATTGCGCATCTCCTTCGAACGGGAACCCGAAGGCCAGCGATCGGCAGAAACAAGTTTGCCGTAGAACGACACGAACCGTTGCTCCATCAACCGGCTCTCGAGTGTAGCGAAAATAATATCCTTGGCCACGGCGCCTCTATTCGGAAATCTACGGAGGCCGCGCATGGTAACGCCACATGCCTGCTTGCTCATGCAACCCGCTACGTAACTTTCCCAATTCACGCGAGCCTGCCCTCAGTGACAAAGTCACAAGGATCGAAGGGCGCACGCTCAAGGGGCGCGCTCCGCGATCGCGGAGCGAGAGAATATCCATGACCTCAGCGATTATTCGGAATCGTCAGTTCGGCACGCCATGTGCTTGAGGACAGTGCTTCTCCCGAGAAGCATCGTATGCTCCTCGATACGACCTCGGGAACAGCGCGCCGCAGAGGTGCTTTGATGACCGCTCTGCCTGCCAGGGAAATCATTCCGATGGTTCGTCCGTTCGACCTCTACCAGCATCTCGAGGCGCTACAATTGCTTCTCGACGCTCAAACCGGCGACGGAGCGCAGGTTGTAATAAGGGACTCAGCGGCGAAGCCTCTCGTCAGGTTTGATGCGTCGGCCCTTGATGCAGCGCTTGTCGAGCTTGTCGCCAATGCGCGCACCGCCCTCGCAACCGGGGGGCGCATCATTGTGCGGGCCAAGCGCGCCGGACGCCGGTTATGGGTTACCGTTGCCGACACGGGAAAAGGGATGAGCCAGCAGGAACGCGCAGCCGTTCTGGATGGCACGCACGGTATTGGCCTCGACCGAGTTCGCCATTTCGCACAATCCTGTCACGCCAGGTTTCGGCTTCGTAGCGCAGCCGGTCGGGGTACGGTTGCCGTGCTCATGATACCGCTTGTCCTCAACATCGGCTTCACTCGTCAGGTGGGATTGCCAGCGCCCGCAGGAAGGCAAGTTCCGGTGCATGTGCGCCGTGGACGGCGTGGAAATGCGCAGCGTGGTCAGCCAACAAGGAGCAACGCCCGCATGGATACGCAACCTGGTGAACCCAAGCCCGACATTATCGAGCCTTCGGCCCCGCCCGAGACCCCCGTGCCTCCACAGCCTCGGGAAACGCCCATGCCGAATGTCCCTGAAATCATCCCAAGCCAGCCTGATTTCGTGCCGGGTGTGCGGCCGGAGGAATATCCTGCCAGCGCCTAATTCTATCTGAGCGAGAGAAGCGCCGCGATGCCGATGCCAGAGGCGAGCACCGAGGCGAACAAGGGGGCGGATGCTTTCCAGCCCTGTTGGCGCGGTCCGGCAATCCCGAGCGCCAAAAAGCCCTTGAATGCTGTGTTTGCGAGTACGGGGACCGCCAACACCAGGCCTGCCGTGCTCTCGTCGAGAATATCCTTGGGCATCCCCGCCAAGGTGAGGACCGCCGCGTCGACATCCCACATGCCGGTCAGACCCAACACGACGATGATGCCCTGGTCGCCGAACTGTTCGAGCGCCCAGCGGGCCGGGATGGCCATCACCGCCACCAGCCCCGCGAGCAACAGCGCCGGCCCAAAATCGAGCGGGTTGCCGAGCTTCACCTCGCCGGCGCTTGCCTCTGCATTGCGCGCGCGAAGCGCAAGCAATGTCGTCAATCCGCCGACAATGAACGCGGGGACCATGGCCAGAGCCAGCGAACGGGCTGCGTAGGGAATGAGGGTGATCGACAGCAACTGGACACGGACAAACATCACCAGCGATGCAAGCGCGATACCTGCTATAAGTGGCGCTTCCGGTCCGTCCTTCTGGCGCAATCGCTGTGCATAAGTCACGGTCACGGCCGTTGAGGACACAAGAGATCCACACAACGCGGTTATCATGATGCCCTTTCCAGACCCCAGCCGACGGGTCGCGACATAGCCGGCGAAGGAGAGGCCGAGGACCACGACCACCACCATCCAGATCTGGCGGGGGTTCCAGGCATCATAGGGACCGAGATTTCGGTCCGGGAGCAACGGCAGGATCACAAGCGCCACCAGTGCAAAGCGCGCGATCGAATCGACTTCCTGTGCCGTCATGCCTTTGAGGATGGCGTGGGCCTGCGCTCGCAGCGTGAGAAGCAGCGTCGTCACGGCTGCGACCGCCAGCGCCTCGCTGACCTGGCCCTTGGCGGCCATGTAACCCAGCGCGAAGGTGACGATGCCGACCAGGGTATTGGTCACCGAAAGGCTCCCCTCGCGTGCGAGGGCGCTGCGATAGCCGAGGACCAGGCTCGACAGCGCAGCGAGCGCAATGGCGGCGGCCAGAAGATCCGGGACGTGCCCGGCGAGCCCGCCAGTGAGGCCAAGCAGACCAAATGTCCTGAGTCCGCTCACACGGCTTCCGTCGTTCGCATCCCGCTGCCGCCAGCCCCGCTCGATGCCGATCAGGATCCCGATTGCAAGAGAAGCCGCCAGGGTGCGCAGCAATTCCGTGTCAGGCATGTTCACAGACCTGCTGTGTCAGGCACAGGTTGACCGAATGACGCATGGCGCGGCGCACGGACTGGCATGCCTCCGCATCCAACCCTTCCCAAACTTGCCGAATGAACCAATGCGGCGCCACAGGGTATCCTTGTCTATTGATCGCTCGGATTCGTCGACGATCCACGCAAGGGGTCTAGCTACCAGCGGTGGCCAAGGGAATCCGCATTTGTTCCAATTGTCGGTGGAGGACCTGAATTCAGCACCTCAGCAGAGCTGACGACGACCCATCGCAACTCCCCCGACCCTGGACCTCGTAACTTTCGATGGCTCAATTTGGGCTCGATTGATAGAAAAAGGGACGAAAAAAGGGGGGAGATCAGCGCGGTGCGGTTCCTTTCACCAAGGCAAGGAGATGAAGCAATCCCGGACATCAGCCGGTCATCGGAGCGGAAGGGCGCCTTTTCGCGGGCATTGGCCGCTGCAACGCTGCTCGCCAACCGCCCTATCCGCACCCAGCTCATAACGGCGGCTCTCGCAGGTCTCGCGATCGTCATCATCGCTTTCGTGACCCGCGAGCAGCTCGCCGAGCACGTTGATGAGCGCGTTCACTATTTTGTGACTCTGGGCGTTGCGGGTATGGTGCTCGTGGCGCTCCGACCTCACCTGTTCGTGATCTCGAGCGTCACGCTGATAACCCTTGCGTCGCTAGTCGTCATCGACGGCTGGCCCACCACAGCCAGCCAGCAGATGGCTGTCGTGATTTTTCTCTTCGTGATGTTCCTCCTGTGGCGCAATCACCACCGTACCGTCACGGTCACGCGCGAACTCGCCGACAGCGCGGTTATCCTCGCCGAAGAGCTGAACCTCCTGATCGACGGCGCGCAGGACTACGCCATCTACATGCTCGATCCGGACGGGAACGTTACGATCTGGAACGAGGGTGCCCAGCGACTGAAGGGCTGGACCGCCGCGGAAATGATCGGCAAACCGGCGGACCTCTTCTATCCCGATGACGCCGTGGCCGCCGGCAAGCCGGCAGCGATCCGTGCAGAGGCGGTTACGCGCGGCAAGATAGAGATGGACGACTGGCGCGTCCGCAAGGACGGCAGCGAATTTCTCGCTCACATTGCGATTACGGCGTTGAAGAACCCGGACGGAACGGTCCGCGGCTTTGCCATCGTCGTCCGCGACATTAGCGACCAGCGCGCTGCCGAAAGCGCCCTGCGCAACAGCGAGTCGCATCTTCGCTCCATCCTGTCGACTGTTCCCGATGCGATGATCGTCATCGACGAACGGGGAAAAATGTTGTCCTTCAGCGCTGCGGCCGAGCGTCTCTTCGGTTACACACAGACCGAAGTCCTGGGAGCCAATGTCAGCATGCTCATGCCCTCGCCTTATCGCGAGCGCCATGACGGCTATCTCGAGCGCTACCTCACGACGGGTGAACGCCGGATCATCGGCATCGGCCGGGTGGTCTTCGCGATGCGCAAGGACGGGACCACATTCCCGATGGAACTGTCGGTGGGCGAGGCAACCGGCGACGGCGAACGCGTCTTCACCGGCTTCATCCGCGACCTGACGGACCGTCACCGGACGCAGGAGCGGCTTGAGGAGCTTCAATCTGAGCTTATCCACGTCGCCCGGGTCAGCGCGATGGGAACCATGGCGTCGACCCTTGCTCACGAACTCAACCAGCCGATCACAGCGGTTGCGAACTATGTTGAAGCCGTGCGCGATTTGCTGGCCGAGCCGGATCCCGACGAACTGCCCGAAATCATCGAGGCGCTGGAGGATGCCGCCGCAGAAGCCATGCGGGCCGGCAACATTGTTCGTCGCCTGCGGGATTTCGTTTCTCGCGGCGAGGTCGAAAAGACTGTCGAGAGCTTGCCGGACCTGATCAACGAGTCCGCGGCTTTCGGGTTGATGGGCGCCGGGGAGAAGTCGATCGGAACCCGGATCGATATTGATCACGACGCAGCGAGCGTGCTGGTCGACAAGATCCAGATCCAGCAAGTCCTGGTCAACCTCATCCGTAACGCGGTGGACGCGATGAGCACGGCGACCTGCCGTCTTCTCACGATCCGGACGGCGCCCGATCAGCCGGGATTTGTTCGCGTGACGGTGGCTGACACCGGGCCTGGCGTGGCGCCTGACGTCGCAGCCCAGCTCTTCAAGGCGTTCGTGAGCACGAAAGCGGAAGGCATGGGGCTTGGTCTTTCGATTTGTCGAACTATCGTCGAGGCCAATGGCGGCCGCATTTGGATGGAGCCAGCACAAGGGGGCGGTACACAGTTCCATTTTACTTTGATAAGGACGGAGGCGGAGAAGCTGGATGGATGAAAAGCGTGTTGTTCACATAGTCGATGACGAGGACTCGATCCGCCGCTCGACTGGTTTCATGCTGAAGAAATCGGGTTTTTCGGTGACGCCGTGGGTTTCCGGCGTGGAATTTCTCAAGAAACTCAAGCAAGCCGAGCAGGGTTGTATCCTGCTTGATGTCCGCATGCCCGAGATGGATGGCCTGGAAGTCCAGCAGGAATTGAACGCGCGTGGCATATCCATGCCCGTCATCGTTCTGACCGGTCATGGCGATGTCACGATCGCCGTTCAAGCGATGAAGGCCGGGGCGGTCGATTTCCTGGAAAAGCCGTTCGAGAAGGCAGTGCTGATCACGGCCATCGAAACCGCCTTTGAGCGCCTTGCCGATGCCGAAGGCAGGGCGGGCCGGGCGGCCGATGCGACTATCCTCATCGCGGGACTCTCTGCGCGCGAGCAGGACGTCCTCAAGGGCCTGGCCCAGGGCTTGCCGAACAAATCCATCGCTTTTGATCTCGGCATTTCGCCGCGCACGGTAGAAGTCCATCGCGCCAATTTGATGACCAAGCTCGGTGTTCGCAGCCTGTCGGAAGCCCTTCGCATCGCATTTTCCGCGGGCGTGACCGGCTAAGGGTTCGGACACTTACGTAGCGACCCGTCGCCGATTTCCTGACATTCCCAATCAATCAGCATGGTCGCTGGATTTGATGGTGTGTCATGACAAGTGAGAGAATTGCATCCCAGATGCAGGAACGTCCACGGCTCCTCCTGGTGGAGGATGATGCCGGGGTTCGCCGATCGTTACAGCTTCTGTTTCGTGCCCGGGGTTTCGATGTTCGGGCCTACGCAGCCGGGGCCGCGCTGCTTGCCGATCCGGCCGCCCGCGACGCCTGCTGCTTTATCGCGGACTACAGGCTGGAGGAAACCGATGGGATCGAGGTGCTCTGCCATCTGAGGGAAAGAGGTTGGTCCGGTCCAGCGGTGCTCATCACCGCCTTTCCATCGGCTGATCTCACCGAGCGAGCCCTCGCGCATGGTTTCAGCCAGGTCCTCGAGAAGCCCTTTCGCGAACATGTGCTCGGCGCGACCGTTGCTCGATTGACAGGTGCGGGCGAGGCAACCGCCCATTCCTGATCGCGCTTGCCTTTGTGCCAACAGACGGCTGGAGATGATGGTCTGATGCTTCGAGATTTCCCTCATTTGCTGAGCCTCAGCCCGCGCGGACTTGGTCGCAGGGCGCCCAATGAATGATGGCTTTGCCCGCGCAGAAGGCGCCGTGGCTGACGCGTGTCCCACGCATCTCATAGGCATTGGTCCGGACGAGGAGTTTGCCATCGCCAAGCAGTTGACGAGCGGTCCGGTCACCTGGCTTGGCAGTGTTGAAAATTTCGAGACATTTCTGGGCCGACCACCGCTTACCTCTCCCTACGTCGTTCTTCTTGATGGTCTCCCATTGCCGCAATTAATCGCCACACTCGATCAGAATGCCGATTTTATTAGGAAAAAGCCGATCATTCTGCAGATCGCCGCACCACCCGTCCGCCTGGTGGTGGAGATCATGCAGCGCGGGGTCCGCGACGTGATTCAAAAGCCCTATACGCTGGCGCGGTTGCGATCAGCCCTGGAGGAGCTTTGCGGCGTGCGTGGTCGCTGGCCTCCGTGATCTGACAGAATCTGTGACATTTCTGCGTGCCTGGATAGCCACGCACGCAATCAAGGCACAATCACCGTCAGAACCGTGACACGCCTGAATACATTGATATCCGCATAGGCCCATCAGGCAAAGGAAGACCAGATGACCGTAGCCGAGCAATCGCAGACGTCTTTCGATCTTATCGGTGGAGCAAGGATCGTTCGCCAGATTACCGATCACTTCTACGACCTGATGGAAGCTGACCCCGCCTACGCACAATTGCGCGACCTTCACGCTGAGGACCTCGCATCCATGCGCGTGTCTCTTGCCGGCTTCCTCAACGCCTGGTTAGGCGGCCCGCGCGATTGGTTCGTCGAACATCCGGGCGTCTGCATGATGTCCGCGCATGCACGTCTGCCCATCACTCGGGAAACGGCAGACCAGTGGGTGGATGCCATGCGCCGCGCGATCACGGCCTCGCCAGTAGAGCCCGGGATTGCCGGCAAGATGGCCGAAGCGCTCAGTGCCATGGCGCAGGGCATGGCTCGGAACCCGGGACAAGCGATGTGACCTGCTTCATCGATCATGAACGTGCGGTCGCGGACGCCGCCCATGACAGCCGCTACTGGAACTTGCGATGCGCTTGAAGATCCTGATTGCCGTCGTGGTTGTCAGCGGAGCAATCGCGACCGGACAGGCTAGGCCTGCAAAGGAAAGCAACCGAACCGAATTGGCGGTCCAGCGGCAGGGACTGGCGTTTGCCCAAAAGCATTGCTCGGCCTGTCATGCGATCGATACCGGTATCTCGCCCAAACCGGAGGCGCCATCGTTTGAGGCGATCATCAACACCCCCGGACTGACCGCCCGCACCTTGAACCCATGGCTCCGGAATTCACATAATTTCCCCGAGATCATGAACTTCGAAATCGCGCCGGAGCAGATCGATGCGCTTGCGGCTTACATGCTGACTCTCAAGAATGCCGATTACCGGCCTCCGATCCAGTAATCTCCGGTGGGATTTGCCGCTGGCAATAAGCTGGTCGGTCGGTGACCGCAGAGGGTCACGTCGATCGGCAGCGTAGCCAAATCTTACCACTCAACTTGGCTTCGGCTCGAACACTGAAGGACATAACCATGCTCACGCAACTGAACGGCGAGAAGGATATCATTGCCCTCTCGGTAGGCGAACGGATCGAAAAGGACGAAATGGAACTCGCCTTTCGGCTCCTGGACGAAGCGTTCGCGCGCGAAAGCAAGGTTCATATCTTCGTTGAAGTACTGGACCTTCAATCCATTGCGCCCGATGCGCTGTTTTACGATCTTCGCCATGTTCTTCATTATCTGGCGCGGCTCAAGCAGTTCGGCCGAATCGCTATCGTCACGGATCAGTCCTGGGTCCGCATTGCGTCACGCATCGAAAGCGCGCTACTGCCTTACGTGTCTTACGAGGTCTATCCGGTCGCCCAGCGTGACCGCGCGCTCGCCTGGGTGAAGGGTGAGTGCGATACCCCGCACCCTCAGGCCGTCCACCGCATTTCTGGCGACGACGACATCCAGGCGTTCGAGGTAGACGGTCGGATTACGGCGGATGAACTCGATGGCCTGTACGCCCATCTTTTCGAGGTCGCCCAGTCGGATTCGCCGCTGAAAATACTGGTCCGGATGAAGCGCTATGACGGCTTCGAACCGGCAATCCTGGCTGACCCGAAAACTATCGAACGCAAGTTCTCCCTGCTGCATCGCGTGTCGCGCTATGCGATCATCGGTGGATCGGATTGGCTGGCGACGCTGGTGAAGCTTTTCGATCCTCTGCTCAAGATGGAGTTGCGCCATTTCCCATTGGATGGCGAGGATGCGGCGCGGGCCTGGCTGTCCGAGGACGGTGACCGATAGACTTGGTCGCGAAGGTCAGGCCGGGAGGGTGACGATGCGGTGATGGGCGAACCGGTAACACCCGGATCACGATTCCGACCGCAGAACGGCCAGTGTATGATCGGCAATCATCCGTTCCTCGTCGGTCGGAATGACAAGGACTTTCACGCGGCTCTCCCCGCCGGAGATGCAAAGGGCATTGGCGGCATTCGCATCGTCATCGATCGACAGTCCCAGCCAGCCGAGCCGTTCGCAAATACGCCTGCGGATCTCCGCGTGGTTCTCGCCGATCCCGGCGGTGAAGACGATACCATCAACGCCGCCGAGCGATGCGGCGAGCGCGCCGAATTCGCGGACAGCCCGCCAGACGAAAAGCTCGACAGCCTCCTGGGCCTGCCTGTTCGGGTCTGCCGTCAGGACACGCATGTCACTGGATATGCCTGAAACACCAAGCAGGCCAGATTTCCGGTAGAGCAGGTCGTCGACCTCGTCCGCGCCCATGCCCAGTTGCGTCTGAAGGTGAAGCACGACGCCCGGATCGAGCGTCCCGCAACGCGTTCCCATCATCAACCCATCGAGGGTCGAGAACCCCATGGTCGTGTCGATGCTCTTCCCGTCCCGCATCGCGCACAGGCTCGCGCCGTTTCCGAGATGCGCCGCGATCACCCGCCCATCGGCAAGCGCCCTGTCGATGGTTCGCAACTGCCCGGCGATATATTCGTAGGACAGTCCATGAAATCCATAGCGGCGGATTCCCTGCTCATGCAGCGTGCGGGGGAGCGCGAGCCGCGCGGCGACCTCGGGCTTGTCGTGGTGAAACGCGGTATCGAAACAGGCGATCTGGGGAAGGTCTGGCGCCATGACTGCAATTGCGTGGATCGCGGCCAGATTGTGCGGCTGATGGAGCGGTGCGAGCGGGCAAAGCGCGTCGAGTTCGTCGAGAAGGCCCGCATCGACGCGCCGCGGCGTAGCGAAACGCATCCCGCCATGAACGACGCGGTGCCCGATCGCGATCACTTCCCGGCCTTCGAGGTGATCGATGGCCCAATCGAACAGATCCTTGAGGAGTTCCGCGTGCGTCAGGCCAGCGCCCTGTTTCCATGTGCGCTCGGCAAGGATACTGCCATCGACCCGGCGCGCGACCAGTGACGGTGCGATCCCGATCTTCTCGATCTTGCCGCCGGCCGAATGCTCCGGGTGGCCCGCGTCATCCAGGGTGAAGAACGCAAACTTGATGCTCGACGAGCCCGAATTGAGACTGACGACCGCCTTCATGCGGAAGCCTGTGGAAGCCCGGGCGCTGCTTTCGGGGCGGCGCGCGCGAGCAGCGCCGCAATCGCGCAGGACGCAAGGCGCGTCCGTTCGCTGTCCGCGCGGCTGGTGAGGATGATGGGCACCCGCGCGCCGAGAACGACACCGGCGGCGTCGGCGCCGCCGAGGAAGGTGAGCTGCTTGGCGAGCATATTGCCGGCTTCGAGATTGGGAACGACCAGAACTTCAGCCTTCCCGGCGACCGGCGAGACGATCCCTTTCTCCCGGGCCGCGGCCTCGCTGATCGCGTTGTCGAAGGCGAGGGGACCGTCGAGGATGCCGCCGCTGATCTGGCCCCGGTCGGCCATCTTGCAAAGAGCGGCCGCGTCGAGCGTCGAGGGCAGGTCGGGATTGACCGTCTCGACCGCGGAGAGGATGGCGACCTTGGGCGCGGCGATGCCGATGACATGCGCGAGGTCGATCGCGTTGCGAATGATGTCGGCTTTGTCCTTCAGGGTCGGCGTTATGTTGATGGCCGCATCGGTGATGATGAGCGGTGTCGGATGCCCCGGCACGTCCATCACATAGGCATGACTGATCCGCCGCTCGGTCCTGAGACCGGTTGCGGCTGACACAACCGCGCCCATGAGTTCGTCGGTATGCAGCGAGCCTTTCATCAGCAGCTTCGCATCGCCAGCCCGCACGAGTGCGACGGCCTTCGCGGCAGCATCATGGCTGTGATCGGCAGGCACAAGGCGGAAGCCGGAAATGTCTCTTCCCGCTTCCTCGGCAGCGGCGCGGATGCGTTTTTCCGGGCCGACGAGAATCGGCGCGATCAGGCGCGCTTCGGCGGCATCCACCGCCGCCGCGAGCGCCACCGCGCTGCACGGATGCGCGACCGCGGTGGCGATGGGCTCTCCGTCCTGCGTCTGTTCGATCAAACGCCGGTATCCGTCATGTGTCGCTACCCGCACGTCGGGGAGCGCCAGGCGCGGGCGACGCACTTTTTCGCATGGCGCGCGGACCTCGGCCTGCCCGGTGATGACGGTCTCACCCTTCTGGTTCACGCAGCGGCAGTCGAGGACGAGGACGCAGCCCTCGGGCTTCTTTTCCGTCACCGTGACGGATGCGGTGATCACGTCACCGATGCCCACCGGACGGATGAAGCGCAGCGATTGGCCGAGATAGATCGTCCCCGGCCCGGGCAACTCGGTCCCGAGCACCGCGGAGATGAGGCCGCCGCCCCACATGCCATGGGCGATGATCCGCTGAAAGAAATCCGTCTGCGCAAAATCGGCATCGAGATGCGCCGGGTTCACGTCGCCCGAGACAAGCGCGAACAGTTGGATATCCTTCTCCGACAAGGTTCGCGACACGCTCGCCGTGTCGCCGATCCGGATCTCTTCAAACGTCCGGTTCTCGATGAACGCGTCGTCGGTCATTCGCTTATTTCTCCAGGACATATAGGCCGGGCGCGTCGGCAAGGGGCGTGAAGCCCTTGTCGGGCGCGCCCATGGCCGGGGGCGCGCTCAGCGTTCCCGAGCGAGCCGTGAGCCAGGCGCCCCACTCGGTCCACCAGGACCCCGTCTTGTCCTCCGTTCGTTCCAGCCACGCCTCGGGATCATAGGATGGTCCGCACGCCTCACGCGTCATCACACGATAGGAGCGGCCCTTGTGACCCGGTTCGGAAACGATCCCGGCGTTATGCCCGCCGCTGGTGAGCACGAAAGTAATCTCCGCGCCGGTCAGCAGGTGAATCTTGTGAACCGAACGCCATGGAGCGACGTGGTCGCGCTCGGTGCCGACCACGAACATGGGTTTATCGATCGCCGACAGCGTGATCGTGCGGTCATCGACCTTGTATTTCCCTTCGGCCAGATCGTCGTTCAGGAACAGGCGGTTCAGATATTCGCTGTGCATGCGATAGGGCATGCGCGTTGCGTCGGCGTTCCAGGCCATAAGGTCGCTCATCGGTTCACGTTCACCCATGAGGTAAGTGCCGAGCACGCGCGACCAGACGAGATCGTTCGACCGCAAGATCTGAAACGCGCCACCCATCTGCGCGCCGTCGAGATAGCCGCGGCCCCACATCATGTTGTCGAGTATGTTGAGTTGGGCTTCGTCGATAAACAGGCCGAGTTCGCCCGGTTCGCTGAACTCGGTCTGGGCCGCCAGCAGGGTGACGCTGGCGAGCCGCTCGTCACCGTCTCGTGCCATTGCTGCCGCGGCGATCGACAGCAGCGTGCCACCAAGACAGTAGCCGGCGGCGTGCACCTTCTGACCGCCCGTGATCGTGTCGATCGCGTCCAGCGCGGCCATCGGCCCAAGCCGGCGATAGGCTTCGAGATCGAGGTCGCGATCCTGTTTTCCGGGATTACGCCAGGAGATCATGAAGACGGTGAAGCCCTGACCTGTCAGCCAGCGCACCAGCGAATTCTCGGGCGAGAGGTCGAGGATATAGTATTTCATGATCCAGGCGGGGATGACCAGGATCGGTTCGGGCCGCACTGTCTCCGTCGTGGGCTCATACTGGATGAGTTCGATGAGCGCGTTGCGATAGACGACTTTCCCTTTGGCGGTCGCGACTTTCTCGCCCACCGGGAAGTCCTCCGCGCCCACGGGCGGCTCGCCGCGCGCCAGGCGCTGCATGTCCTCCATGAGGTTGCGGAAGCCATCGACGACGCACCGCCCGCCGGTTTCGACGATCTTGCGCTGCAGGACCGGATTGGTGGCAAGGAAATTGGTTGGCGCGAAGACATCGAGGATTTGCCGGGCCGCGAACTCGGCGATGTCTTCGTGGTGCCTGCTCACCCCGCCGATCCCGGTGGTCGCGGCGTGCCACCACTGCTGGTTCAGCAAGAAAGCCTGGACAATCAGATTGAAGGGCGGCTCCTTCCATGCCGGATCGGTGAACCGGCGGTCCTGGGGCAGAGGTTCGATCGCGGGGGCGGCAGCAGGATCGCTGAGGCTTCGTCCGATATAATCGGACAAGCGCCAGCATTTTCTTGCGGCCTTGGCGCCCAGTTGCAATTGCTTGCCGGGGGCGCTGGCGAGGTGCAACATCCAGTCGGTTGCCGCGAGGACCATCGTCACCGGCGATAGCCCGTGCGTCAGCTGCGCGATGCCAACCGCAGCCGCACGATCGAGGGTCTGGCTGATGCCGTCGAGCGGGTCGGCGGCAACATGCTGTATGTCATTCATCATCAACCTGCCGCGCGTGGGTCATGCTTTAGCCTGTTGTGCACCTATCCGATCGGCAGCGGCCGACCGATACGTATACATCCCAATTCTTCGCATGGAACCAATCAGGGTAAAGAGACTGCGTTTCCGTGGGAGAGGGCCTGCATATGATCGCAACCGATGGTTGCGGCCCGATGACAGGCGCGTCTCGCGGATATCATGATGAAAAGGATCCAACGATGACATTCCCACTCGATCAGGTCGTGGCCATCGCCGGCGCCAACCGTCAACTCGCGCTGAGGTTCTTTGACATCGCCCGCACGACCGGGGCGCGGCAGGCCGCGATCGGGGCGCATGCGCTGGGCGCCTTCTTCGAGCCGGGAAAATTTTCTGAAGTTGCTCAGGAGGTGGAGCAGAACCGTTTGGCTCTCGCCACCGACACAAAGGCGGCGTTCGAAGAATGGCAGGAGACCGCCGGGGATCTCTTCTCGCCGGAAAGCGAGACGGCGCAGTTGTCCGTCGCCTTTGAGCCTCTGCGCGCCTTCTTCCTGTCGCCGCTCCAGGCCTTCGCCAATACTGCCGCCGGCGCTGCTGCTGTGCCGGCTGCGAACAATGTCGAGACCAATGCCTGAGCCGAAAGGGACACGAACCGTCATTTTCCGAGTGCGCGGGACGCGGGAAAACCTTTGTCATGAAAAGGACCGTCGCCCTCAGGAGTGAACCTGACCAGCAACGGAACCTATACGAGACCGATCGTCAGGTTGCAGGACTTCAGTGATGATCAGGATTTGAAAGCGGAAGGACCAAGGGCATGAAAGCGAGCGACATCATGACACTCGGGGCGGCCACCGTCACCCCAGAAAGTTCCCTGGCGGAAGCAATCCGATGCATGGGTAACCACAACATCAGCGCGTTGCCGGTGGTGGATCGGGACGGCGAACTTCATGGCCTCATTTCCGAAGGCGATTTCTTCCGGAAGGCAACGGATTCGTTTCGGCTGGACTCGTTGTTCGATGCTGGGCGGGAAGTCCGCAGGGATGCACTGGATTCAACGCGGGTTGGAGAGCTCATGTCGACCGAGCTGGTGACGGTCGACGGCGATGTTTCGCTCACCGATGCGATCGGCCTGATGGAGCGGCACGGCGTCAAGCGACTGCCGGTGATTTCGAACGGCAAGCTGGTCGGACTCATCAGCCGGGCCGACATTCTCCGGACCCTTCTGGACGAATGACGGATTGATCAAGCTGTACTCCTCATGAGCCTAAGCGAGCAATGGTGTAAGATGGATCCGGTGGATGGGCCATCACCGTTGTCACTTCACTGCAGGCGGCGAGCTGCGGATTCGGTTACGTAAACTTCCCAAGCCCATTGAGTTCAACGCTCGGCTATCCTCCCGATCGCGTCGCCAGCAAAGGATTCGTCAGCCTGGCTGACCATGCTGCGGAATTGCGCTCGTAAGCGCAACGACGCGCCCGATGGTGCCGGAAGCGTATCGTCCTTTCCGCATGGACCAACATCGAAGATGAGGTGATCGTATGTCCGATATCCCGTCCTTCACCGAGGTGGTGACCCGATCGGGGCTGAGCCTGTCCTTGCGGCCGGTCACGCGCGACGACGGACCTTTGCTCAGAGATTTTTTCGACAAGGTCACCCCCGAAGATCTGCGCTTCCGTTTCCTCACGGCAATGCTCAGGGTCTCCGACGACCAGATCGCCTCCATGATCGATGTCGACCACAAGCAGACGGAGGATTTCCTGGCCTTCGTCGATGACGGGGCGCTAGTTGGATCAGCCATGATCGCGATCGAACCAGCGGGGGAGCGTGCTGAAGTCGCGATCGCGGTTCGCGCGGACTACAAGCATCAAGGCGTAGGCTGGACGCTTCTCAACCGCGCCGCGGATCATGCGAAGACGCGGGGCTGCCGCACGCTGGAGGCTGTCGAAAGCCGGCTGAACCAGAAGGCGATCGAAGTGGAGCGGGATTCAGGTTTCACGGTGAAGGCCTATCCGGATGATGCCACCCTCGTCATTGTATCAAAGCAGCTTCAATGATGGACTGATTATGGCACCTTCGAAAGGATGCCTTGCGATGACGGATATGTGGGCGATGGAACTCGGTGCAGTGGGCGGCCCGCTTCGACTTGTCGCCCGCGCGCTTCCAGACCCGGGACCAGGGGAACTGCTTATCAAGGTGACCGCCTGCGGTGTCTGCCGGACTGACCTCCACATTGTCGACGGTGAAGTGACCGCCGCGCTTCCGATTATCCCGGGCCATGAGATTGTCGGGATCGTCGCCGCGTTGGGGGAAGGGGTGACCGGCTTCCTGCCGGGCGACCGGGTGGGCGTTCCGTGGCTGGGGCATAGCTGCGGGCGCTGTGACTATTGCCGCTCCGGGCGTGAGAATCTGTGCGACACGCCCGGCTTTACCGGATGTACGCGAGACGGAGGCTATGCGACCCATGCCGTTGCCGACGCTCATTTCTGCTTCCATATTCCCGCTTCATACGCGGACGAGGAGGCTGCGCCGCTGCTTTGCGCCGGCCTCATCGGCTGGCGCTCGCTGCGCGCCGCCGACGACGGGCGGCGCATCGGACTCTATGGTTTTGGCGCCGCGGCGCATCTCATCGCGCAGATCGCCATCTGGCAGGGCAGGGACGTCTACGCCTTCACCAAAGCGGGCGATAGCGAAGGTCAGGACTTTGCGCGGTCGCTTGGCTGCATGTGGGCTGGATCATCGGACGAACCGGCCCCTGCGGAGCTCGATGCCGCGCTCATCTTCGCGCCGGTCGGCGCGTTGGTCCCTGCCGCGCTCCGCGCTACCCGCAAGGGCGGGCGGGTCATCTGCGCCGGTATCCACATGAGCGACATCCCTGCGTTCCCTTATGCTGATCTTTGGGGCGAACGTACGATCGCCTCGGTTGCAAATCTCACCCGCGACGACGGGACGAGTTTTTTCAAGGTTGTACAAAAGGCTCGGGTTAAGTCGGTCACGACCGCTTTCCCCCTCGTCGACGCCAACATTGCCCTTGAGCGCCTTCGCGCAGGGGCGTTGGTCGGCGCGGCCGTTCTCCTCCCCGGAGAACCGGGAGATTATCAACGCCAGGAACGATTCTAGCACAGTTCGCGGTCTGGCCGGCGTCTGGGCGGCCCTTGGTAATGTTACGGAGTGCGACGCCGATCGTTCGGAACGATGATGCGACCATGAGCAAGAACACATCGATCAGGGACGTGCTCGCCGTTGTCGACGGCACAGCTTCCTCGCTGACAGGGGTCGATCAGGCGGTCGCTTATGCGGGTCTCTATGACGCGGCGCTGACGATCGTCGTCGTGACCGAAAACCTCGCCTGGGCGGCAGCAGTCGATCCGATGGCCTATGCCACAGCCATGGAGGTGTCGGACGCCCAACGCAAAGAGCATGTCGCGGCGGTTCGCAAGCGTGCGGAAGGCGCGCCGGTTCACGTCGAGGTTCACGCGCTGTTCGAAGCACCCGGCCTTCTCCCCGGCCTTGCCAAGGCGGAAGGGCAGCATGCCGATATCGCCCTCATCCCCGGACTTGGTGGCTGGCAGAGCGATGGTCTGCGCCGCCACATCACCGAGGCGCTCATGTTCGCGGGCGTGCCGACAATGGTGATGCCGGGGACCTGGAAGCCGGCGCCCATCACCCATGCCGCGCTTGGATGGAACGCGTCGCTTGAAGCTTTTCGGGCTGCACGGGCGATCCTCGATCTGGCCGAACCTGGCGCGGCGGTCGATGTCGTCATCGTAGATGCACTTGACGGCTATAAATCCGACCAGCCCGTGCCGGGAGTTCAGATCGCCCGCCATCTCACCCGCCATGGCCACAATGCTGCCGTGCACGCCATTGCTTCAGCGGAGCATGGAACGTCAGATGCTCTGCAGAACTTCGCGTTCGAGCAGCGCGCTGACGTGCTCGTCATCGGGGGCTATGGGCGCTCGCGAGCCGTGGAATTTGTGCTGGGCGGCGTGACGCGCGAACTCCTCGCGCGCCAGCGATTGCCGATCGTCTTCGTACACTGACGATCGGCAATCGTGAAAGATTGCGAATGGAGGATGCCATGAAAGCCCTGGTTTATCACGGTCCTGGCCAGAAAAGCCTCGACGAACGCCCCAAGCCCGACCTGCAGGCGCCGACCGACGCGATTGTGCGGGTCACGAAAACGACGATTTGCGGCACCGACCTGCACATTCTCAAGGGCGATGTCACCACTTGCGAGCCGGGCCGGATTCTCGGCCATGAAGGTGTCGGGATCGTCGAAAAGGTGGGCACTGCGGTGGGCAGCTTCAAGGCTGGTGATCATGTCCTGATCTCCTGCATCACCTCCTGCGCGCGCTGCGAATATTGCCGTCGCGGGATGTATTCGCACTGTGCCGACGGCGGGTGGATCCTGGGCAATACCATCGACGGGACGCAGGCGGAATTCGTCCGCATTCCTCATGCCGACAACAGCCTCCATCCGATACCCGCCGGAGCGGACGAGGAAGCGCTCGTCATGCTCAGCGACATCCTGCCCACCGGCTATGAATGCGGGGTTCTCAACGGGAAGGTCGCGCCGGGAAGCAGCGTGGCGATCGTGGGCGCAGGTCCGATCGGTCTTGCGACCCTGCTCACCGCGCAGTTCTATGCGCCGGCTCGCATCATCATGATCGATCTCGACGACAACCGCCTTGCTGTCGCGCGCCGGTTCGGCGCCACGCATACGTTCAACAGCTCGCGTGAAGACGTCGTGCGCCTGGTTCGCGATCTCACGGATAGCAAGGGCGTCGATGCCGCGATCGAGGCGGTCGGCGTGCCTGCGACCTTCGGTCTGTGCGAGGAACTCGTCGCGCCCGGCGGGGTGATCGCCAATGTCGGCGTGCACGGCACGAAAGTCGACCTCCATCTGGAACAGCTCTGGTCACGCAACGTCACGATCACGACGCGTCTTGTCGATACGGTCAGCACACCGATGCTTCTCAAGACGGTTGAAGCGAAGCGGTTGCAGCCGGAGCAGCTCGTTACCCACCGTTTTGCGCTCGATGACATCCTCGTCGCCTATGAGACCTTCTCGAACGCGGCCGCTTCCCAGGCCCTGAAGGTGGTCATCGCCACGTGAAGGAGGTTTCTACCGGCGGCTTCTCCGCTCCGTTGCAGGCGCAACACTTTCTCGATGTCCCAGGCCAGGTCGAACCGTCCTTCGCGCGCGCACGCCGTTTGCGCCTTCACACGCATCATGAGCTGATCGCTGTCATGCGGAGCGACAGTCCGGTCTGTCATGCTGAAGGCCTTGCTGCGCACACCCAGATTTATATCCGCAACGGTGGTCGGCCGATCGCCGCGACGCTCTTCCAGGTCGATGGCGAGTTCCTCGCGGGGGACGAGATCGGTCTCTCTGAAGCCGCCTGGCAAGCGCTTGGTGTCGACGAAGGGACCATCGTCCAGGTCGGCCATGCGCCACCACTCGAATCGATCACCTGCGTCCGGCAGCGTATCTATGGGCACAGACTGAATACCGCCGCCCTGCGGAGCATCGTTGAAGATGTTGTCGCCGGCCGCTATTCGGATGTGCATCTTGCCGCTTTCCTTACCGCGACGGCGGCGCTGCCTTTTGACGAGGACGAGACCTACTCTCTCACCAAGGCCATGGTCGACGCCGGCGACCGTTTGCGCTGGCCGAGCGAGATCGTCGTCGACAAGCATAGTGTCGGGGGACTGCCCGGCAACCGGACGACGCCGATCATTGTCGCCATTGCGGCCGCCTGCGGCCTCACCATGCCCAAGACATCGTCGCGCGCGATTACGTCCCCGGCCGGGACCGCCGATACCATGGAGACGCTCACCCGGGTCGACCTTGACCTCGACGCCATGCAACGTGTGGTGGCCTCCGAAGGCGGATGCCTTGCCTGGGGCGGGGCGGTACGCCTGAGCCCTGCCGATGACATCTTCATCGGCGTGGAGCGCGCGCTCGACATCGACACCGAAGGACAATTGATCGCTTCGGTCCTGTCGAAGAAGATTGCGGCGGGAGCTACCCATGTCGTGCTCGACATCCCGGTCGGACCAACCGCCAAGGTTCGCAGCGCAGACGCCGCCGAACGTCTTGCCGCGACGCTGACCACCGTCGCTGGCCGGTTCGGCCTTATCACGCGCTGTGTCCAGACCGATGGAACACAGCCGGTCGGCAGGGCTATCGGCCCCGCGCTCGAGGCGCGCGATGTCCTCGCCGTTCTGACGGGAGACCCGGACGCGCCCATGGATCTGCGCGATCGCGCCTGCATTCTTGCGGGCGTCATCCTCGAAATCGGCGAGGTGGCTTTGGCAGGGACGGGAAGGGCGCTCGCCGAACAGACGCTGGCCGATGGCAGCGCCTGGAAGAAATTCCAGCGCATATGCGAAGCACAGGGCGGAATGCGAACGCCGCCCACGGCCAGACTGACCCACCCGATCATGGCAACCCACAGTGGCCGGGTCACGCACATCGATAATCGCCGGATTGCCCGTCTGGCAAAGCTTGCCGGCGCTCCGGACGTGCCGGCGGCGGGCATGCGCCTACATGTCAGCCTCGGCGACGATATTATCGCCGGCCAACCTCTGCTGACCCTTCATGCCCAGTCGCGGGGTGAGATGGCCTACGCCCTGACCTACGCCGCTTCCAATCCGGACATGATCGTGATCGTGCCATGACAATGATGCTGTTTCCGATGCCCGGGAACGAGCGCATGACCTACGCCATCGCCGAGCGCGTCGGATGCTCGGTCGGAAAGCTTGAGTTGCGCCGTTTCCCCGATGGCGAGAGCTATATTCGCCTCCATTCAGCCGTTGCGGGGTGCGCCGTTGCGGTGGTGTGCACGCTCGCACGCCCCGATGACCAGTTTCTGCAGTTGCTCTTCGCGGCGCGGCTGCTGCGCGAGAGCGGTGCACGATCCGTCCATCTCGTGGCGCCCTATCTTGCTTATATGCGGCAGGATCGCCGGTTCCATGACGGCGAAGCGCTCACCTCGCGCCAATTCGCCCAGCTGATCTCTGCCGAATTTGACGGGCTCGTCACGGTTGATCCCCATCTGCATCGATACAGCAACCTGCAGGAGATCTATTCGATCGAAACCGAGGCGCTCACCGCGTCACCGCTTCTGGCGCAATGGATCTGCGATCATGTCGAGGCGCCGCTCATCATCGGCCCCGACAGCGAGAGTGAACAATGGGCAGGCGCCATCGCCGGGCTGATCGACGCGCCGCATGCCGTGTTCACCAAGTCGCGCCGGGGCGACCGAGATGTCCTCATTGCGGCGGCGAACCTCTCGGCCTGGAAAGGTCGAATGCCGATCCTCGTCGATGATGTCATCTCATCGGGACACACCCTTGCGAACGCCGCGCGGGAAATCCTCGAGCAGGGGTTCCCCGCGCCGATCGGCCTCGCGGTCCATGGCCTCTTTGCATCTGATGCCGAAGCGATGCTGCGAGGCCTCGGCTGCCGCCTGGTGACAACCGACAGCATCCCGCATTCCAGCAATGCGATCGCGCTTGCGGCGATACTCGGTAACGCGCTGGGAGGCCAGGTCGCGGCCATCGATGCGAAGCGATTACGTAATAGACCCAAATGAACCGAGCGGCGGCACTGGGTAGAAAATTTCCACAAGCTGGAGGAAAATATGGCCATCAAGGATGTCCTCGCGGTTGTGGATACCGGCGACAAGGACGAACAGTTCTTACGAGACGCTCTTGGCTTCGCCGAGTTTCACAACGCCAGCCTTTCTCTGGTAATACTCTCGGCCCTTCCATCGGCTGACTACGCCCTGACGATCGCGCGGCCCTATGCCTTCCTGCAGGACTACACCGAAGCGGTGGAGGCCAAGCAGCAGCGCATCGCCGCGCTCGCAGGTTCCACCAATGTCGAGGTTCGCACGATTTCGGACCAACCCTCAGTGATCTTCGTCAAGACGGCGGTCTATGCCCGCTATGCCGACGTCATTCTCTTCGGGCCGGCCAACAGCTATGATCACCCACCGATCCGTCGCGAAACCGCCGAGAGCATCCTGTTTTCATCGGGACGTCCCGTCCTGATCGTTCCGGGCGGGTATAAGGCGCGAGCGATAGAGCATCTCGCGATCGGTTGGAACGCCACTCGGGAATCGACGCATGCACTTCGCGATGCGACGGCATTTGCTTCTCCAAGAGCCAAAATCGACATCCTTGTTCTCGACGCGAAACCCACCGTGAACGGTCACGGATCGGAGCCCGGTGCCGACATAGCCCGCCACCTCGCCCGGCACGGCTTCGTATCGACCGTGGTGCCGGTCCGTGGTGGCGATGAGGCAGATGGCGACGCGCTCGTGACGGCCGCCCGGAACGGCGGCGCAACCGTGCTTGCGCTCGGCGCCTACGGACACTCGCGCCTGCGCGAGATGATCCTTGGCGGCGTCACCCGCGACCTGCTTGGTGGGGCGCCGCTCCCCTTACTATTTTCACACTGACGGCTGCGTTCGGCTCCCGCGGTTCCGCGGGGCGCCGGGCTATGGCTGCGGAAAGAAGGCGATAGCCCATGTCCGATACCATCCTGAACAATTGAGGAAGTCGACGGCGATGTTCTGCAGGACGAGAAAAGCGCGGTGGTTTCCCGGCTGAAAGCTGAGAGCCGTGTGGTCGCAATGGCAGGAGATCGCGTCGCCGGGACGGCGGCCTCGGGATAAAGATGATTGCTGCGCTGGGTTCGTCGCATTGGGCCAACACTGCTGCCGCCTCAGCACTGAGGGAGCGTCAGGCTAATTCTGATTGCAAACCGGCATCTGTGACACTTTACCGGCGGGCAAAGTGTCACAGCCGACAAATGTTACTTAGAGCCAATGGAGGGATTCACTTTTCGTTCTACCTGTGCATGATTCTCGCATGCTCCAGACCCGCCTCACATCTGATCGTGATGCCAGGCCGCTCGATATGCCCGGTCTTGTCGAACTGCTTTCGCAAAGCTCCTCGCGGCCGCGCTACGCCTACATGATCCTCGATCTGATTGCGAAGATCGCTGGGCCTAATGGCAGCGCCGGCCCGCTCGTCGTCGAAGGCGGGAGCGCCATCCCCATCCGGGAGTGGTTGTGTGACGCCCTCGTCCCGATGGGCAGCAGCTACCCGCGCAGGATGGCTCTGGCCAATCGTGTTCGCCAGGAGATGGAGGCGGCGGGAACCCTGCCTCAGAACCCCGCAGACGCCGAACGCGAAATCGATGCGGAAGTTCGGACGCGGGTTCGCGCATCCGGGAAGACGAACGTGAGCCGCGCGGTATCCGACCTCGTGCGCGCAGGAATCCTGCACAGGCATTATCAGGGCTACCGCGTCGATCACCACAATCGAGGCGGTCAACGCCAGGCGGTCTACACGCTTTCGCCGGCCGCTCGAAAACTTCTCCGGGCAGGTGAGGTCCGGCCATCTCCTCCGCAGCAACGGCAAGGCTCGCTCGCCTTCGGCTGAACAGGGCAGTGGCCGGGCCGGCTTAGGGGTTGAGTTTGTCTTTCAGGGCCTTCGCGGCCGAAAAGCCAAGCTTCCGCGATGCCTTGATGGTCATGGGCTCGCCAGTGGCCGGGTTCCGGCCTTCCCGTGCGGGGCTGTCCTTGATCTTGAACTTGCCGAACCCGTTGAGCGCAATTTCCTCGCCCTTGGCCGCAGCCTCGCCAATCCCTGCGAACACCGCATCGACAATCTTGCGCGCGTCAGCCTTGGTGATCCCCTGTTCGGCGGCGATCTTTTCGGCAAGATCAGTGTTGTTCATGGACTTGGCCTTCCTGTGTTGAAATGCGGTCGTAGTTATGGTCGCTCCTAGCGGGCCCGGCATCGCGCGTCATCCGCGGAAATCCCATGCCGACCCAATTCGCATCCAGAAGCATCCCGTGGGGGCCGTTCGCGACGCAGCTAGCCGATTCCTGGGCTGCTTTGACATCAAGCCCGGTGGCCTTCGCGATCAGGCGCGTCATCAAACGGCCACCATGCGCCTGCAGACGGAGGATTGCCAGACGGCGGTTCATGAGGGGTTGCATAGCCTTTGCGGACGATACGCACTTGTCTAATCCAAACTTACTTATCGGCCGAGGACGGTGACGTCGCTACGGATATAACCGGATTGCGAACCACCCGGCCCCTCCAGCTAGGTGACCCCGATTGTGGATCGAACTGGAGGGCATCGGAGCGCAGCTCAGAAACATAAAGAAGCGACGTCAGAACCGTGCTTCCCTGTGCCCAATTCCCATAGCCTGAACCTATCTGAAGGAAGCTTGATGTCGGCGCCCGTCGATTTGGAAGAAATGCGCTGGCATGCGTTACCGAGCAATGAGATCGCCAGGATCCTCGACGTGGAACTGGCCGGCCTCTCAGCTCAGGACGTCAACCGGCAAGCTGCCCGTTTCGGTCCCAATACGCTGCCCAAGGCATCCCGGCGCAATCCGCTGCTGCGCTTTTTGGCCCAGTTCAACAATACCCTGATCTACGTCCTGCTCGCCGGCGCGCTCGCAGCCGCGCTGCTCGACCATATGATCGATGCCGCGGTCATCGTGGCCGTCGTCATCGTGAATGCGATCATCGGCTATATCCAGGAAGGGAAGGCCGAACAGGCGCTCGAAGCGATCCAGCAGATGATCGCACCGAAGGCGAGCGTCATCCGGGGGGGCGTCCGGCAGACCAT
Source organism: Sphingopyxis granuli NBRC 100800 (assembly GCF_001591045.1). Taxonomy (GTDB): domain Bacteria; phylum Pseudomonadota; class Alphaproteobacteria; order Sphingomonadales; family Sphingomonadaceae; genus Sphingopyxis; species Sphingopyxis granuli. Next base: position 145,588 of record NZ_BCUA01000001.1, on the reverse strand, counting down.
CCCGGTTTCCGACATCGTCCCGGGCGACCTTGTTCTCATCGAAGCGGGCGACCGTGTCCCGGCCGATCTCAGGCTTCTCCACGCCCGCCGCCTCCTGATCGACGAGGCTCTGCTGACCGGGGAGTCGGTCGCGGCCGAAAAGCATGATGCGGTGCTGCCCGAGGAAACGGTTCTTGCAGACCGACAGAACATGGTTTTCTCCGGCACTCTGGTCGCCGCCGGGCAAGCGAACGGCATCGTCGTGGCGACAGGCGTGCATACGCAGATCGGACGGATCAGCACGCTGATCCAGTCGGTCGAGGTGATGGCGACGCCCCTCCTGACGCAGATCGACCAGTTTGCCCGCCGCTTCACCTGGTTCGTGCTGGCAGGGGGGTTGGCGCTGTTCGCTTTCGCTGTCCTCGTGCGGAGCTACGACTGGGTCGATGCCCTGATCGCCGTCGTCGCCCTGGCCGTGGGCATCGTGCCGGAAGGCCTGCCCGCGGTCATCACCATCACCCTTGCCATCGGCGTGCGCCGGATGGCGGCTCGCAATGCCGTCATCCGCAAGCTTCCGGCCGTCGAAACACTCGGCGCCACGTCCGTGATCTGCTCGGATAAGACGGGTACACTGACGCGCAACGAAATGACGGCCCGCCGGATCATCACGGCGCGATGCACCATGCTCGCCAGCGGCTCAGGCTATGTCCCGGAGGGCCATATCCAGATTGCGGGCGTCGGCGACCAGGCCGAGGCCATGGCCGCTTCCATGCCGCTGATCCGCTGCGGCCTCCTGTGCAACGATGCGTCGCTGCGCAAAGTCGGCGAGGAATGGCGCGTCGAAGGCGATCCCATGGAGGGAGCGCTGTTCGCCCTGGCCATGAAGGCGGCCGTCGATCCGGAACTGGAGCGCTCCGAATGGGAACGGCTCGACGAAATTCCATTCGATGCCGCGCACCGCTTCATGGCGACGCTCTGCCGCGGACCTGACGGAACGATGATCCTCTTCGTCAAGGGCGCGCCCGAAGCCCTCTTCGCAATGACCTTGCCCGAAGACATCGGCTATTGGGAGAATACCATCTCTGACGCTGGAAACGAGGGCGAGCGCGTCCTCGCATTTGGCGCGAAGGAGATGCCATCGGATACAGTGCGGATCTCGTTCGACGACGTCATGGCGGGCGTCCAGCTGCTCGGACTTGTCGGCTTCATCGATCCACCGCGCCTTGAAGCGAAGGAAGCGATCGCGGAGTGTCGCTCAGCCGGGATCGCCGTCAAGATGATCACCGGCGACCATGCCGCAACGGCGCTGGCGATCGCGCGCCAGCTCGACCTGGCGGACGACCCGCAGGTGATGACTGGCCTGGAGATCGAGAAGCTTTCGGACGAGGATCTCGAACAGGTCGTCAGCCGCGTCTCTGTCTTCGCCCGGACCAGTCCAGAGCACAAACTTCGCATCGTCCGCGCTCTGCAGGCGCAAGGCAAGATTGTCGCCATGACCGGCGACGGCGTCAACGATGCGCCATCGCTCAAGCAGGCCGATGTCGGCGTGGCGATGGGTATCAAGGGGACCGAGGCGTCGAAGGAAGCCGCTTCCATGGTGCTCCTCGATGACAATTTCGCCTCGATCGTCAGCGCCGTACGCGAGGGCCGGACCGTCTACGACAACATCAGGAAGGTCATTTCCTGGGAGATCCCCACGAACGGCGGTGAGACGCTGGCGGTCGTTCTGGCGATCCTCCTCGGATTTGCCCTGCCGATGTCGGCCACCCAGATCCTGTGGGTCAATCTCATCCTCGCCGCGACCCTTGGCCTGGTGCTCGCCTTCGAACCCACCGAGCCCGGCGCGATGCAGCGCCGCCCGCGCGAGCGCGGCGCGCCGCTCCTTTCACCCTTCCTCCTCTGGCGCGTCGTGCTGGTGTCGGTGCTGTTCGCCGCCGTCACGCTCGGCATCTTCTTCTACACGCTCGATCAGGGGCGCGGCCTCGAAGTCGCGCGCACGATGGTCGTCAATATGTTCATCGTCGCGGAGATCTTCTACCTCTTCAACGTCCGCTATCTCCACACAACGTCGCTGACATGGCGCGGCGCAGTAGGCACCCCCGCCGTGCTGATCGCGATCACTGTCCTCGTCCTGGGCCAGGCACTCTTCACCTACGCTCCGTTCATGAACGCGATCTTCAACTCGCGACCGCTCACCATCACCGACCTTGCACTGCTCGTTCTTGCCGGCGCGGCTCTCATGCTCCTGCTCGAGGTCGAAAAGCACATCATGCGGCGACTGGGCTGGTTCAAGGAACTCAACACTTAGGAGGACGAAAAATGACCCAGGGCATCTTCCCCAAGCATCTGGCGCTGGCAACCGACCTCAGCCATCGTTGCGACCGGGCGCTCGACCGTGCCCTACTCGTCGCCAGGGCGTGGCAGGCCGAACTCACCGTCATTCACGCACTTGCTCCGCCCGAGACTATGACCCTGTCCGGAAGTCTGCGCGACCTGCCGTCCTGGCGCCGTCCGTCCGACCCGGTTCGCAAGGCTCGCGACCGCATCTACAGGGATCTGGTGCGCGAGGATCCAAATATCGACATCGCCGTTCATGTCGAGACGGGCTCGCCGGCCGAGGTGGTCCTGGAAGGCGCCCGGACTTCCCATGCGGAACTGATCATCACCGGGGTCGCCCGCGACGAGTTGCTGGCGCGCATGTTCCTTGGCGACACGGTCGACCGGCTGATTCGCAAGTCCACTGTTCCGGTCCTCATCGTGCGCGACCGTGCCTTCGAGCCTTATCAAACCATGCTCGTCGCGACGGACTTTTCGGAATCCTCCCGCGTTGCGCTCGAGACAGCCATCCAGTTTTTCCCGGATACAGGCCTCTCGCTTTTTCACGCCTATGACGTGCCCTTTGCCGGCTATCTTGGCCGCGCAGAGATCGAGAAGCAGTTCGAAGGATATGGCAAGGACGCGGCCGACAAGTTCCTGGCCGAAGCAGGGCTCACACCTGATGCCGCCCGCAAGGTCAGCCGCATGATCGAACATGGCGTGCCCGAGGCACTGTTGCGGGACTATGCCGAGAACTCCCGGCGCCATCTCACTGTGGTGGGCACCCATGGCGGCGGGATGGTCTATGAAACCCTGATCGGCAGCACGGCGCGCAAGATCATCGATGCGGTGCCCGGCGACGTGCTTCTCGTACCCGATCCCGCCAAGCGCAAGGCAGACTAACCGCCAATGACTCATGCGATCGTCTGGATTGGCGTCGGGCTTGCCGCGTTGATCGCCGGCGCCGAACTGCTCGTAAGAGGCGGCGCGGCACTGGCAGCGCGCCTTGGCATTTCACCGCTGCTGATCGGTCTTACCGTGGTCGCGCTTGGAACGAGCACGCCAGAGCTCGCCGTCGGTATCGAGGCCGCCATTCAGGGCAACGGCTCACTTGCGATCGGGAACATCGCCGGCACCAATACGGTCAACATCCTCCTTATCCTTGGCCTCAGCGCTGCGCTGCAACCGCTGGCGATCCAGATGCAGACGCTGCGCCTGGAACTCCCCGCGATCGTCATTGCCGCGGCCACGCTGCTCGCCTTTGCTTGGGACGGCACGCTGTCGCGGCTGGAGGGCCTCGTGCTCGTCACCATGGGCGTGATATTCACGCTGGCGGTCATCCGCGCGGCCCGGCGAGAGAGCCTTAAGGTCAAGCTGGAATTTGCCCGTGAGTTCGGACCCCGGCGCCTCGCCAACCGTCAGGCGGTAACCGAGATGCTGATGCTCGCGATTGGTCTCGTCATCATCGTTGTCGGCGCCGACTGGCTCGTCGAAGGTGCTGTCGATCTCGCACGTCTCTGGAATGTATCGGACGCCTTCATCGGCCTGACGATCGTTGCCATTGGTACCTCGGCGCCCGAACTCGTGACCACGATCATATCAACGATCCGGGGAGAGCGCGACATCGCGATCGGCAATCTGATCGGCAGTAGCGTCTACAATATCCTCGTGATTCTTGGGGTGACCTGCCTCATTCCGGCCGATGGTATCGATGTCAGCAGCCATCTCATCCGCATCGATATACCGGTCATGCTGGGAGTAGCGCTGCTCTGCATTCCGATTTTCGTCAGCAGCCGCAAGATTTCGCGGTTCGAAGGCGGCCTATTCGTGAGCGCTTACGCAGCCTATCTCAGCTACCTCATCATCCAGCGCACATGACATCCACTATGCCCAGCAAGTGAAGATTTTGATCAACCAAGAAGGAGGGAAACATGCTGAAAGACCTCGTTGCAATCGTCGACAATGGAGAAGCCGCCCGCGGTTTCATCAAGCACGCCACGGCGTTCGCCGCCGCGCAGGACGCGCACCTCGCAATATCCTTGATGATGGACATTTTCGATAATGCCGCTGTGTTGCCACCTTTCGATTATTATCCGGTGATCCTGGATCGCATCGATGATGAGGCGAAGCGCCGCACGGAATCGGTGAAGGCCGCGGTTGAAAACGGGCCGATCCCGGTCGAGATCCGGCCGGTCGCGGATGCCCTTGCCTATCTCGGCGGCGCGTCACGCATTGAAGGGCGTTATGCAGATCTGCTGCTGATCGGTGGTGCTTCGGCTTTCGAGAACCAGAAACTGCGCCGCCGGTGTCTGCAGGCCGCCGTGACGGGATCGGGCGGACCGGTCCTGACCCTGCCGGACGAGGCCAGGCTCGAGCGCGTGGGACGCGCCGTTCTGGGATGGGATGCATCGAGCGAAGCGCGCCGCGCCGCCCGGGATCTTATCGATGTTGTAGATCCGGGCGCCGTCATCGACGTCGTCTGCGTGGATCCGGAGCCGACTGCCGCAGGTCACGGTCCCGCTCCCGGCTCGGATATTGCCCGCCACCTCGCCCGCCACGGCTTCAAGGTCGACGTTCATGTGGTGAGTTCGACCGGCCGGCGTGTTTCCGTGGCCCTCCAGAATTTCGCAAAAGAAACTGGAGCTGACCTTCTCGCCATCGGCGCCTTCGCCCATTCGCGGGTGCGCGACATCCTGCTGGGCGGCGTCACGCGCGACCTGATCGACGACGTCAGCCTTCCCGTCCTGATGTCGCGCTGAGGGCGGGCGGCGCAAAGCGTCCTTCTGGGCAAGGAGGGGGCAGCGGTGATGCGCTGGCCCCCTCCCAATTCCGGATTATCCAGCTTTCCTGTGCTGGCGCTGCATATCTCATCATTCCATGGGCGCGAAACACTGCGCCATGGCCGCGTCATCCGACGACCGCTTGCGGCATGGGTTGAGGTCATGAAGGAACGCGATGATGTCCGTGACCTCCTGCGGCGTCAGGATAAAACGCGGCATATCACGGTGACCGACCTCAAGACCCTTCAGGAACGCCGGCTGCAAAGCATCGACCGGATATTGTCTGTAGAGATTTCGAAACGGCGGTGCGAGCCGGTTGGGGCTCGCATTGGTTTCGCCGATGGCGTGACAACTCGCGCATCGCCGCTCCGCCAGGTCGCGACCTCAAGACACGTCGCCCGCACTTCAGTCAGGTTGAGGGCGTAGGGTCTTTCTCCAGCTCCCCCCTCACCTCTCCATAACGCGTGCGCGGAAGAAGGCCGGGCGCAGCGCACCCGGCCCCTCTCAACCAATCAGGCTATCTGCGAGATCGCTTCGGCGATCTGGTCTTTGATCGCCAAGCGGCGTTTGCGCAGTTCGGTTTCACGATCCTGCGACGTCGGCTGAACGTTCGTTTCGGCCACATGAATCTCGTCGTTTACCTCATCATAAGTGGCGAGCAGCTGAGCAAAGATCGGGTCCGAAACCTTCAGCGCGTGGATCTTGTCCATCTGGTCCGGGAATTCTTCGCCCAATGTATGTGGTGTATTCGACATGTCTTACTCCGTTGGTTTCCACGCGAACGTAATAGAAGACACGCCAAGGCGCGCCCATAAGTAGGTTCCCTAATCCGTTCCAGGCCTGATCCGATTATCCCCGTCGCCGCGCCGCTAGGAAAATCTAGCCGTTCTTCGCTTTCCGCTTGTCGCGATGGTCCTGGTACGAGCGAAGGACCTCCGACATCCGCGCCAGGGCTTCGCGCCGCGCCGAGGCGCTCTCAATACCCTGGAGCTCTTTTTTCAGGCGGATCGAGAAATCGGCGTAGTCATTCTGCCAGTCGCGCCCGACCGCGCCTTGCAGTTCGGGGTCGCCCGTCTTGAGGCGCCGCGCTGGCGCGCGCGCCGGTAGCGCATAGGTTTCGCCCAGCTTCGGGGCGATGATCGATGCCGCCGCCCCGTCCGATTGCAGCAGCCGGCGAAATGTCTCGATCGACCCGGACTCGCCGTGGCTCAGGAAAAGACTGCCATCGATCGGCTGCCGCGCCTTGATCCATCGCTGAAGATCCTGCTGGTCGGCATGCGCCGAATAGGTGTCGATCCGGCGGATCTGGGCACGGACGGCAACGTCCTGCCCCCAGATCCGCACGCGGTTGGCGCCATCGAGAATGGTCCGGCCGAGCGACCCGGCCGCCTGGAAGCCGACGAACAAGATCGTCGATTCCCGCCGTCCCAGATTATGCCGCAGATGATGACGGATGCGCCCGGCTTCGCACATCCCCGAAGCTGCCAGAATGATCGCGCCGGACAGGCTGTTGAGCCGCATCGATTCCGTGGCGTTCAGGACATAGTGGAACGACGGATGATGAAAGATCTCGCCCGAACCCATGTCCTCGAGCTCGCCGGCGTGCTTTGCAAACACCTCGGTCGCCCGCGTCGCCAGGGGCGAGTCGATGAATACCTGGGGGTGGGCCAGGCGTCCGGTGTTGATGAGCATGGCGATGTCGAGAAGCAGTTCCTGCGTCCGCTCCAGCGCGAAGACCGGGATGACGAGATTGCCGCCACGCGTCAACGCAGCCTTGATTTCGGCTTCAAGGAGCGTGCGCCGCTGTTCGATCGTCAGGTCCTCGCGGGCCCGATCCCCATAGGTGCTTTCGCAAATCACATGATCAAGCCCCGCTGGCCCTTCGGGATCGGCGTGGAAGGCCTTGTGATCCGGGCCGAGATCGCCGGAAAAGAGCAGGCGCGTTTCGCCTACCTGCATCTCGACGGAGGTTGAGCCGAGGATGTGGCCGGCATTCCACAACCGGGCCGTGAAGCCCCGCGCAGGTTGGAACCACTTGTTGAGCGCGACCGTCTCGATCTGATCATAGGCCGCTTTGGAATCGGCCTCGGTATAGATCGGCTCGATCGGCTCCTCGTCCTTTCGGTCCCGACGGCGGTTGCGGCGCTCCGCTTCGCTTTCCTGGATGCGCCCGGCATCGGGCAGCATGTGGTAGAGAAGGTCGCGTGTTTGCGGCGTCGCATAGACCGGCCCCCTGAAGCCTTCGGCGACAAGCTTTGGCAATAGACCGCTATGGTCGATGTGCGCGTGCGTGAGGACGACCGCGGCGATCTTGCGGGCATCGAACGAGAACGGCTCGCGATTGAGCGTTTCGAGCGTCCGGGGCCCCTGGAACAGGCCGCAATCGATCAGGATCGCGCGGCCGTCATGTTCAAGCTCCATGCACGAGCCTGTGACTGTCCCCGCGGCGCCGTGGAAGGTGATCCTGGGCTCGTTATTCGTCACTGCACATGCTCCAAATTGGCGGGGTTCTGATCCGTGACACCTTAGTGACGCGCTATGCTCCCGCTATGAGAGATTTTCCTTAGCGAACACCGACATGCACCTGCTGGATCGTTCATCAAAACGGAAAAACATCAGCACTGCTACCGTGGTATCGGAGGGTAGCAGCCAGATCCCCCTCGCATCGCCTCGTTCGCGGGGCCTCGCGTCTGCTGCAATAGCGCGATCGAGAAGCCCGGACAGTTCCAGAACGCAAGCAATCACGGATAGCGAGACCAGTGTGATGATGGCGGAACGGACGAACTCATTTTGCGCCTTGAGAGGAGGGACAGAACGACGCCAAGCAACAGCGGGATTGCGACGCCCGACAGGGCTACCTTGGCATGCCGCACCGGCGGCACGAATTGGGGATATTGCGGATAGACTGGAATACATCCAGCCCGCTCAAATGGCGGGATGACGAACATTGCCACGCTGACCCTGAACCCGACGATCGACGTCGCCTATGAAGTCGATCGCATGTTCCACACGCGCAAGATGCGGACCAAATCCGAATTCTACAGCCCAGGCGGCGGCGGTATCAACGTCGCCCGGGTCTTTGTTCGCCTCGGCGGCAATGCCCGAAGCTATTATATGGCGGGCGGTGCCACAGGCGATGCTCTCGACGGCCTGCTCGACCTCCATCAGCTCGTCCACAATCGCATCTATATCGCGGGCCATACCCGCGTCGCATCCGCCGTGCTCGAACTCGAAAGCGGCAAGGAATATCGTTTCGTTCCACCGGGGCCGACCATCCAGCCCGCCGAGTGGCAGGCCTGCCTTGACCAGCTTGAAACCGCGCAGTGCAATTTCATGGTGTTGAGCGGGTCGCTGCCGCCCGGCATGCCCGACGATTTCTACGGTCAGGTCGTAGCGCTGATGCGCCGGCGCAATATTCCCGTCGTCCTCGACAGTTCAGGACCGGGACTTAAGGGCGGCCTCGATGAAGGCGGCGTCTTTCTCGTGAAGCCCAGCATCGGCGAGTTGCGGCAATTGACCGGGCTCGAACTCGGCGATCCCGACGAAATCGCCCATGCGGCACTCGAAATCGTTCGATCCGGACAAGCCGCTCATGTCGCCGTGACCATGGGCCATGAAGGCGCGATCCTTGCCAGCGCCGCCGGACCGCTTTTCCTGCCAGCTGCCCCCATCGAGGCGAAAAGCGCGGTTGGTGCCGGTGACAGCTTCCTGTCCGCCATGCTGTTTGCGATCTCGATTGGCTGGGAGATGGGCGAAGCCTTCCGTTTCGGCATTGCCGCTGGCGCTGCCGCCGTGATGAGCCCGGGCCATGATCTCGCCAGGCCAAACGACATCGAACGCCTCTACCAACGGACGCCGCAAATACCCTGAGTGTTGCGAAGATCGGTATATCCCGCGCGACTGTCGGGGCGGTGAGAACGCGTCTTCACTGCCTCAGTGTTTGCGCACAAATTCGGCTCGTAAGACCAGGCCCTTGATACCCTCGTAGCGGCAGTCGATTTCCTGCGGATCGCCGGTCAGCCTGATCGCCTTGATCACGGTGCCCTTCCTCAGCGTCTGCCCGGCCCCCTTGACCTTCAAATCCTTGATCGTGATGACGCTGTCCCCGTCCGCGAGGATGTTCCCTGCCGAATCCAGGACCTCGACCAAGTCTGCTGCCGCGGCCTTCGCCGCAGCCTCGACGGCGGGGAGCCATTCGCCTGAAGCGTCATCATAGACATACTCGTCGTTTGCATCGCTCATCCTGGGTTCCTTCCGGATAATAGAGAGGTGATCAATGGAGTGTCGGCGCCGTGGAGGCCGGCTCCACGGTGAGGGATGAAGCAAGCCGCACGGCATCCGCGAAATTCGCACTATGCAAAACCCGACTGCTCGAGGGGCCGAGCGATACCCTTTCGAGCATCTCCATCGGCTGCGCCGTCACGCCCGAAAGGATGACCCGGATGCCCAGCACTTCGGCATGGTCGACAATGTCGCCCATTGCCGCGACACCGCTTGCATCCAGCAACGGGACCCGGCGCATTCGCAGGATGATGATTTTGGGGGCGGACCCGATGCGCCTCAGCGTGTCCATGAGGTCGTTGGCGACCCCGAAAAAGATGGGACCGTCGATGCGGAACACCTCGACACCTGCCGGCAAGGCCGTGCGCTGGTCGAGTTCTTCCTCTTCGGCATCGGAGGCGGCGCCTTCGCTATCGCTCGCGATCTCGACGGTCCGGCTCATCCGCATCATGAACAGCAGCGATGCCAGCGTCACGCCGACCGCGATCGCCACCGTCAGGTCTATGAAAATCGTGAGTCCAAAAGTCAGCAACAGCAGGCTCCTGTCGCCATTCGGCATGCGCAGGAGCTGAAGGAAACGGTGGTGTTCGCTCATCCCCCAAGCCACCATGAACAGGATCGCCGCCAGGGCGGCCAGCGGTACGAAGGCCATGAGCTTCGAGGCGAACAGGATGAACAGGAGCAGGAAGACGGCGTGCAGCATGCCGGCGATCGGCGTCACCGCGCCGGCGCGGATATTGGTCGCGGTCCGTGCAATGGCTCCGGTCGCGGGCAGCCCTCCGAAAACGGCCGAGGCCATGTTCGCGACACCCTGCCCGACGAGTTCCTGATTGGAGCGGTGCCGGGAACCGATCATGCCATCAGCCACAACGGCCGAGAGCAGCGCCTCGATCCCGGCGAGGAACGCTATGGTGAAGGCGGCCGGCGCCACCGCTTGCAGCCGGGCAAACGAGATCTCCGGCAGGGCAGGGGCGGGCAGGCCGGTGGGAAGCTCGGGGAAGCGCGATCCGATCGTCTCGACCGGGACATGCAGAAGGGCGACGATGGCGCTCGCCAGCACGACGGCGATAAGGAAGCCGGGGAGGCGCGGGGCCCATTTTCGCAGAGCGATGATGAGCGTGAGGGAGCCGGCGCCAATTGCAAGAGTGGCGAGCTGCAGGCTCCCCAGCGCGGAGAAATAGGCCGACCACTTGGGTATGAAGTCCGCGGGCACCGTTTTCATTGACAGGCCCAGGAAATCCTTCACCTGGCTTGAAGCGATGATCACCGCGATCCCGGCGGTAAAGCCGGTAACCACTGGCTGCGGGATGAAACGCACAAGGCTCCCGAGCCCGGAATAGCCCGCAACAATGAGCAGTACGCCCGCCATCAGCGTCGCCAGCAGGAGCCCGTCATAGCCATGCTGGGCGATCACGTTGAAGACGACGACGACGAACGCGCCTGTCGGCCCGCCCACCTGGACGCGCGAACCGCCAAGCGCCGAAATGAGGAACCCGGCGATGACGGCCGTGATCAATCCCTTGTCCGGGGTCGCGCCGCTCGCGATCGCCAAAGCCATGGCGAGGGGGAGGGCGACGATCGCGACCGTCAGCCCCGCAATGCTGTCCCGCCGCAGCCGATCGAACGTATATCCCTCGCCGAGAACCGTTACCAGTTTCGGCGTGAACGCGGTCAGCCGCGCATCATATGGCTTCATTTTCGGCCTGCGGTTCGCCAGCCTGATCGTAGAGCATCGATGGCACGCGCTTCGGCTGACTTCCCGCTGCGGTATCCTTCAGCCGGACCCCGCGCCCGGCGCCGTTGCTGGTCGCATTCTCACCGATGATCTCGATTCCGGCGGTTTCCAGTGCGTTGATCACCTTCACCAGCGTATCGACCACGCTGCGCACCTGCCCGTCCGACGCCTCCATTCTCTGGATCGTCGGAAGCGAGACGTTGGCCAGAGCAGCCAGTTGGCGTTGGTCGATACCGAGAAGAGCACGCGCCGCGCGCATTTGCTGTGATGTGATCATTGAGTCCTCGTGATGTATGAAACATCTAATTGCAATCCTACCTCTCATATGTGCGATATGCTAGATGAAATTCCGCAGCCAACCCCTCCGCTGATGGTGCCAACGCCAAAGGAATTTCCAGTCATGTCCGCGTTGTTCTGATATGGGCAGGTTCTAGGCGGCGCCGGAGGCAGGGTCAGGCGCGTGTTTGAGCTGATCCTGGGCATGGCACAACGGAACTTCCAGCAGATCCAGACCTCACTTTCGCAAACCCGGCCGAGTGGGGCGGCACTCGTGAGGAGGCAGAGACGGCTTTGAAGGCCTGCTCGATCGGCATTGGGCCTGAAAATACCCATTTGATCGTCAGAATCATTGAAATGAAATGCAGATAGGTGCATATATCAAGCAAGGAGTGCACTCATGCTTGCTGCTTTTCTAGATGACATTCGTGACGGCGACCTGATCGCACCGCGCCGCATGGCGGAGCGCTTGCGACTGCCGATGACGCGCCTGTCGCGGATTGCCCACCTCAATCGCAACACGATGACGGCGCATCCTGACAGTCCTGCCGTGCAGGCCAAGCTGGGAGAAATTGCGCGCATCATCACTCGCGCCGCCGAGCTTGCAGGCGATGAGGGCAGGGCGATCATCTGGTTCCGCCACCAGCCTATCCCCGGCTTTGGCAAGACGGCCGAGGAACTGGTAGAAGAGGGCAAGGCCGATGCGGTATTGTGGACGCTCGATAGCATGGACGAGGGCGTTTATTCCTGATGACATCGCTGGCGCCGCTGCAGGGTCGCTACTGGCGAATGCTTGGCGTGCGCTGGCAGCGCCGCCCACTCGAAAGCGGATCACACCGGACTGGCGGCCGCTGGAACCCCATGGGCATGCCCGCACTCTACCTCTCCGCGGACTATGTGACTGCGATAGTCGAGATGCATCAGGAGCTCGTGCGCCCCGGCACGCTGGCCGCCTATGATGTTACCGCCAACGCCATTGCCGATCTGCGCGGGACAGATCCGGCGATCACCGAATGCTTATGGCGACAGATATTCATGGTGGAGAAGGGCATTCCTCCCAGTTGGAAGCTCGCAGAGGAATTGACCCTTGCGGGTGCCGAGGGTGCGTTGGTTCCGTCTGTCCAGAACAAGGGTGGCACGAACCTTGTCTTGTGGAAGTGGCACGATGCCGGGGCAGAGGCCGAAACAGCGACAAGGGAGGGGGCTGCCCTGTCGTTGCTCGATCCCGAAGATGCACTAGCTGCTTGGGACCGGAATTGACGCAGTTGGATTGCAGGGGCCAGAAGGAATGCTTGTGCCGTTGCGACTGCTTGGCTTTGTCCGTGCCGAATTCTTCGAGACATTCTTAGGCAGGGGCTGCCAAACGGATAGCGCTCCGCCGCCTTCAAGGGTGGCTGGCTTCCATTTTACCGGAATGCCGGTTTCAGCGAAATGCTGAAACACCATCGACGTTGAATGCCTCTCCGATTGCCCGCAATTCCGAAACAAAGATCCGTTTCTACAAAATTCGCTGGACAGTGAATATTGCCATACCGCCGAATATGCGAATCTTTGAGCTTGAGGAGCGCGAATTGCTGGAGGAGCTGTGCGGCGCCGTAGCAGCGTTGCCGGGCGCTTCCGTGCATCAGCGCGACGGAGATGAGCGTGTCGGCGCGCAATATGTCGTGACGACGGAGGCCGCAGCGCAGGCATATGCGCCGTACCTCTCCGCGATCTCGCAGCTCAAATGCCGGATGCAGGGCGGGCGGCTGCACAGCGAGGTCCTCTCGCGCCCAATGCTCGACTCGTATCGAAAGGCTGGAATCTCGGCGTCATCGAAGATGCCAGCAAGCACGACATCGCGGTGGGCAAGAGGATCGACGGCATTGCCTATGCGCCGCCGGTCCAAGTCTATCTCGACCAACTTCCTCGCCGAACTCAACTGAAACCCGCCGCCACCGAGGGCGACACAAATCGATCAATCAGGGCAGGGCCGGGAAGTCCGGACGCGCATGACCCTCGACCAGCGCCCGCAACCCCGCCGGTTCCAGCACCTCGACCTTGTCGCCCCACTGATAGAGATGCCAGGCCATTTCCAGCCAGCCTGCGGCCTTGAACCGAACAATCAGACTGCCGTCGTCCCGATATTCGGCCGATTGGTTGGGATGGAACTGGAATTCCGCCGCGCGCGGAGCTGCTTCGGGAAGAAAACGCCAGACGACCTCACTATATTGGGCGGGGTCCTGATAGGCGCCGAAGGCCTGCGCCGCATGATCGTTCAAGGAAAAGCCGGACTGGATGGGAAAACTCTCATCGAGACATTCGGCGCTGTGAATGCGGTCCAGGCGAAAATGGCGGAGATTCTCACCTCGATCAGCCTGGCGCGCAACGAGATAGCTGCGCAATCCCAGCAAGAGCCCATGCGGCTCGACCGTCCGGGTTTCCGCGTCGGTGTCGCCATAGACAATGCGCATCTTGAACGGTCCGCGCAGCGCCTCGATCAGAACGTCGGTGACCTCAGGTCTCATCGCGACCTTCGGGCCTGGCCGCGCCACTTGGCCCAAAGCCGATAGCACCGCCTCCGCATCGGCTTCCGAGCGCAGCGCGTCGCGCGGGGAGAGGCGCGTGATCAGGCTGTCTCTTAGATCTTCCAGCGCGCGGGCGTGGCGAAGCCGGTTCTGATCGCGGGCCGCGCGAGCGGCGATTTCCAGCGCCTCGATGGTGTTTTCCTGGCGTGGTTGCAGCCGCTCGGGGATGGGACTTTGGATGCGCCAGCGCCGACGGCGATCGTCATCCTCCACGACAACGACATTCGCGAAATTATCCTCCAGCGCACTTGTCATGCGCTGCGCTGTGCGGTGCGAAATACCGAATTCCTGAGAGATTTCCTCAAGACTGATGCCCAAACGCCGGGAGGCGGCGAGCTGGGCGAGGCGCAGAAGATCGTTAGCCTTGGCGAAAGTCATTGCATGTCCATGTCACAGATTGACACCCTCGCATGCTAAGGATCAGGGTAACGCCTGTCGAGGTGATTCCCTCGTGGGGGCACAGGGCAAATCGAAGGGGGCCAAGTGAGGACGATCGGGAACACCATCCTGTTTTCAGCGACGGACCTTATGCGGTTCGTCGGCTGCGCGCATGCGACGGTGCTCGACCTTGCCTATATGCGCGGCGAGCCGCTCACCCCCCGGGAAGATACCGAGGATGCCGCGCTGCTTCAGAAACAGGGCGATGCCCATGAGGCCGCCCATTTGGTGACGCTGAAGGACGCGGGCCATGGAGTAGTCGAGATCGCGCGTGGCGACCTTGCACAGAACGCGGACGAGACGCGAGCGGCCCTGGCGCTGGGCTCGCAGATCATCTTCCAAGGGGCTTTTCTGGCTGAGCGGTGGGGTGGCTGGTCCGATTTTCTCGAGCGGGTCGAGCGACCATCATTGCTGGGGCCGTTCAGCTACGAAGTGACGGACACCAAGCAAAAGCGCAAAGCCCACCCCAAGCATGTGCTGCAGCTCGTGCTCTATTCCGACCTTTTGGCGGAGATCCAGGGGGTGATGCCGGAGCACGCGCATGTGCAGCTCGGTAATGGCACGCGCGCGACGCTGCGTTTGGCCGACTATGCTCATTATGCACGCGGTGCGCGGGCGAAGCTCGAGGCCTTTGTTGCGTCCCCCCAACCGACGCGGCCGATCCCTTGCGCGGATTGTTCGCTGTGCCGGTGGGCCGATCATTGCGACGCTGTCCTCACCAGCCAGGACAGCCTGTTCCAGGTCGCCAATATTACCCGCGGCCAAGTGAAGAAGCTCGAGGCATCCGGCATCGAAACTATGGCCGCGCTCGCTCGGCATGACGGCCCGGTGCGCGGCGTTGCGAGTGCAACAGCGGAGAAGCTTGTCGGCCAAGCACGATTGCAGCACGCGCGCAAAACCGGCGAACCCACCTTCGAGTTGCGCCCGGCACAGGCAGGCAAAGGCTTTGACCTGCTCCCTCGGCCGCAGGTGGGCGATCTCTTCTACGATATCGAGGGCGACCCCCATTATGAGGGAGGCCTTGAGTATCTGCACGGCGTTTGGGCCGATGGTAGTTTCCACGCCTTCTGGGCCCATGACCATGCCGCCGAAGCACAAGCGCTCGCACGGCTGCTTGCGTTTTTTCGCGATCGCCTCACGGCTTATCCGGAGGCCCGCATCTATCATTATGCGCCCTATGAGATCACCGCGCTGCGGCGTCTCACCACGCGCTATGGTATCGGCGAGGCCTTTCTCGACCGGCTCATGCGCGAACGCCGCTTTGTCGACCTCTATGCGGTCGTGCGCGGCGCGCTCATTGCTTCCGAACCGAGCTACTCCATCAAGGCGCTGGAGGCCTTTTATGGCTTGAAGCGCGAAGGCGAGGTCAAAACAGCGGGCGGGTCGGTCGTCGCTTATGAAAATTGGCGCGAGACGGGCGATCAGCAAATCCTCGACGAGATCGAGGACTATAATCGGATCGACTGCCAGTCGACCCAGCTTCTGCGCGATTGGCTAGTCAGCATCCGGCCCGATGGTCCGTGGCCCGTGCTTGCACAGGACGCGGCCGAGCAGGAGGCCGTCGAGGACGAGGAAACGACGGCGCTGCGCGATCGCCTGGCTGCGTCCACTTTGGCCCCAGAACGTCAGGAATTGCTGTTTAATCTGGGGCTGTTCCACAAGCGTGAAGCCAAGCCTGCCCAGTGGACGGTTTTCGACAGTGCGGCGCGCGATGAGGAAGAGCTTGTCGACGATCTCGACGCCTTGGCGGGACTCGAGGCGATATCCGGTATCGAACCCATCAAGCGCTCGGTGATGCGCACCTATCGCTTTCCGTCTCAGGAAACCAAATTGCGCGAAGGCGGCAAGGCCACTGTGCCCGGGATTGACGGGCCGCCGTCAACCGTCGCGATTGAGGCGCTGGATCGCGATGCGTGCACGATCACCTTGAAGGTCGGTGTGGCAAGGGCCGAACTGCTCGCCGATCGTCTGACCCTGCATCCGGATTGGCCGCTCGATACCAAGGTGTTGGCCGCAGCGGTGCGCGACGTCATCGAGGATCAATGCGGGCCGCGGCGCTTGTCTGCCGTCGATGATCTGCTGTCGGGTGCGGCCCCGCGTCTGAACGGCATTGACGGCGACATCCTCGGCGGCGGGGAGCCGGTGGGGGGCGCCATCGCCGCGGCGCGAGCCATGGATCAGACATTGCTCCCGATCCAGGGGCCGCCGGGAACGGGAAAGACGCACGTCACGGCCCGGGTGATCCTGGCGCTGGTCAGAGCGGGACATCGGGTCGCCGTCGCCTCGAACAGCCATGAAGCGATCCGCAATGTCCTGCTCGGCTGCCTGCGTGCTCGCGAGGAAGAAGGTGGCACCTTTCCCGTGTCGTTTGCCCACAAGGTTTCCGGAGGCGATGATGGCTATGCCAGCGATTGTCCGGTTCACCGCGCCACGGCCAATGATGACCTGATCCTCGCCCGCGCCAATGTGGTCGGCGGCACGGCCTTCTTCTTCGCGCGCGATGAGAATGTGCAGGGCTTCGATTGGTTGTTTGTCGATGAGGCGGGACAAGTGGGCCTCGCCAACATGGTCGCCATGGGTCGTGCCGCGCGCAATATCGTGCTGGTCGGCGATCCGCGTCAGCTGCCTCAGGTCATCCAGGGCGCGCATCCTGCGCCCGCCAACCTGTCATGCCTGGAATGGATGCTGGGCGAGCATGCCACCGTCTCTCCCGATCGGGGCATATTCCTTGCCGAGACCCGGCGGATGCATCCCGCGGTTTGTGACTTCATTTCAGACCAGGTCTATGAGGGGCGGCTAGCCAGCCATAGCGATACCGAGCGCCAGAGCGTTACCGGAACGGCCTGGCCCACGGCCGGCGCATATTGGGTTTCGGTTGCTCATGACGGTAATGCCCAGATTGCCGCCGAGGAAGTTGCGGCGATCGGAGCGGCAATCGAGAATCTCCTGCAAGGGAGCTGGACCGACAAGAACGGCGCCACGCGCCCTATCGGCCCCGGCGACATCATCGTCGTCGCCCCCTATAACGCACAGGTCAACGCGCTGCGGGCAGGGCTGCCGAGCAGCATCCGCGTCGGCACGGTCGACAAGTTCCAGGGCCAGGAGGCCCCTATATGCCTTGTCTCCATGACGGCATCCTCGGCCGACGAGACGGCCCGCGGCATGGAGTTTCTTTTTTCGCTCAACCGCATCAATGTCGCGGTCTCACGAGCTAAAGCGCTTGCGCTCGTTTTTGGCAGCGACCGCCTACGCGAGGCCAACTGCACCAGCATCGAGCAGATGCGGCTCGTCAACACGCTCTGTGCCCTTCCGCCATTTTCTGCGCCTCTCAGTACGGGATCTTGATCCATGCGTTTCCTCCACACCGCTGACTGGCAGCTCGGCAAACCCTTCGGCCGGTTCGAGCCCGAGGTGCGCGCGGCGCTTGGCGAAGCGCGCTTCGACGCCATCGACCGGATCGGCGAGGTCGCTGCAGCCCAGCAGGTGGGGCATGTGATCGTCGCGGGCGACATCTTCGATACCGAAGGTCCCGAAGATAGGGTCATCGTCCAGGCAGTCTCGCGGATGCAGCGCTATCCCTGCCGCTGGTGGCTGCTCCCGGGTAATCATGACTATGCCCGCAACGGCGGTTTGTGGGACCGCGTCCGTCACAAAGCGTCGGACAATATCATCCTGCTCGCCGAACCCATCGCGCAGGAGATGGAAGCAGGGGTCTGGCTGCTACCCGCACCGCTCCTCCATCGTCACCATCTCGACGATCCGACCGAGTTGTTCGACAGCATGGAAACGCCAGGCGCGAAGCTGCGTATCGGCCTTGCACATGGCTCCATCCGCGATTTTACCGCGCGCGGCGAGACCAAGAACCAGATCGCACCCGATCGCGCGAAGCGGTCCAATCTCGACTATCTTGCGCTCGGTGATTGGCATGGCACGCTCAAGGTCGAGCCGCGCACATGGTATGCCGGCACCCCCGAAACCGACGGTTTTCAGCGCGATGAGCCGGGTCATGCTCTGATAGTCGAGCTTGCGCCGGGAGTGGAACCGAAGGTGGAACCCGTGCGCACCGGCCGCTTCCAATGGCTGCTCAGGGATTGGACTTTGCAGGACTCGGCCGCCTTTTCGGCGGAATGCGACGTGCTGCTCTCGGCTATCGATCCTGCGGCAACGTTGCTGCGCCTTTCGCTGGCGGGCATCACGGGCCTTGCCGACCGCGTCGAGATTCTGTCACGGCTCGAAGAGGACCTGCGGCATCGCCTTCGTTACCTTGATGTCCGGGCGGACGATCTTGTTGGCCGGCCGGGCGAGCAGGATTTGGCGGATCTTAAGGTCGAGGGATTGCTCGGCATAGCGGCTGAGAAACTCACCGAGACGATCGCGGCCGGCGGGACTGAAGCCATATTGGCGCGGCGCGCGATAGAGCGGCTCTTTGTCGAATATCATCGGGGGAGCCAAGCATGAGCCTGCAACTCCGGCGGATCAGCCTCAACAATTTCCGCAAGTTCCGCGAGCCCCTGACGATCGAAGGGCTGGGCGAGGGGCTCAACATCATCATCGAGCCCAACGAGAGTGGGAAATCCACGATCCTTGAGGCCCTGCGTGCGGCTTTCTTCGTCCGCCATGCCACGAAGAATCAGCTCGCCCAAAGTTTTGCGCCTTATGGCGAGGCGGTCGCGCCAGAGATCGAAGTCAGTTTCAATATTGGCGCCGACAGCTGGAAAATCGCCAAGCGCTTTCTCAAAAGCCCACAGGTCGAAGTCACGGGGCCGCAGGGCCGAGCGCAGGGCGAGGAGGCCGAAAATCGGCTGCAGGCGCTTCTTGGGTTCGTCAAGGACAGCAGCCAGCGCGGTGACCCGGCCACCTATGGCGCGCTCGGTCTGCTTTGGGTTCCGCAGGCACAGGCGCTTGAAGTGACCGCGCCCGGCAGTATCGTGCGCAGTAGCATCCAGGCGACGCTGGAGGCGGAAGTCGGGACGATCGTCGGCGGCGCTGCCTATGAGCGCGTCCAAAAGCGGATCGATGAGCAATATGACATTTACTGGACGCCCACTGGAAAGGCGCAGTCGAAGGGGCGTTGGCAAGCGGCGCGGGATCGTGACCAGCAGGCACGGCAAGCCGCGGCGGACGCGACAATGCGACTCGATGCACTCGAAAAGAGTTTCGGCGAGCTGGAAGCGGCAAGCGGCCGACTGAAAGTTATTGAGCGGGAGCTGGCAGACGAGACCGAGCAAGAACAGCGCGCCGGTCTTGTTCAGGCTCTAGATGTCGCCAAGGCCGCCGCGCAGATCCTGGAGACCCGTAAGGCCGAACATGAGAATGTCTCTGCCAACCTCGATCGCATCGAGGATCTGCAGGCTCAGCACGAGGCCGCGAGGGAAGCGCTGAGGGTCGCTGGCGAATCTTTGACCGCAATCACCGCCGATCGCGAGCAGCTTGCTAGTCAGCTGAAAGCGGGACGCACGAAGGTGGCTGAGGCGAAGGCGGCACTCGACAAGGCGCGCGATGATCGCGCCGCAGCCCGCCAGGCGCTTAGCGAAGGGGAGGAACGTCTCGCTAAGCGTCAGCGCCACGCGGCCATCACCGATGCACGCCAGCGGCACACCAAACTCCTCGATCTCGAAAAGCAGCTGGCGGATGCCCGCAATCAGGCCGCACAGGTCATTCCGGCTGAGACGCTCGCTCGACTAGATGCCAATGACCGTGCGATCGCGGAGGCGCGGGCAGCCGTCAATGCCGGCGCTACCACTATCGAGCTTACGGGCGACGCTACGGGCATCACCATAGGCGGCGAGCCCCTGACACCAAATAGCCCGCGCACCTTGACCGGTGAGACGCAGATTGCCTTGGGCGGGGGCATCCTCGTCATCCGCCCACCGGCAACGGCAGCCAGTGCGGAAGCCAGTCTGGCCGAATTGCTCGAGCGGCAAGCTCTAGAGCTGGCCGAGTGGAACGTCGTCGATCTTGTCGCGGCGCGGACGCGAAACGATACGGCCCGCGATGCGCAGGGGACCGTCCAACTGCTCGAAACCAAGATTACCGCCCTCACGCCGGCACAGCCGCTGTTGGATCTTGCGGCAGGCCCTGATGCGCTCAAGCTGTTCGTGGCCGGTGTTCCAACGGAATCGCCGGCATCCGATGAAGACGAGATCTCGATCGATCTGCTTACCCGCAGCGTGGAAGAGGCGGAAACTGCCGCGGTGCGCGCTGAAACCCTGTATGACCAAGCCGTTCAGGATCTGCGAGAAATAGAGGATAGGGACCGCCCGCTTGCCGCTGAGCAGGCGGGCGCGGAGCGCGATCAGAGCCATGCGTCGGATCGCATCACTCAGATCGAACGGAAGCCCGATTTTGCCGGGCTCGCCGACGCCATCGCCAAAGCCCGGGAGGATGCTGCCCAGGCCGCTGTCAAGCTGGCCGAAGCAACGCGCGACGCCACCGCGCATGATGTGCAGGCGATCAACCGCAAGATCGAAACGATCGATAGCCGGGCAAGGGCCGGGCAAATCCGGCGGAGCGACCTCGAAAAGGATATCGCCCGCCTTGAGGCGATCATTGAGAGCGAGGGCGGCAAGGGCCTGGCGAGCCTGGCCGCAGCCGCAGCCGAAGAAGCCGATGCCGCAACACAGGCGCTGGCGCGGCTCGACGAAGAGGCGGCCACGATCAAACTGCTCAAGGATGTGCTGGACGAGGCGCGCGGGGAGGCATCTCGGACCTTTGTCGGCCCAGTGGCCCAGCGCGCTCGCGTGCATGTCGAGCGCCTGTTTCCCGGTGCCGACCTCAGCTTCGATGAAGAGCTCGGCCTGGCCTCGGTCACGCGATCCGGTCTGAGCGAAGCCTGCGGAACGCTCTCAAAGGGGACGCAGGAGCAGCTGGCGGTCCTGACCCGCCTCGCCTTTGCCGACATGCTGCTGGAGCAGGGCCTGCCGGTCTCGCTGATCCTCGACGATCCGCTGGTCTATTCCGACGATGGGCGGCTCGATCTTATGACGGAAATCCTGGAGGAAGCCTCCCAACGCATGCAGGTGATCCTGCTCACCTGCCGGGACCGGGCGTTCCGGCATTTGTCCGCAAACCGCGTGCAACTCTGAACGCCGCGGCGCTCTCAGGGCAATCGCCGGCCCCCTTCAAAGCTGCACGACCTCCACACTCGACAGGCGCACGATCGATTGCCTACACGAATCACATGTCAACCGCATACCACAGCAAATACATCGCTTACGATCTTACAAGGCAGGCGCCCCCGGGCGATGCCGACCAACTCTCGATGTCCCTATTCGATGCATCGGTCGATCTTAATCCCCATCAGATCGAAGCAGCGATGTTTGCTTTACAATCACCAATCTCAGAAGGGGCCATTCTTGCCGATGAAGTCGGCCTAGGAAAGACGATCGAAGCGGGGATCGTACTTTGCCAAAAATGGGCAGAGCGCAAAAGACGACTTCTAATCATTTGCCCAGCATCAATCCGGCAGCAATGGGCCAACGAGCTGACGGAGAAATTTAACCTTCCGGCAGTCGTTATTGATGCCAAAACGCACCGATCACTTCGACGCGAAGGCCACGCTTTGCCGCTGGAGCAAAAGGCCGTGGTCATCCTGTCGTACCATTACGCGGCCAAGCTGCAGGACGAGCTTCGTCACATCGCCTGGGACCTCGTTGTTATCGACGAGGCCCACAAGCTCCGCAACGCCTACCGCCCGAGCAATCGTATTGGCCAGGCTCTGCGCTGGGGGACTGAAGGCCGCAAAAAGCTCCTACTCACGGCCACGCCGCTTCAAAACAGCCTGATGGAACTCTACGGGCTGACATCGTTCATTGACGAGAACATTTTCGGTGACCCGAATGCCTTCCGCGCCAAATACGTAAACGCTGGCGGCGACATCCCTGGTCTGCGCCAACGGCTGGCGACATTCTGCAAGCGCACCCTGCGCAAGCAGGTTTTGGAATACGTCCGCTACACCCAGCGCCGGGCCGTCACGCAGCCGTTCTGCCCGACGGACGCCGAGCAGGCGCTTTACGACGCCATTTCCAAATTTCTGCAGCGTGAGGACAGCTACGCGATCCCGACGCGGCAGCGGCATCTGACCGTCCTGATCCTGCGCAAGTTACTGGCATCGTCTTCCCACGCCATCGCGGGCACGCTGGCCACGTTGCAACAGCGGCTGGTCGATCTTCGCGACGGTGCCGAGCCAGATGACAACTGGACTGATGAAATCATCACAGCCGAGGAGATCGAGGAGGAATTGCTCGACGAATGGCTTGCCGATGAAGATGAAGCCGACCAGTCACCCACCGTCATCGAGCCAGCTCGGCTTCGTTCCGAAATTGACGAGATTGCCGCGCTGGCAGCAATGGCACGCTCGATCGGCACCGACACAAAGTCCAAGGCCCTGCTTACCGCACTCGACATCGGTTTTGCCGAACAGGGCCGGATGGGAGCCGCCCGCAAGGCTCTGATCTTCACGGAATCCCGCCGCACCCAGGATTACCTCTACGCTTTCCTCGAATCCCATGGATATGCCGGGCAGGTCGTCACATTCAGCGGCACCAACAACGGTCCGCGCACAGCCGAAATTTATGACCAGTGGGTCAAGGCCAATGCCAACAGTGGCCGGGTCACGGGATCTCGCGCTATCGACCTTCGCAGCGCCCTGATCGACGAATTCCGAGACCATGCCTCGATCATGATCGCCACCGAGGCTGCGGCCGAAGGTGTGAACCTGCAGTTCTGCTCACAGGTCATCAATTACGATTTGCCCTGGAACCCGCAGCGGATCGAGCAGCGCATCGGCCGCTGCCACCGCTACGGACAGACCCACGATGTCATCGTCATCAATTTCCTGAACGAACGTAACGATGCCGATCAGCGGGTTCACGCCCTGCTGACCGAGAAGTTCAACCTGTTCGACGGTGTCTTCGGTGCATCCGACGACGTGCTTGGCTCGATCGAATCTGGCGTTGATTTCGAGAAGCGGATCCTGGCGATCTACCAGGACTGCCGTACACCAGACGAAATCGTTGCGGCGTTCGATGCCCTGCAGGCCGAGCTCGACGAACAGATCAACGCCCGCATGGAAGATACCCGCAAGGCCCTGCTGGAGCACTTCGACGAGGACGTTCACGCAAGGCTGCGACTTCGGCTGGAAAATGCGCGCCAGCAGCTTGATCGGGTAGGCCGCGCCTTCTGGAACCTGACCGAATTTGTGCTGCAGGACCGCGCCAGCTTTGATGAAGAGGCGCTGACGTTCGAACTGACGTCACCTCCCGCCGCGGACATTCCCAAGGGCCGGTACCATCTGATATCCCGGAATGCCGCCGGTCACCGCCCCGCGGCCGAGCATGGTTATTTCCTCTACCGTCTCTCGCACCCGCTGGGCGAATGCGTGATAGAGCAGGCCAAAGCAGCCGAAACACCCATAGCCGAGTTGCGCTTTGAAATTTCCTCGCATCCGGGACGGGTCGCGGTTGTCGAAGCGCTGAAGGGACGGAGCGGCTGGCTAACCCTGCGGCGCCTGACGGTGTCCGCGTTCGAAACTGAAGAATATCTGCTGTTCTCCGCTATCGACGATGCCGGGCGATCCATCGACCAGGAGGCCTGCACAAAACTGTTCGGCGTCGCCGCGACGGTTCACGAATGTTCCATCCTGCCGCCAGACTTGTCCGCTCGGCTGAATGCCGAAGCCGATCAGCACGTTCGCGCCACGCTCAATCGCTCGCTGGAGGCCAACAACAAGCATTTTGCAGTCGCCCGCGATCGGCTGGAGCACTGGGCGGAGGACAAGATCTTCGCGGCGGAAAAGGCGTTGAAGGACACCAAGGAGCAGATCAAAATGCTCCGCCGAGAGGCCCGTCAGGCGACCACCCTCGAGGAGGAGCACGGCTTCCAGTCACGGATCCAGGAGCTGGAGCGCCGCCAGCGCAAGCAGCGACAGGATATCTTCGTCCAGGAAGACGAGATTGCCGAGAAACGCGATGAGCTGATTGCCGGGCTACAGAAACGCATGCAGCGTGCGCAAGCCAGTGAAACCTTGTTCACGATCCGCTGGTCCGTCGTATAGGACTGCGGATGCATTGAGAGAATCCGGGAAGTACCAAAAGAATGAACAATTTCGACGCGCTGGTCACCAAACTACGTGAGATTTTCCAGATTGACCGGCCCGAGCTGGATTTCGGCGTCTATCGCATCCTCAACGCCCGCGCCGGCGAGATCGATGCCTATCTGACCACCCGGCTCAAGGAGCAAGTGGCAGAGGCGTTTACCTCAGGTGCCGCCGCCAACACCGACTCGCTGGCGAAGGAGCTGACCGACAAGATTGCTCAATATGAAGCCGACGGCGTCAATCCGGACACCGTGCCTGCCGTGCAGAAGCTCCGCGAGGCCATCGCTGCCGCCATCACCGGTGCGTCAGAACATGAAAATCAGGTGTTTTCCCACCTGCTGACCTTCTTCTCGCGCTACTACGACAAGGGCGATTTCATCAGCCAGCGCCGGTACAAGGGCGATACCTATGCCATCCCCTATTCCGGGGAAGAGGTGGTGCTGCACTGGGCCAACAAGGATCAGTATTACACCAAGTCCGGCGAAGCGTTCAGCAACTACGGCTTCAAGCTCGAAGACGGGCGGTCGGTGCAATTCAGGCTCGTCGCGGCCGACACCGCGAAGGACAATCGCAAGGACAATGACAAGGAGCGCCGGTTCGTCCTGGCCGAATCCCGCACCGTCACCCGGATCGACGAGGACGGCGAGGAATACGACGAGACCATCGTCCCCGTCAGCGAGGAAGACGGCACGCTGGTGATCCGCTTCGATTACAAGGCCATGCCAAAGGGCACGAAACAGGACGCACTGGTCAGCCAGGCGGTTGCCTCCGTGCTGGCGGACGAAACAGTCAAGGCAAAGTGGCTGGGCCTGACCGAGCGTGCGCCGACGGAAAGCAACCCGCAGCGCACCATTCTGGATAAGTGCCTCACCAACTACACCCAGAAGAACACCGCCGACTATTTCATTCACAAGGATCTCGGCGGATTCCTGCGGCGGGAGCTGGACTTCTACATCAAGAACGAGGTCATGAAGCTCGACGATGTGCAAAACGCAGCGGCGTTCGGCGCGATCGAGAAGAACCTGCGCATGATCCAGTGCCTGCGCGCGATCGCACTGCACCTGATCACGTTCCTCGCCAGCATCGAGGATTTCCAAAAAAAGCTGTGGCTGAAAAAGAAGTTCGTCGTGTCGGCGCACTACTGCGTCACGCTCGACCGGACGCCAGAGGACCTTTATCCGGCAATTGCCGCAAACCCGGCGCAATGGGCGCAGTGGCATGACCTGGGAATGCGCGACAGCGCGGAGGCTGGCAGCATAAGTGACCTCAAGGCATCGCCTTATCTGATGGTGGACACAGCATTGTTCGAGTCAGCGTTCCGGGCCGATCTACTGAAAGCCATTCCTGATTTGGATGCCAGCACCGACGGGCTATTGGTACATGGGGATAATTTCCAGGCACTGACGCTGTTGACCGAGCGATACAGGGGATGCGTCAAAGCCACTTACATTGACCCGCCTTACAACACCGACGCGTCGGCCATTAACTACAAGAATGGCTACAAGTCCTCTTCATGGGCGTGCTTGTTGCAAAGTCGCCTAGCCGCAGGTGCGCCGCTTATGCGCAGTGACGGCGTCCTCATGGCCGCTATCGATGATGTGCAATTCCGAGAGCTTTCCTTTATTTGCCAGGATGTCTTTGCCGGTAACCTGCTTGGCACCTTCTCCATTCGGGCAAATCCATCTGGCCGACCAACTCAAACAGGTTACTCGATCTCTCATGAGTACTTGATCGCCGCTGGCGCTTCAGATCAGGCAACGATTGGCCGACTGCCACCGACGCCAGACCAAACGGCTCGCTTCAATCAAATTGATGCGGATGGTCCATTCGAATGGCGAAACTTGCGGCGTGAGGGATCGGACTCAAACCGTCGAGATCGCCCACGCATGTATTACCCCATATATCTCACGTCCGATTCTTATCGCGTACCTCAAATGGAATGGAACGCGGATCGCAACGAGTGGACCATTCTAGAACAACCCAACGACGATGAGCAGGTGGCGTGGCCGACGAACGATGACGGTCACGAAAAGAGGTGGCGGTGGGAGTCTGAGACAGTCCGCGCAGCCGGCAACCAAATCCAAGTCCGCGCTGATCGATCTGGACGCTTGTATCCTTATTTGAAGCGTCGACCGCACGAGCTCGGCGTTGTATCAGTTTCGACTTGGAATGATGCAAAGTACTCCGCAACAGAGCATGGAACCGCTCTAATTAAAGATCTATTTGGAACCTCTGTATTTTCTTATCCAAAATCTATTCATGCTGTTCGTGACGCAATTTATATTTCCGGATGCAATAAGTCGGACGCAATTGCTCTGGATTATTTTGGAGGATCCGGCACGACAGCTCACGCGATTATAGAACTCAATCGGTCAGATGGTGGTCGGCGCAAATATATAATTGTTGAGCAAGGAGAGTACTTCGACCCTGTTCTGAAGCCTCGTGTTCAAAAGACTGTCTATTCGAAAGAATGGGATAACGGGCATCCGACGACTCCCCAGACCGGCGTTAGCCACACCTTCAAGGTCCTTAGGGTCGAGAGCTACGAGGACACGCTGAACAACCTGAACCTACGGCGCGACGACCGGCAGGGTGCATTGCTCGATGCCATGAGCGACCAGGCGCGCGACGATTATCTGATGCGCTACATGCTCAATGTAGAAGCGCGCGGGTCGCTGCTGTCAGTAGAGGATTTCCGCAAGCCGTTCGACTATACGCTCAACATCGCGGTCGACAGCGCGGGCGCCTATGAACCGCGCAAGGTCGATTTGGTCGAGACCTTCAACTACCTGATCGGCCTCACCGTTCGGCACATCGACATTCAGCACAAGCAGGGCTTTGTGACGGTCGAGGGGACATTGCCGACTGGCGAGAAGACGCTGATCCTGTGGCGCGATTGCGAAGTGCTCGATTACGAAGGCCTGACCCGCTTGTGCGACAAGCTGGCGATCAACCCGGCGGACAGTGAATACGAGATTGTCTACCTCAACGGCGACCACAACATCCCATCGGTGCTGACCGCCAGCGAGGCTGAAGGGGAGGTCACTAAGGCCTTGAAGCTACGCCAGATTGAACCGGCTTTTCTGGAGGCCATGTTCTCTAATGCAGAGGGGGCCTGATATGGACCAGATCCCGGTTCGACCAGCCAATCCCGACGACAGGTCTAATGCCGTTATTTTGTCGTTCGGAGCGAAATGGGCTGATCCGATCAAACGTGGCGCGACAACGTGGGTTATCAGAAAGCGTGTGCCATTGGTGACGAAGCCTGAATTTGTCTATTTCCACGTGAATGCCCCTGTTAGTGCGATAATCGCTCGGGGCAGAGTCGGTACCATTGGGAGAGTTTCTGCCACTTTTGCTGCGGAGCACCACCAATATCTCGAAATGACTAAGAGCGACATCCTGTCTTATGTAGGCAATGCTCCCACAATTGGCCTCTTCAAATTCGAAAGTATCGAAATTGCTCCTAAGGCCGCGAAGATATCCGAGCTGACCGAGATGCTTGAATACTTCGCGCCACAGAGCTTCTCTTTCGTTTCAAGGGAGGCACTGCCGATTATCGATAAGGCGTGTGGTTTCTGATGGCTCGCACTCCCCGCGCCGCGCGTGCCCGGCGCACGTTCCACCAGGAGCTGGTGCTCAACCGCTGGATGCTCAGCCATTTCAAGGGCGGATCGCTTTCCGCGCTTAAAGAACGGCTGGGCGAAGACCGGCACGAAGGCATCGACGACGACGGCCAGACCCGCTTCTTCCACGAGCTGACCCGCAACCTGTTCAACATGGACCGGATCAGCGAGGCGGATCTGCGGCGCTATGACCTCAACATCGTGCGTCACTGGCAGGCCATCACCCACCGCCGCAACGCCACCGATGGTGTGATCCTGACGCTGAAGTACTTCCAGTACCTGTCGCTGCTTTTTGCTGAAATCTATCTCGACTGGTATTTTAACCGGCCCCAGCAATTGCTCGATGGCCTGAACGAGCAGATGGCGGCCTACCGGCTGGAGCCGGGCGCCGAGAATTTCCGTGACTACACGGCGGACGACCTAAACAAGCTGGCTTTCTGGAACGCCACCGGCAGCGGCAAGACGCTGCTGCTGCACGTCAACATCCACCAGTACCTGCACTATTTCCAGAACGGCCGAAGCAACGTCTGGCCCGACCGGATCATCCTGCTGACGCCGAACGAAGGCCTGTCGCGCCAGCATCTGGAGGAATTCCGGCTCTCCGGTATCAACGCCCACCTGTTCGACAAGAACCAGTCTGACAGCCTCTACAAGGGTTGGATCGATGTCATCGAAGTAACAAAGCTGGCCGAGGAAATGGGTGACAAGACCGTCGCCACGGGTGCCTTCGAAGGCAACAACCTTGTCCTAGTCGACGAAGGGCATCGCGGCGCCGGCACGGCGGGTGGCGTTTGGATGGCACGGCGCGCGGCGCTGGTACGCGGCGGCTTCGCCTTCGAATACAGCGCCACCTTCAGTCAGTCGGTCGCCAAGGGCGCAACGGTCGAAAAGGCCGAGCAGGACATTCTGAACGCCAAGGCCCGGCGCCAGTTTGCAAGGACCTATCGGCAGCTCGACGAGAGCGAGAAGGCGCAGGTCGCGCTCACTTCGGCCGACCATGCCCGCGCGCGGATCGAAGGCGTTCGCGAGGCTTACGCCAAGGCCGTGCTGATCGATTACAGCTACAAGTACTTCTACGCCGACGGCTACGGGAAGGAGTCGCTGATCCTGAACCTGGACGATGCCGGGTACGACAAGCATGGTGCGCTTTATTTCACAGCCTGCCTGCTCAGCTTTTACCAGCAGCTCTGGCTGTGGGACACGCACCGTGACCAGATTGCCGAATTCAACATCGACAAGCCGCTGTGGGTATTCGTCGGCAATACCGTGTCGGGCGAAGACAGCGATGTTCTGTCGGTGCTCGAGTTCCTGGCCTCGTTCCTGAACGATGACGCCCAGTCCATCGAATGGATCGCCGACCTGATCGCAGACAAGGCGCGATTGCTGGATCCAAAGGGTAACGACGTTTTTGCCGGGCGATTCTCGCCCCTCATGCAGCGCGATGCCGAAACGATATATGCCGACGTACTGCGCCGCCTGTTCAACGCCGAAGCGCGCCAGCGGCTAAAGCTGGTCAATCTCAAGGGCAGCAAGGGCGAACTAGCCTTGCGCATCGGCAATGCGCCCCACTTTGGCGTCATCAACATCGGCGACGATGCCGGGTTCTTCAAAACGGCGGAGGATGTCGACGCCTTCGATACCGAATCCGACGACTTCGGCGACGGCCTGTTCGGCACGATCAATCAGGAGGGCAGCAAGCTCAACGTCTTGATCGGTTCGCGCAAGTTCACCGAAGGCTGGTCCAGCTGGCGCGTCTCGACCATGGGCCTGCTCAACATGGGCCAAGGCGAAGGCTCGCAGATCATCCAGCTGTTCGGGCGCGGCGTGCGCCTGAAGGGCAGGGGCATGTCACTCAAACGCTCGCTTCCGAACGAACGGCCCAAAGGTGTGCATCTGGAGCGGCTGGAAACGCTCAACATCTTCGGCGTTCGGGCCAACTACATGGCCGCCTTCAAGGATTACCTAAAGGAAGAGGGCATCACGCCCAGCGACGAGATAATCGAGCTGAACTTCCCCACGAGGTCCAACCTGCCGGCTGACAAGCGCCTCAAGACGCTCAAGCTGAAGGACGGCTACAAGGACAATCAGATCAAGGGCTTCAAGCGCACGCACTTCCCTTGGCTGTATGAAGTGCCAGCGGATTTCGTCGGCAAGATCAAGCTGCCGCATGCCACGCTAGACCTTTATCCGAGGATCGAAGCGCTCAGCACGAAGGACAATTCTGCCGTCAAGGTTGCGCCCGATGCGCGTTACAAGGGCAAGATTGATCACGCCGCCATGGCCATGTTCGACTGGGACGCGGTGTTTCTCGCATTGCAGGAATACAAGCTATTGAAGGCCTGGAGCAACCTTCGGCTAGACCGGCAGCGCCTGATCGACTTCTGCGCTGGCAGCGACGCTTGGTACACGTTGTTCATTCCCCAGGCAGAGTTGGCCATAAACGGCTTTGCCGACGTCAACAAGCAGCAGGACATTCTCGTTCAGCTACTGACCGAATATACCGATCGCTTCTATCAGGCATTGAAAGCCGGGTACGAGGGGCAGTTCTACGACGTCGCCTACATCACCGACGATCACGGCTCGATGCTAAAGCT
The DNA here is from genome assembly GCF_001591045.1 of Sphingopyxis granuli NBRC 100800. Lineage (GTDB taxonomy): Bacteria > Pseudomonadota > Alphaproteobacteria > Sphingomonadales > Sphingomonadaceae > Sphingopyxis > Sphingopyxis granuli. The sequence goes on along the minus strand of NZ_BCUA01000001.1, from coordinate 114,900 downwards.
CTATCAGTTCGAGATTGACGCCACGGACGATGGTCGGGAATACGAGGCCAAGCTAAAGGTTCTCAAGGACCTAGTTGCCGCTAGCAAGATCGGCGAAGCGAGCAAGTGGAATGCGCCTCACATGGTCGCGATCAGCTTTGCTCGCCACCTATATTATCCGCTGATGGCACCTGACGTGACCGGTAACTTGCCTCTGAAGATGCGTCCTCTGGCCTTCGATTCCCCCAGCGAGGTTCAATTCGTTCGCGATCTAGAAGCGTTCTACAATTCATCGGTCGCCAAAGAGCTGCTTGCTGGGCGGAGCCTGTATCTGCTGCGCAATGCAGACACTCAGGCGAAAGGCCTAGGCTTCGCAAGAGCCGGTAATTTCTATCCCGACTTTCTGCTATGGCTGGTCGATGATGCGACGGGCCAGCAGTGGCTCAGCTTTGTTGATCCGAAAGGCATCCGGAACCTCGACCTCAACGACCCGAAGCTAGGGCTCTATTCCGAGATCAAGGAACGTCAGAAGGAACTAGACGATCCGGACCTAATCCTGAATGCCTTCATCCTGTCTTACACTCAGTACAGCGACCTCTTGAACGTCGGGACTGCAGGTTCAAAGGAGGATCTGGAGACGCGCAATGTGCTTTTCATGGACGATGGCTCCGAGAAGTATTTGAGCAAGATGTTAAAAAGTATCGGAGCTGTTTCAACGGCATAACAGCGCAAACTTGGATGGCGGACACTAATGCATCCGCCATCCACCATGCCGCACGTCTAAAATTTAACATAAGATATATTATCAATCTTTTATCCTTGTATATCAATATCTTATATTTTTCGCCCTTCACGGCTTGGTCTTGAGCGCGAACCGATCCGCACGGTCGCGTACAATCGTCGGCAGTTCACCAAGACGAGACGCATCCTCAAGCCCTGGCACCTCGATCCCATCGGCGATGGCGCCGCGGATAGCCGCGGCCATCGCCGCGGCACGCCGGCGCAGGAACGGAAGAGCCAGGCCCGCATCTTCGGCGAAGCGCTCGAAACTCTCTGCCCCTACGTCCTCAAGGGTCGCCGCACGGCCGAACCGCATGGCGAGCTTCGCTGAGAGCTCCGGCCACATATGGGTCGCCACGAGATCATAAAGCGGTGCCAGCACCACCTCGCCATTATCCCGGCGCAGCAGGCTGTAATTCTTGGCATGGGCGTCGGCATTGCCGATGACCAGATTGAAGATCGCCGCATCGGCGAGCTTAAGCACCTCGCGTGCGGGCCGCGTGGTGGCCCGACGCACCAATGCGAAGCCATCGCGAAAAGTTGGCCCGCCTTCACTCGCATATTTGCGGTTCGACGGCACGCCGAGCGCCTGGGCAAAATCTTCCTGATGCAACCGAGTGGTGCCGACATCGGCCTCAAGGCGATCATAGCGCGTCACGAGCAAATAGGGCTGGCCAGCGATGGCCCGCCATTCCGCCATGGCTGCGTCGAGACCCACCGCCCGCGCCAGCGCCAGACAGAAGGCCTCATTGGCTGCCAGGCCGGGAAAGCGGTCAGGCTCTGGTTTGATGAGATGGGTCGATGGCTCGCCGATGCGGGGGATAGCGATGGCACGATCGATCAGAACGACGGGCAACTTACCCTGGGCGCCGGCCAGGCTGAGCCGGGCGCCCCCTTCCCCAGCCAGCATCGGCACACGAGGCAAGCGAACAAGCAAGGCCGCAAGCTCAACCTCATCCAGCGGATGGGCGGGCTCACCTGCGGGTGCAGCGGGCGGCGTCTCGCCTTCCGGGAGAAATGCAAGTGCCCCGGCAACATCACCGCCAAGCGCCGCCAACAGACGAAACGGATTGTCAGGCGATACGCCGAGCACCCGCGCGATGGCGGTTCGCTGCCCTTCCTCGGGTAACAGTCCCCCAAAAACAGCCTTGCATAGCGCGTCGCCGAACGACTCCGCCTGCTTCGGTAGAGCGTGCGAGAGCGGTTTTGCTATCTGATCCGCCAGCCATTCGGAAGCATAGGTAAAATGCATCGCACCGCCGCGATCGAGCGCAAGCTCCCCGGCAATGCGCTGATCCGACCAGATGACAAGGCGATCGACGATATCGGGGGTCATGCCGGCCGGCCTACAAGCACGACCCCGTCCGGCCGCCGGATCTGCAGCTCACATCCCAGCGCGGCGAGGACTGTGATGACCTTGCCGATCTGCGCAGTCGCCTTGCCCCGCTCGAGATCGACGACGAAGCGCAGTCCAACTCCGCTAGCGGCTGCCAGCTCATCCTGGCGAAGTCCAAGCTCCTTGCGCTCATTCCGGACGATCTGCCCGATCGTTGTTGCGTCCAGCACGACCCCTCACTTTCCCGGTCGGGAAATATTAAGTCCTGGATGCAATTTCAACCCACAATTTACCCGATCGGGATATTATTGATCCGATCCCAGCAAGAAAGCTAATAAATTTCCTGCTCGGGATATCGCCGCGCACGCGCCGCAATCGAACCGGCCCATATCCTGAAGTTGAGACAAGCTGATGCAAGTCCCTTTGCAGACGTCGACGACCGCTGATACCTTCCCGTCCATGGTACCTGCTTGTCTCCTCGGTTGAATTTATGGTCACGCCACGAACTATCCTGCTGCCCACCGACTTTACCGGCCGGTGCGATCGCTCCCGCGACCGGGCGGTGCTATTGGCACGCGCCTGGGGCGCCAGGTTAGTGCTTCTTCACGTCCTCGAGAACGATGCGACGATACCTTGGGATCGCGAAGAAGCCATGGATCGGGCCCAGGCGAAGCTCGAGAGCGAAGTGCAAGACGATAATATTGCGATTTGCACGAGGGTCGCGTTCGGCGATGTCACTTCGACCATTCTCGATGTCGCTGCCGAATTCTCGGTCGAGCTCATCGTCACGGGCATTTCCCGCAAGGATGAGCTCGGAGATTTCCTCATTGGAACCACGGTCGAACGCTTGGCACGGCGGGCAGGCTTGCCGCTCCTGATCGTCAAGGGACGCGCGGAAGCAGAGTATCGGCAGTTGATGGCGGCCACGGATTTTTCGGAATGCTCAAGAACTGCGCTTACAACCGCGGTCGACCTGTTCCCGACGGCGGCAATCACGCTCCTGCACGCGTATCATGTTCGGCTCGAGACGTTGCGCGGTCGCGAGGGCCCTGCCGCGGCGCAACAGGCGGATATCGCATACGAGCTGGACGCATTCCTGAGCGCGACCGCCCTGTCTCCTGCGACGCAAGCACTCCTCGATGTCAGCGTGGACTATGGTGACGTCTGCCGGGTTGCGCGCGACCATGTGCAGGCGAACGCTGTCGATCTCGCGGTCATTGGAACCCATGGACGCTCGGCGCTAGCGACAGCGATGCTCGGGAGCACGGCGCGAGCCCTTGTCGGCTGCCTTGAATGCGACGTACTGCTTGTTCCACAGGACAGCCGGGCGAGCGAACCAGCGCAACGCATTATCCAGGGAATCGCACCTGACGATGCGGGATAACAAGCGAGATGAAGAAAGGCGAGTCAGGCTCGCTCATCTCGTCATCCTCGTCGCCCTACAGTCCGTGATGGCAGCGGAGCTCATTCTCCTGACCATCGAGCAGCAATGGATCCACGTCTTCCTGGTGGCCGGGATCATGCTGACGATGGCGATGCCCATCGTGCTGAAAGCCCGCTTTTCCGTTCACATACCGCCCGAAGTACAGATACTTGCCATTCTGTTCGGTTTCGCGGCGCTCTTCCTCGGAGAGGTGCGCGACTATTACGAGCGCTTTTGGTGGTGGGATCTGATCCTCCATGCAACGGCAGGGCTACTGCTGGGACTTCAGGGGTTCATGACGGTCTACATCCTCAATGAGGATCGGCATGTGGACCTCCATATGAGGCCTTCATTTCTCGCGGTCTTTGCATTCTGCTTCTCCCAGGCGATCGGCGCTCTCTGGGAGATATTCGAGTTCACGATGGACCAGGTTTTCGGGTTGACCATGCAGAAGCCCATGCTCGGCGACCCGTCTGGCCTCACCGACACAATGTGGGATCTCATCGTCAACGCCATCGGCGCGCTCGCGATCAGCGTGGCTGGCTGGCGCTATCTCAGTCGCGCCCGATCCTCCTACCTGGACAACTGGGCAAGACGCTTCATCGCTCGCAATCCCCAGTTCTTCGGTGATTGAATTGCGATCACCATCCTGCGGACGGCGCACGGGGATCGCCTGAAGCAGGCCGACTGACGGCAAAACCCGCGAAGACCTCCAATGGCGCCCTGACCAACGGACCCTCCTGTGCAACCCACGCATAGGACCCTTACGTAATGACCCTCACCTCCTGCCCGGCGATGGTTGCCCCGAAAACGAGGCGATCAAGGCGGCAGCTCGCCTGGCGCCATGCCCAAGCTGGAGGAAAGCCATGCCCAAGCCATTGATCCTGTGGTTCGAGGAAATCGCCATCGCTGACGTGCTGGCCGTTGGCGGCAAGAACGCGTCTCTCGGCGAGATGACTGCGGCTCTTTCTCAAAAGGGCGTCAAGGTGCCATCCGGTTTCGCCACAACCGCCGATGCTTATCGCGCATTTGTTCGTCACAACCAGCTTGCCCCGCTGATCGCCCAATATCTCGCCGCTTTCCATTCCGGAAAATACACCCTGCAGGACACCGGGCAGGCTATTCGCAGCCTGTTTCTGGAGGGTGAGATGCCCTCCTACATCGCGGAAGAAATACTGACTGCCTATCTGGAACTCGGCCGTCGCACGGGAAACGATCGTCCGGCCGTTGCCGTCCGTAGCAGCGCCACCGCCGAGGACCTTCCGGATGCAAGTTTCGCGGGACAACAGGAAACCTTCCTGAACGTGAAAGGGCAGCTCGCACTGCAGGATGCCTGCCGGCGCTGTTTCGCCTCGCTGTTCACGGACCGGGCGATCGCTTACCGCGAAGCGAAGGGCTTCGATCATCTCGACGTTGCCCTTTCGATCGGCATCCAGCAGATGGTGCGTTCGGATTTGTCCGGTTCGGGCGTCATGTTCTCGATCGACACCGAAACCGGATTTCCCAACGCCATCGTCATCAGTGCCGCCTGGGGCCTTGGTGAAACCGTGGTTCAGGGGACCGTCAATCCGGACAGATATGTCGTTTTCAAGCCGCTTCTCGCGCAGCCGGAAAACGAGCCGATTATAGACAAGGAGCTCGGTGGCAAAGCCTTCCGCATGGTTTATGGCGAGGGCGGAAGCCACCGCACGCGCATCGTCGAGACGACCGTGCAGGAACGCCGGTCCTTCGTGCTCGACAATGCCGATATCCTCCAACTCGCACGCTGGGCCGTCGCGATCGAGGACCATTATCAACGCCCGATGGATATGGAGTGGGCCAAGGACGGCGAGACAGGCGAACTCTACATCGTCCAGGCCCGGCCCGAGACAGTCCAGGCGCAATCCAGCGCCACCGCCTTCCGGCATTACCGCCTCCAATCGAAAGGCGCCGCGATTACGACCGGCGCCGCCATCGGCACAGCCATCGCCGCCGGCAAGGCCTGCGTGATCCGCACCGCCGCCGACATCGAACAGTTCCGCGATGGATCGATCCTCGTGACCGAGACGACAGATCCCGACTGGGTCCCTGTCATGAAACGGGCTGCGGGTATCGTGACCAACCATGGCGGGACCACCAGCCATGCCGCCATCGTCAGCCGCGAACTTGGTGTGCCCGCGATCGTCGGCACAGGCAACGCCACCGAGGTCATTGCCGAAAATCAGGACATCACGATCAGTTGCGCCGACGGCGACGTTGGCACGATCTACGACGGCATCCTCGATTTCTCGGCGACCGAGGTCGATATCGGCGCCCTGCCGGCCACCAGGACCGACATGATGGTCAATATCGCCAACCCGGCAGCAGCCTTCCAGTGGTGGAGGCTGCCCGCAAAGGGCGTCGGCCTTGCCCGTATGGAATTCATTATCAACGCCCACATCAAGGTCCATCCCATGGCGCTCGTCCACCCCGAGCGGGCGAGCCCGGAAGCCCAGCGCCAGATCCGGGACCTCACGCGCGGATACGCACACCCGTCCGACTATTTCGTCGATGTCCTCGCTCGCGGTATCGCCAAGCTCGCAAGTCCCTATCACCCGCACCCCGCCATCGTTCGCCTCAGCGACTTCAAGACCAACGAATATGCCCACCTTGTAGGCGGTGACGTTTTCGAACCCGAGGAAGAGAACCCGATGCTCGGATTCCGGGGCGCGTCGCGCTATTATGACGAACGCTATCGCGAAGGGTTTGCGCTCGAGTGCCGCGCCCTCAAACGGGTGCGTGAAACCATGGGCTTCCGCAACGTCATCGTGATGGTCCCGTTCTGCCGCACCCCGGCCGAAGCCGATCGCGTCCTCGAAGCCATGGCCGAGAACGGCCTGCGCCGCGCCGAGAACGACCTCCAAATCTATATGATGTGCGAGATTCCCTCAAACGTCATCCTGGCCGAGCAGTTCGCCACGCGCTTCGACGGCTTTTCAATCGGGTCAAACGACCTCACCCAGCTGGTGCTTGGCGTTGATCGCGATTCGGGCTTTCTGGCCAGCTTGTTCGACGAGCGCGACGAGGCCGTTACGCGGATGATCGCCGAGGCCATTCGCAAGGCTCACGCGGCCGGCATCAAGATCGGCATCTGTGGCCAGGCACCGAGCAATCATCCCGACTTCGCTGCTTTCCTCGTTGCTGAGGGTATCGACTCCATATCGCTGAACCCGGACAGCTTCGTGCGGACGGCGCAGGCTGTTTCCGCAGCCGAAGGCCTCTCGACGAGCTGATCTCCGACTTGCCTGACCAGCGTGTATGTCGCGACATTTGCCGCCACACCGGTTCAGCTCCTCCACCCCCAGCCATCCCTATTCGTAAAAGCCCTAATGTCATCCCCTGACTGGCCCCGATAGCGTGCCCCACACTGGCTCGAATCGGCAGGGAGCAAGAGCTGGTCCACGCAGCGCACCAAGAGGGTCCGCAGCACTCAAAGCCGCCGATCGCCGGGGGACGAACGGCAACAGGAGGTTGTGTCTCATGTCTGCCGTCGCTGCGTTTCCTCTCCCACCCCAGCCCCATCCGCCCGCATCCGACCCAGGCATCGTTGCCTGTATCGACTGCGCGGATCGCAATGCCTGGGTCTATCCGCACGCCGCTGCGCTCGCGGACGCACTCGATTTCCCGGTAACACTCCTTCAGGTTCTCGACGCCGAGGCGTCTCCTGACGTGCGCCCCGATCCTATCGAGTGGAATCTTCGGCGCCGGGAAGCATTGCGCGCGCTGGATCGATGCGCCAACGCTGCTCGGACGCCAACACCCCATACCACGATCGAACTCGCCGAAGGACAAACGGCAGAGGAGATTTGTCGCTTCATCGGCGAACGGAGCGATGGCCTGATCGTGCTGGGAAGGCGCGGAAGGAAGGAGTTGGGCAAGAGCGGGATTGGCGGCACCGCTCAGAAAATCCTGGCCCACGCGCCCAGTCCCATTCTGCTCGTCCCCGTCGAGGCTCAAGCGCCGGACCAGAGCTACCAGCGAATTCTCGTGCCACTTGACGGTTCCCGCTGGGCAGAGAGCGTGCTGCCGTTGGCCGCACGCATTGCGCGCGCCGCCAACGCGGAAATCCTCCTCGCCCATGTCGTCCCTGCCCCCGAAATGATCGAGGCACGGCCGCTGGAAATGGAAGACAAGGAGCTTCGCCAAAGTCTCATCGAGCGCAACGAACAGGCCGCGTGCAGCTATCTTCAGCGGGTCAAATCCAACCTGACAGCGACCGGCCTTCGCGTTCGCATCCTGTCCACCCGCGCAGACGATGTCCGCGAGGCGCTCAACGAACTGATCCAAAAGGAAGCCGTGGATCTCGCCGTGATGTCAGCCCGTGGCCATAGCCACGAGCATGTGGCGGACGTTCCCTATGGCACGGTCGCCTCCTACCTGATGACGCACTGCAGCGTACCGATGCTCGTTCTGCCGACCACAGTTCGCCCGGCGCAGACATCCCTCCCAACTGTGCACGAAAGGCTCCGGTTGCCGGTCGGCGGCCTGGGCTGATCATGGCCGATCTCGAGGAACGCGATCCCATCAGCGGGGCCGCCGCCGACACTGCGGCCCGCCACCAGCTCACCGGCCTGATCAGCCGCTCGGCCCCTCTCATGGCCTGGACCCGCCTTGATGCGATGAAAGGATGGTTGACCAAGGCACGGCTCGCCGCGGGCAAGGCCGAACCACAGGCCAGTTCGGCGGCCGAGTGGCTGTTGGACAATGATTATCAGATCCAGCGAGCCATCCTCCAGATCCGTGAGGATCTTCCGCAGGAATTCTACGCGAAACTGCCAGGCCTCGGCGAAGGCGGCCTCGCGCGCCCGCGCATCCATCAACTGGCCCACTCGCTCCTGCAGGCTTCCCACCTTCAGGTATCGCTGAACACGGCGGTCCATTATGTCGACCGCTATCAGGAGCAGATGCCGCTCAGCATCGCCGAAATCTGGGCCTTCCCGACGATGCTCCGCATCGTCTGCCTGGAGCTTCTGGTCACTGCGTTCAGCCGGCTCTTCCCCGAAGTTGAGCCACCGTTCCAGATCGTCGAGACCCCGGACGCATGCGCAGCGGCATTCGACGATACAGAATATGTGGCACGCGCCATCGCCAACCTGGCGGTGATCGCGACCATCCAGTGGAATGACTTTTTCGATCGGACGAGCCGGGTCGAGGCAATCCTCAGGCGCGATCCGGCCGGGGTCTATCCGCGCATGGATTTCGATACCCGCGACCGATACCGTCACGCCGTTGAGCAACTTGCCGAGCAGTCACGGTTGGCGGAATGGGAGGTTGCGGAGCGAGCCCTGCGACAATGCCATAGCAGCGAGAACTCGCCCTCGGGCCATGTCGGCTATTGGTTGATCGACGAAGGGCGGGCCTTCTTTTCGGATGCCATCGATCCGCGCCCCTGGACTTTGGGCCCGATGCTGCGCCGCATACGCCGTTACCCTGGCGTCCTCTACGCGTGCGCTTTACTCTTGGCAGGACTCACCGCCTTCGCCGTGCCAGCCGCCTATCTCGCGTCAACAGAGGCCTCGATCGGCTCCTGGCTGCTCGGCATCGCCCTGACGCTGCTCCCTGCGTCGATCCTGAGCATCACGTTCGTGAACTGGCTCGTGACCCAGATCGTCCCTCCACGGGTCCTCCCCAAGCTCGAATTCAAGAAAGGAATCCCCAAGGACTGCGCCACTGCCGTCGCCATGCCTGTCCTCGTTGCGAACGCCTCCGACATCCCTTCCCTCCTGCAACGGCTTGAGGCGCATCGACTGGCAAATTCCGATACAGCTCTCCAGTTCGTCCTGCTCAGCGACTTCGCGGACGCAGATGCTGAGGACATGCCGACCGATGACGACATTACGCAGGCGCTGGTCTCGGGTGTCGACGAGCTCAACAAGCGCTACCCGGGCGCCCGGGGCGACGGTCCGTTTCACCTGCTCCACCGGCCTCGCCTCTACAATGAGACACACCGATCCTGGATGGGTTGGGAACGCAAACGCGGTAAACTTGAACAATTCAATGCGTACATCCTCCATGGGATTTCCACGCCTTTCAGCGTGATCGCCGGTCGGATCGACGCCCTGCGCAAATGTCGCTTCGTCGTGACCGCCGATGCCGACACCCGTCTCCCGCACGGGGTCGTTCGCCGATTGGTCGGCACGCTCGCGCATCCGCTCAACAAAGCCCGTTTCGATCCCGCTTCAGGTCGCGTGGAACGCGGCTACACGATCATCCAGCCTCGCGTTGAACTGGCGCCGGACACGACCGGTCAGTCGCTCTTCTCCCGCTTTTATGGCGGAGACACGGCGATCGACATCTATTCGCGCGCCGTATCGGACGTCTACCAGGACCTCCTTGGCTCCGGTGTCTTCGTCGGAAAGGGGATCTATGAGGTCGCCACTTTCGAGCGCAGTCTCGATGGCCGCGTCCCTGAGAACACTTTGCTCAGCCATGATCTGTTCGAGGGCCTGCATGGCCGCGCAGCGCTGGCGAGCGATATCATCGTCTACGAGAGCTTCCCGACCGGCTACCTCGATTTCGCGTGGCGATGGCACCGCTGGGTGCGCGGCGACTGGCAAATCCTGCCCTGGCTGTTTCCCTTCGTACCCGGCCGCGACGGACGCTGGCTCCGCAACCGGCTCGGCTGGCTCGACCGCCTCAAGATATTCGACAATCTGCGCCGCAGTCTGATCCCCTTCAGCATCGTCGCGCTTCTGCTGGGCGGCTGGTTCCTGCTCCATGGCCAGCCCTGGGTATGGACGCTCCTCGCACTTGCTGCGCCCGCTGCCTATCTCTTCACCGATCTCGTCACCGGCGTCGCCCGGGGCCGTCGGCGCGGTGTCATGCAACGCGTTCTTCGGCAACAAGCAGATCAACTCGGCCGATGGGCGCTGGCGATCACGTTCCTCGTCAGCGACTCATTTATCGCGCTCCACGCGATCTTCGTCACCCTCTGGCGGCTGCGATCGGGGCGAAAGAGGCTCGAATGGACTTCGGCTGCACATATGGCGGGCCGCATCGCCGCCCGGCATCCCCGGCTCGCCGCCTGGCGTGATATGGCCGCGTCTCCAGTGCTCGCAGTGCTTGTTGCTGGCGCCATTGTCATGATCGCCCCTGCCGCCTTGCCGGCCGCCGCACCTGTGCTGCTGCTCTGGTTTGTTGCGCCAGAAGTTGCGATTTCGATCAGCCGCATTCTCCCCCGGCGCACGGAACCCATCTCCGAAGCGGACAGGAAGTTCCTCCGGCTTGTGGCGCGCCGCACCTGGCTCTTTTTCGAAACTTTCGTGCGGCCGGAGGACAACTGGCTCCCTCCCGACAATTATCAGGAACCGCCGAACGAAGAGACCGCGCACCGTACCTCCCCAACCAACATCGGCATGATGCTGATCTCATCCCTGACCGCCTGGCGGTTCGGACATATCGGCCTCAATGAACTCGAGATGCGCCTGCGCAACGCACTCGAGACGATCGATCGCCTCGAACGCTATCGAGGCCATATTCTCAACTGGTACGAGACCAGAACGCTGGCCGCTCTCGAGCCCCGGTACGTCTCAACCGTCGATAGCGGCAATCTGGCGGTCAGCCTGATCACCGTCACGCAAGCTCTGCGCGATGCGCGTAACGCACCACCGGTTGGCCTCGATCTGTGGCACGGGCTCGAAGACACCATCGGCCTGCTCGCCGGAGCGCTGGATGCACTCGATTCGGAGGCGGCTCAAGGAATCCGCACCACTCTCGCTACCATGCGTCAAACCGCCGAGCACGCGTGGGACAATGAACCCGAATGGATCTGGGCGATCGAAGATCTGATCACGATCGACATGCAGAGGCTGCGAGAACAGGCCGGCTTGCTTGCCGAGAGCGCTGCCGAGAACAATATCGCCGCCCTTCGGGACGTTCAGACCTGGCTTGAGCGGCTGGAGCATCATCTGCTGGGCATGCGGCGTGATCTTCGCATCTTCGCCCCCTGGACCGAGCGCCTTGCATCTCCGCCGTCAGGCTGCGCCGAAATCGCGGCCCGGGTCGCGGCTCTCATGACCTACGGCATGACATCGCCGGTCAGCGCCGGGGAGGCGCAAGCCCTCGACGCCCTCGACGCCTTCTCACGAGATGCGGTTCCTGATGCCGTCCGGGAATGGATACAGGATCTCCGCGCTTCGATCGCGGAGGGCCGCCTGGCCGCGCAGGAGCTTTCCGATCGCCTGGAGGGCCTCGCGCACCGCGCGACCACACTCGCCCACGAGATGGATTTTGCGCTGCTCTTCGATCCCGCCACCCGGCTCTTCCACATCGGCTACAATCTCAGCGCCGACCGCATCGATCCCCATCACTATGACCTCCTGGCCAGCGAAGCCCGACTTGCCAGCTATTTCGCAATCGCCAAGGGCGACATAGCGCCGGAGCATTGGTTCCACCTGGGCCGCCCGATCACCAGGAAGGATACCGGACTGGCGTTGGTGTCCTGGAACGGTTCGATGTTCGAATACCTCATGCCGAATATCTTCCTGCACAGCGATCCAACCACTCTTCTCGGCATGAGCGATCGCACGTCGATCGACATCCAGATCGCGTTCGGTCGATCGCAGGCGATCCCCTGGGGAATTTCCGAGTCCTCATTTGCCTCGATGAGTCAGGACCGTGTCTATCGGTACCACGCCTTCGGCGTCCCGGAACTCGGGCTGCAACGCGGCCTGGGCCGCGATCTCGTCGTCGCACCTTATGCAACCGCCCTTGCGCTGACGACACGCCCCGCAGTCGCCGTACGAAATCTCAGGGTGCTTGAGGAGCTGGGCGTCATCGGCCGCTACGGCTTCTATGAGGCCATCGACTTCACGCCCGAGCGCGTGCCGACAGGAAAGCGGTTCGCCCTCGTGCGCTCCTACATGGCGCACCACCATGGCATGAGCCTCGGGGCTCTTGGCAATGTCCTGTTCGAGAACCTGCATGTTCGCTGGTTCCACACAGACCCTCATGTGCGAACCGTCGATCTCCTCCTCAACGAGCGCATCCCGTGGGAACTGCCCCCCGAAATTGCACGGGTCGAGATCCGGGAACCGCAAGCCACGCCCGAAAGCGCAATTCCCGGCCTCTACAGCTGGACGCCAAACCACCGTTACGGCAATCCTGCCTGGCAGGTGCTCGGGAATGGTCGCCTCTCAACCCGAATCCGCACGGACGGCGCTGGGAGCACCAGCTGGAACCAGAACGCGCTCACCAGGGTCGCCCCGGACGATCCGGAGGCGGGCCATTGGCTCTATCTGCGCGACATCGACGGCGGCGATGTCTGGGCGGCGACGGGAGGTCCATTTCCTCAACCGGAAGAGCCGCCACAGGTGGTTTTCCACGCCCATCAGGTCGAATTCCATCGGCGTGCACATGGCCTGTCGGCCACAACGACGATCACCATCGCCAATGGTGATGACCTCGAGATCCGGCGCCTCAGCCTCGTCAATGAAGAAGACCGTCCTCGCATCATCGAAATCACCAGCTACGCCGAGATCGTGCTGGCGCCGGCCCAAGACGCGGCGCGCCATCCTGCTTTCAGCAAATTATTCGTCGGCGCGGAAGCACTGCCGGGTGGTGACGGGCTGCTGTTCACCCGGCGCCCCCGGAATCCCGCCGAGAAGCCCCCCGTCATGCTCCATCGGGTGATCGGCGATGACGATGGCTTCACGCGCCTTGGCGTGGAGGCCGATCGCAGGGCTTTCCTCGGCCGCCACGGCAGCGCCAGCCGACCGGCCGGGATGGAAGGAGAAGCGCTCAGCGGAACGCTGGGCTGGACGCTCGATCCGGTTTGTGCGGTCAGGCTCAGGATCGAACTTCCGCCGCATGGCCGGCGCGAACTCGCCTTTGTGACAATCGCCGCCGCGTCCCACCAGTCCACGCTCGATATCGCCGAGCGCTACACAACCCTCGCTTCACTCGAGTGGGCCGTTAGCGATGCCGCGACCGCAACAGCGCGCGACATGCACGCCCTCGGCCTGTCGCCAGCGTTGGTACCGCAAGCACAGGAACTCTTGTCCTTCCTCCTCTCTGCCCGCACCAATCCTCCTCCATCGGCTTCTCACGGATTCCGCCGTGGTGATCTTTGGGCACTTGGCATTTCGGGTGACCACCCCGTCCTCCTGCTGCGCGCCGGAACCGCGGAACAGACCGGTCTGCTGCGTTTCGTCATCTCGGCGCAGGCGCTCTGGCGGCAACGGGGAATAAGCGTGGATCTTGTGATCACGCACGAAGGAACGTCAGGCTATATCGAGCCTGTGCGCGAGCAGCTTCTTGAGGTGCTCAGAGACCAGAACGCCCAGGATCGCCTCGGGACGAACGGCGGCATCCACGTGATCGGTATCGGGCCCGGCGATGGCGAACGCGCGGCGCTCCTCGATCGGGTTTCGCGGGTGATCCTCGACGAGGGCGGCGGGCCACTCGGCAATCAACTCACCCGCCAGGAGCAGCCATGCCACCAGGGGCCGTCGTTCACCCCCGTCGATGGCACGGCAGCGATACACTCCTCTTCTCCGCTGCCGAGGCCGTCCGATCTGCGATTCGACAATGGCTGGGGTGGTTTTGCTCCCAATAGCGGAGACTATGTCATCTGTCTGGAGCCCGGCGCCACCACTCCGGCGCCCTGGTCGAACGTCCTCGCCAACGACGCCTTCGGTACGATCGTGACCGAAGGCGGGCTGGGGTTCACCTGGGCGGCCAACAGCGGTGAGAACAGGCTCACGCCCTGGTTCAACGACCCCATCCGCGACCCCCAGTGCGAACGACTGTACCTGCGCGACGAAGAAAATGTCCGCCTGTGGAGCCCCACGCCTTTGCCGGCAGGCAGGCATTCGGCATGTCAAATTCAGCATGGCCCGGGCCAGACCACATGGCGGAAGAGCAGCGAGGGACTTGAACAGGAGCTCTCGGTCTTCGTTCCCACCGCCGCCCCCGTCAAACTGGTCCGCCTGCGCTTGCGCAACCTCACGCCGACCCCTCGCCGGATCACGGCGACCTATTATGCGGAATGGCTGCTCGGCGCAGTCCACGGCGAGCAGGCGCCTCTGCGCACATCCGATTACGATCCGGCATGCCACGCAATTCTCGCGCGGAACCCCTGGACCGAGGAATTCGGTGACCGGGTAGCCTTCCTCGCTACCACGCATCCGGTCCACAGCTTCACGACCTCTCGCCAGGATTTCGAGGGCGGCCAATCCGATCCCGCACGCCCGGGAGCACTTTTGAGCTGGGATCTCGGAAACAGGCCGGCTGCCGCCGCCGACGATTGCTGCGCGGCGCTTCAGGTCCATCTCGACATTCCGGCCGATGGAACCGCGGATGTCTGCTTCGTTCTCGGACAAGGCGAGAATTGGGATCATGCCCGTGAACTGGTGCACACCTGGCAGGATCCGGCGAACATCGAAGCTGCCGCCAGCGCCTGTGCCGCCGCCTGGGACGAAAGGCTAAGCCGCGTCCAGGTCACGACACCCGACCCGGCCTTTGACCTCATGGTCAACCGCTGGCTCCCCCACCAGTCAATCAGCGCCCGCGTGCGCGCCCGCGCCGGCTTCTACCAGGCAAGCGGAGCATTCGGCTTCCGCGATCAGCTCCAGGATGTCCTCGCCCAGTTGCACGTCGATCCAGCGGCGACGCGGCGCCATATCCTGGCCGCGGCCGCCCATCAGTTCGAGGAAGGCGATGTCCTCCACTGGTGGCATCCGCCCTTTGACCGGGGCGTACGGACCCGGTGTTCGGACGATCTCGCCTGGCTCCCTTATGCCGTTGCACATTATGTGGAAGCCACAGGCGATACGGGGATTCTTGCAGAGCGGATTTCCTATCTGCAAGCGCCGCCGCTCGCGGCCGATGAAGGCGACCGCTATGCGCGTTTTGACGTCAGCACATACACCCGGTCCCTCTTTAACCACTGCGACCGGGCGCTTTCGCATGCCTATCGTCTCGGACCGCATGGGCTTCCCTTGATCGGTGCCGGCGACTGGAATGACGGCATGGACCGCGTGGGTAGCCGGGGACACGGTGAAAGCGTATGGCTCGCCTGGTTTATCATCGCGACCATCCGAAATTTCACGCGAAACTGTCTCGACGAAAACCAAACCGGGTTTCGGGATCGCTGGAACGGGCGCGCCGACTCTCTCGCGGCCGCCGTCGAACGATCCGCATGGGACGGCGAATGGTATCTGCGCGCATTCGACGATGACGGCAGGGCTTGGGGCACGTCCGAAGAGCAAGAGTGCCGCATCGATTCGATCGCGCAGTCCTGGTCCATACTCTCGGGCGCCGGGGATCCTGAGCGGACGGAGAAGGCTATCGCATCAGCGAGAAAACACCTCGTCCGGGATGACGACAACATTATCCGGCTCCTTGACCCCGCCTTCGACCGAACACCGCGCGAACCGGGCTACATCAAGGCCTATCCGCCCGGCATTCGTGAAAATGGCGGCCAATACACCCATGCCGCAGCCTGGCTCGCCATCGCCGTTGCGCGCACGCGCGATGGCGACAGCGCTATGTCTCTGTTCGACCGAATCAATCCGATCCGGCACACATCAACCCGAGAGTCTGCGGAACATTATCGGACCGAACCCTATGTGGTCGCTGCCGACATTGCGGGTGTGGCACCCCATCTGGGTCGCGGCGGATGGACCTGGTACACCGGTGCGGCTGCCTGGACCTGGCGCCTGGCCGTCGAGGAAATCCTTGGCGTACGGCTCATCCAGAATGAATTGCAGATCCGCCCGAGCTTGCCGCGAGATTGGGATCGAGCGGAGATGACCTTCCGTCGCGGGTCGGCGGTTATTACCGTGACGCTGCAGGTTGATCACGATCTCGATCAGGAAGCGCGGATATTCGTCGATGGCGCGGAGTGGCATGCGCCCGGAGTTCCGTTTCCTGAAGGCGGGGCAACGCGCAACGTCCTCGTCCGGCTTGCTCGGCCCGCGTGACGTCAGGCACACATCGCCTCCCTCGCACGCCATCCGGTAATCTACCAATTCCGGCTTGGTGCTTGAAATGCTTTCCACGCTCCCCGACCATATAGTGTTTGCCCATATAGCTATGAGCCGGCACCAGCTTTGGTCGACGATCTTCCATCTGCTTTATTTCATCCCCTGCCCACGCATTGTTCCATGAATGAGATGTTGAATGACAATAGGCTCAGCCTCGCACCTCACGCGCCGTTCCTTGCTGGCAACCGCAACGATGAGCGTGTTTGGTTTGGCAATTCCGCCGGCATTCGCCCAGGCAAGGCTTGATGAAGGCTCGATCGCAGCAACCGCCCAGAACCTGCGACCGGGACAATTTCTCTGGGCGCCCGAAGCCGCTCCGGAAGGCCCCGTCATCATCGTCGTCAGCCTCAGCAAGCAGCGCGCCTATGTTTACCGCAACGGTGTCCTGATCGGGATTTCGACCATATCGTCAGGTACTGCCGGCCATGAGACGCCGACGGGGATTTTCACGATCCTGCAGAAGAAGGTCGATCACAAATCAAACCTCTACGATGATGCGCCTATGCCGTACATGCAAAGGCTCACCTGGAGCGGCATCGCCATGCATGCCGGCAATCTCCCAGGCTATCCTGCATCGCATGGCTGCATACGGCTGCCCCTGGACTTTGCTGAACGCCTCTATGGGGTTACCCAACTCGGATTGACGGTGATCATTACCCAATCGTCGGACATTCCGCGTTTCGCTCCAGCCCCGAACGTGTTGGAAGATGGAGGAAGCCCGCCCTCTTCATTCGAGAGCGCCTTCTCCACGACCTGGCAACCGGAAAAAGCGCCCACCGGCCCGGTCTCCATCATTCTCAGCGCTTCCGACGAGCGGGCCGTGGTCTTGCGCAATGGGATCGAGATCGGCTCCACGCCCATCGCGATCCGCGGACGGATCTCGGGGCTGCAGGCCTTCACGCTTTCCTCCATCGACCAACACGGAACACATTGGATGTATCTGCCCTTGCTCGGGAGCGCCCGGGCGGGCGAAGTATCCCGACAGGAGCGTGAGCGGCTGACACTGCCCGAGGAGTTCCGCCAGAATCTTTTGACGATCCTCAAGCCGGGAAGCACGCTTATTGTGACAGCGGATAGCTTGCAGAGTGGAAGCACGGGCGCGCCGGTCACCGTGATCACGGGTGAGGATCCAGAATAATGCTCGTCATGGAGGCATATCCGGCACGAAGCGGACTGCGCAATATTGCCACTCGGCAGTTGAAAAGCTGAATGATGCGCCGCCCCACAGTTCTCGAAATCGAATGCGTGTTTCTGGCAGCGGCATCGACCCTACCCCTCTTGTGGAGCGGCTATCAGGCTTTGTCCTCGTTCATCATGTCTCGATGACAAGCCGTTCAATGCTGTAGCGGACCAGCAGGCGCTGGCGCAGTTGCGGATCGTGAAGGGCTGTGGAGCGACCGCTGTTCGATTGGATCGCGCCGCGTGACGTTCATCCGCCGATTGGGACCGCGACCTGAAGCGGGCGACGAGATTGAGCCTCGAGCGTCCCCAGCGCGGAAGGCCCGCATCACAGGAACGCTCACGATCGGCGCTCAGCGCCAAAAGCGCTTCACGTCGATCAGATCCTCATGGGCCTCGGCGGCCGCCTCCAGCAGCGCTTTGCGCTTACCGCCGGCCAGCAGCCGGGCGGCATCGGGATCATCGGCAAGGCCAAGTTGTTCCAATAGCTGCGGCGCAGTCGCAAGATCGTTGAGCGCGCCGAGCTTGTCCTGGACGCCTTCCAGCGCCGCGACGAACTTCTTGTGCCGCCGCCGCTCGCGCTTGCGGTCGAACAGGCTTGTGAAGAATTCCGAGGCATAGCGCAGCTTCTTGGCATCCTTGCGAACCTCGTGGCGGGCCTCGTCCTCGATATGGGCGAGATCGCGCCCGTCCCTCTTCACCTTGCGTCGAAACCGGTCGAGCGCGGAGATCGCGAAGTCGCGCGCCGGCTGATCGGGGGCCGTCATGGTGTCGGGCGCGCCCTGCCAGTCGCCGCTTGCGGCCCATTCCGCCAGGTCGAGCATCTACGCCCGCACGCGCGCCGACGCCAGTACCTCTCCGACCGCGTCATAGGCCGCCTCGCGCGCCGCCGCGATACGGTCACGCAACGCGCCAGGTTTGGCGCGTTCGAGCAACACGTCGAGATTGCGGGCATTGGCCAGTTCCGAGGCAAGCCAGCGCAGTTCATCGCCCAGTGGCGTATGAGCATCTCCGCCGATCACCGGCTTGAAGATCGAGAAGGCGGAGCGCAGACGCCGCAGCGCCACCCGCACCTGGTGCAGCGCGCCCGCGTCCCGGCCAGCGAGCAGCAACGCCTCATTCAACCGAAACTGCCGCACGCAGCTCTGGGCGATATGCCGGAACGCATCAGCCGCCGTCATCCCGGCGGCGAGCTTCACCAGCTCAGCCTTGACCATCGTCGGGGCTGGGCCGGTGAGCCGATAGCCCCGCTCGGCCTTGCTTTGCACGCCGAGACGGGCGGGCGCGACCGCGTCGATGCGGCGGGCGAACGCGAAGAGCGCGCCGGGGTCGCCCTGCTTCAGCTCCAACTCGATCTCGCAGATCGGAGAGGTTCTCTCGCCGGCCACTACCTCGCCGCTATCCAGCACCAGTTCGATCGTCGCGCCGCCTTCGCTGATGATCCATGTGCGCCGCTCGATCCGCACCTCGAACACCGGGGTAATGGCATCCGCCGCATCGCCGAGCACCGCCCGGATTGGTGTCGTGTCGTCGAGAACCGGCGTATCGTTGCTGACAGGGCGTTCCCATTCAGAGCGCGCGAACAGCCCGGCGGCGCTGGCACCGTCCGCCTTGATCGTCTGGAGGCGCTTGCTGCCTGAACGGCGGATGCGAAGCGAAAGCCCGGTCTTCGACAGCTGGTGGTCGAGCGTATCGAAATAGACCGACCGCTGCTCGGCGATGCCGGGATCGCCCGGCAGCACGGTGGCGGCTTCGAGCGCATCCGCCGCCTCCGGCGTCAGGTCGAGCTTCAATTCTATTTCATCCGCCATGCATATCCTCTTGCAACGGCTCGCGCTTCACACGGTCGATATCGTATCATCACGGCAAACTCATAGCGCATGACGGTGAACATCCGGCTTCGAAGATGGCGGTTCTTGGACGACGGCGACCCCGGCCGATAATAGCTGGGCCGTTTCAGAACCGCTTGATAGACAAGACGCCGATAGAGCATCACTTCTTGTATGCGGGGCGGTAGACCAATTTCGGCTACCACCGCCTTTCCGGTCCCTTTGCGAAATTCAAGAGGCCAGAGCCGCCACCGTCCACTGCGGCGGAACAGCGGGTGTCGGAATTGGTCGCGGTGTGGCTGGAAGCGGCGGCGCCCTTCCAGCCCCGCAAATGGGCAACGTGCCAGGTCTTCTCGCAAGGGTTCTGAAGGTCAGTGCGAGATAAATATCGGCAGCTTCGGCGCATCGAGAACGGATCGCGTCACGCCCCCCAGCACGAACTCACGCGCCCGTGAGTGCCCGAACGCACCCATGACCAGCAGTTCGCGGCCGTCGCGTTCGCAATAGGCCTGGAGCGTTGTCGCCGCATCGCGCTCTTCCAGTTCGACTGCCACCACCTCGGCCGCAATGCCGTGGAGCTTCAGATTGCGGACCGCCTCCGCCGGGTCCGCAGCCTTCGACAGATCCTTCTCACCCGTGATCTGCACGATCGCCACCGAACTTGCCTGCCGCAACAGCGGCATCGCGTCAGACAGGGCCCGCGCCGCGACGCTGCTCCCATCCCAGGCGACGGCGATCCTGTCGAACTTGAACTCGGGCACGGTCACCTCGGGCAGCAACAGAACCGGACGGCCGCTTTCGAAGACCAGGCCTTCGGCCACCGAGATCGTCTCCGCATGCCCATAGACCGGAACGACAGTGAGATCATGGGTCCTCGCCCGCACGGCAAGCTGCCAATGGGTCACCGTACCCGGGCAGTTTATGACGAATGTCTCGCCGAGTTGATCGGCGGGCACCCTGGCCTTGAAGGTTTCCATGAGCGCGTCCGCATTGACCCCGCTCTTCTTGTTCTCGCCGGCGATCATGCCATCGATGTTCAGCAGCTTGTTCGCCAGCCAGTTCGAGACGCGAGGAATGTGAACCTGGCAGACCCCAAGGAACACCCTCGCGCCAAGGCGAGCGGCAAGCTCCCTGACCCTGTCGATCGCCCACTCCGGAGTCGGCTCGGGATGCGTGTTGGCCTGCAGCAGAATATCTCGCACGGTCATCGTTTTCCTCCAACTTCCCCGTTCCTGTGGCACATGGCTGGCGACCAACCGATCCGTAAAGTTCCGGAGCCTGACGCCCATCACATACCTGCCGGGCGATTGGATCGCCCCTGGGGCCAGTATTCCGCATATGGGACAGATGCCTGAAGCAAGGTCAGGCCAATTGGTCCTCGCCCGTTTACCCGCAGCTTCCAGTGCGCCACTGGAGCAAATGGGAACGACAGCGCCTGCAATCGGTGCTCCCGAAGCCTCGCAGGGGAATTCGACATTCTCCGGTAGCAACCAGAGCTTTGACGATATCACATTCGGGCCCGCCCTCGATCAGGATCGCCTGCAGCGTCGCGGCCCGACGGGTGAGATGGTCGATGTGCCATCGGATCACCTCGCCTTTCCGAAAGTGGCGACCCACTCTCGCTCTCATGCCGCCCGGGCCATAGGCGCTCCCGGCATAAACATAGCGCCCGGGCTCAAATTGATGCAGTTCATTCGATCGACAAAAGATCACGGGTTCGGCAAGCTCAAGCATCAAGGCATAGGCCCCGCCTGTAGATGGCGCCGACAAAATTGTGGGCGGATCAACCGAGACCGAGCCTGGCAAGTACGATTGTACTGTTCCTGCAAGCATCGCATCCACCTCCACTGTACCGCAAACTTGGTGAAATCCCGCCGCCAGTACCCGGCAAAGCTTGGCACTCAGCGCGACGCTACGTATAGTTCCCAGTTCCGATTGCGCCTTGCCGCCGATAACAGGAAAAATATCCGCTGCCCGCAGGCCCTTCCAGCCAGGATCTCGCCGTGACGCTATTTTCCGCTCTCCGACCACTTGCCTTTTCCAGCCTGTTTCTGGCCACGCCATCCATCGCAGCCGAACAACCGCTGGCGGCCATCGCGGCCGCGACCGAGATTCCGGATGGCTTCGTCCTCGCGCCTGATGGGACAACTCTTGTCCACACCGCAAGCGGCCTTCGTTTTCCGACCGAATTCGCTGGATTCATCCGACTGCGCGAACGTGCCTTCGACCCTGGCGGCGAATATATCGCTGTGGGTTATGATCGGCCACTGGGTGCAGGTAGCGACCGCATCGTCGTGCGCATCGCCGTAGTCCACATCGAGGATATGTCCGCGCATGATCATTATGAGATCATGCGGCAGTCCACGATGTCCCATTTCTCGGCCCCGACACTGCTCTCGCAGGGTCCCACAAAAATCCCCAACCAACGCCGTCTCGACGCCTATCGCGGCACATTCACCGGGGCGCGGGACAGCAAACCCTGGCATTTCAGTCTTACAACCGTAAACTATGGCTACTGGAGCGGACGAATGACCGCAGCCTACCCCGAAAGCCAGGCCGCCGAAGCACGAAAGCAACTCGGCACGCTGCTTTCCGCAATCCGCTTGCAGCAGCCCAAACCTCCGAAGCGCTAGGCACTTTCCCGAGCCGGATCGACGATTGGGCACCACATGCGCGCATCGGATGAACAAGCGGCGGCAGGCTGGTGGCACCGGCATCCGGTGCATTACGTAGCGCGTCCGTTGTCCTCGTTCGGTAGTGAAATGAGGCTGCGGCGCTTTGCCGGCCAGGGAGAAATGACATGAGCGCACTTGATGGCCTGAAGGCGGATCTCGCCAAGCTCAGGGACGAAGCCAAGGTTCAGGTCCACCTCGGGACCATGGAAACAAAGCAAGAGTGGGAAGAAATCGAAGCCAAGTGGAACCGCTTCGTCGCGGAGGCTGGTCTTCACAAGAGCGGCGAGGGCATCAAGGCAGCCCTGCAAAGCCTCGGCAATGAACTTCGCGCCGCATATCAGCGCCTGAAGCAGGCCATTTGAGCGGCCTGCCCGCTGCAATTCCGCGCCCTTAGCCCCACCCTCGGTGGACGGCGTACGCATGTGAAGGAACGACCGAATGAGCGACCTCGCCGCCGTCAAGACCCGGCTTGAAGAACAACTCGCCGAACTTCGCGGCAGGCAGGCTCGGGTCGAGACCGACCTCGCGGAACCGCTGAATGCCGATTCCTCCGAACAGGCGGTGGAAATGGAAGACGATGCCGCGCTCGAGGGCCAGGCCGCCCTCATCGACCGCCAGATCGCATCTGTGAGCCGCGCTCTCGAAAGGATCGAGAAGGGCACCTACGGTGAATGCGTCCGTTGCGGCGCCACCATCGCAGCCGCACGCCTCGCGGTCCGACCCGAGGCGGCGCTTTGCATCGAATGCGCGCGTAGCGAGCAGTGACCACCTTTCAGCGCATCTTGTGAACAGACCGGTGGCCTCTCGCGGCCCAGGCCGCGACCGAACTACAAGGCTACATTTTGTGAGTCACGAACCAGGCCCCAGGCTCAAATCTTCAGAGCGAGATGGGCAGCCAACGTGATCGAAAAGAATCCATCACCGCCGGATTCTCGCCGACGACCATTCTTTCTGTCGGTGGACGACGGCGTTCCTCCCCTTCCCGGAGTGAACAATTTCTCCCCCGCAAACGACCTCGCTGCGCTACTCGAAGGTCTGATTGGCGCCTCCGGCCGGCACATCATTCCAGCGCCCGCCGCTGCTCCAGACCATCCGTCCATAACAGACGCGTTCGACGCGCTGCGTGTGGCCGCCCGGGATTTCGAAGTGGTCCCCGGTATGAGCCTGGCCGACCATCTGTGGACCCACGCCGCGCCCCTCCGCTCTGGCGAGGTCGCGTCAACGCTGATCCGCGGCGGACCTCCCGGGCACGCCATCCCAGGCTTTCTGCTCCTCTACGCGGTCGATGCCCGGTCGCCCCTGCTCTATTTACCGCAAAGGCAACCTCTCCGCGTCCGGGATAGTATCGAGATAGCCCATGAAGCAGCCGGCGGCCCCTTTCTGGCCCTCATCCGGTGCGAGGCCACCGCGGATGGCCGGGCACAGGCCGTCAAAGCCTGTGCGATGCCGATCTACCATGCCCGCCGCTTCGTTCCCGTATCCACAAGCCTCGACCGTGACGTGCTCCGTGCGCTCGAGCATCTCCAGGTGGCGCTTGACGCCCACGGCGCCGAATGCGCAATCCGGCGCGAATTACCGTTTTCTGGCACAGGGCCGACACGGCTCACGCTGAGCCTCTCCTTGCCGGGCCGTACGATCCGCGAAATTCGCCTGGGGGTCACCGGCGATGAACGGCCCGACCAGTCCGCCGTCAATCCCCCGCCAATCGATTTTCTGGTGACGTCGGCGAACTGGGCGGATGGCACCTTTATCCGCTGGCTCGGAAAAACCCTGCTGTAATCTCCAAGCCGCGCCGACACCGACCGGCTGTCGAGTGTCCAACCTGTCCAGTTCCTTACGGCATGGGCACTGGCCGGTATCTTTAGGTCGGTGAGAAGTCCGCTTTCAAGCACACTTTTCCTCGCGATCAATGATCATTTTGGGATGGCAAACGGACCGTCTGCCCACGAGGAATTTGCGCGCAAGCGCAATTCCCTGCTGCTTAATGTGGCACGGCACCCAGCTCGACGCCGGTCTTGTCGTGCATCGCGAAGCGATCCACCAGGTCCGCGCTAGCCTTGTTGTAGCCGATCACCTCTACATCCGAGCCGTCGCGCCGCAGGCGCGCGATGATTTTGTCCAACGCCCCCACGCCGGAAATGTCCCAAAAGTGCGCCGCCGATACGTCGATGATGACGGGTCGCCCCGCTTCTGCGTCAAAGGCACTGGTGAAGCGGTCCACCGAGGCAAAGAAAATCTCGCCGCTAACGCGGTAGAGCACCGCGCCGCCGTCCTCGACCATCGAACGTTCGACCGCGAACATACGGCGGACCTTGCCGGCAAAGAAGATGCCCGAGAGCAATACGCCCGTAAGCACCCCAAGCGAAAGATCGTGCGTCGCCACCACCACCACAACTGTGGCGACCATTACCACCGACGAGGCCGGCGGATGGCGGCGAAGGTTTGGGATCGAATTCCAGCTGAACGTGCCGATCGACACCATAATCATCACCGCAACCAGCGCTGGCATGGGAATCCTGCCGACCCACGGGCCAAGCACCGCAAGAAGGAATAGCAGGAACGCCCCCGCCACGAACGTTGAAAGGCGCCTGCGCCCGCCAGAGGTGACATTGATCACGGACTGCCCAATCATCGCGCAGCCACCCATGCCGCCCAGCAACGCCGCGACAATATTAGCGCTGCCCTGGCCGGCGCATTCCCGGCGCTTATCGCTGTCGGTATCGGTCATGTCGTCGACGATCTGCGCAGTGAGCAGTGACTCCAGAAGGCCGACTGCGGCCATTGTAATGGAATAAGGAAAGATGATCTGCAGCGTTTCCAGGGTCAGCGGCACTTGCGGAAAGGCAAAGCTCGGCAACCCCTCGGGCAGCTTGCCCATGTCGCCCACGGTATGGACGGAAAGGCCAAGACCGATGCTGATTGCGCTCAGCACAAGAATGGCGACGAGCGGGGATGGCACGGCGGTCGTCAACCGTGGAAACAGGTAGATGATCGCCAGGCCGCCCGCGACCATGGCGTAGGTTTCCCAGCCGACGCCGATAAGCTGCGGCAACTGCGCGAGGAAGATGAGGATGGCCAGTGCGTTGACGAAGCCGGTGATGACGGAGCGCGACACGAACTGCATCAGCAGGTCCAGTCGAAGCAGGCCGGCAACGATCTGGATAAGACCCATGAGGATCGTTGCCGCGAAGAGGTATTCGACACCATGCTCGCGCACGAGCGGTCCCACAAGTACAGCGACAGCCGCCGTCGCGGCCGAGATCATGCCAGGTCGCCCGCCCGTGAAAGCGATCACCATGGCGATAGCGACCGATGCGTAAAGTCCGACCCGAGGGTCGACGCCGGCGATAATCGAGAAGCCTATCGCCTCAGGAATGAGCGCAAGCGCAACGACAATCCCGGCGAGGATGTCAGCGCGCGCCGCGCTCACACCGCCAAACCATTCCTGGCGGTAACGGGAAACATGTTCGGTCATCGAAAAAGGGAATCCACAACAAGGCACACGGCGCGGGAACGCGCGGGGGAGATGAACGTGCATGATGTTGCCCGGCGGATCGGCGGCCAGGATAGCCACCCGGGTTTCCACCGGGTCCTTGCGAATGGCTGGCCCTTAGACGCACTGACCCGGATTTTGCAAGAATTCGCGGTGAAAAACGCTGTCGGACGGCATGACGGAGCGGCGTTTCGACCACAATTGGGTCGCTTCCGGTTAACCTGCTTTCAGGCGGAAATCGTGGATAGCCGACCTGCGCAATCATTCCTCGGACCGGATTTGTTCTCGCTTGGTGTTGTTTGTCGTCCTCTCCACGCCCCGCCCTCTCGCTACCCTTCAGTCCAATCAGGATCGAGATATTGTAATCTTCGTGCTACATAATATGCCAATCTGAAGTGCGAAGGCAGCAAATGCCGACACCGCATAATCCACCCGCCGCTGTGCGACGTGCGCTGCGCAAGCTTGGTAAGGATACCCGGAGATCGTCGATGCCCTCGCGCAACATGGCTCGCAAGGGAAGACGGACGCTCATGCCCTCTATCGGCGCGTCGCCTTCAACGTGCTCATTTCCAATGTCGACGATCATCTGCGCAACCATGGCTTCCTCTGGCGTGGCAAGGCAGGTTGGTCGCTCTCTCCCGCCTATGACCTCAATCCAGTCCCGGCCGATCTCAAGGCGCGAGTGCTGACGACGAACATCGACCTCCTGGAGGTTGCATCGGCTTTTTTGCACTCCCGCTGCCGCAGGCACGCGCCATCATCAAAGAAGTCGCGGTTGTCACCGCTACGTGGCGCGATACCGCCAAGACCGTCGGCGCCCGCTCGGCCGAGATCACGCGCATGGCCAGCGCCTTCGCACACAGTGACCTCACCCGGGCGCTGGCGCTGTGAGGGGTGCGTGTGAAAGGATCCATGCCTCACGCGAGGTGAGCCGGTGTTCGTCAGGCCGCTCCCACAAGGAGCATCGCCGGATTGGAGCCTGGGCCGGGTCAGGGCGAATTCTTCCAAGAACGAGCGCGCTCAGTTGTGAACAAGCAGGCGTTGTGGTAGACATTTCAATGTCATGGTCACCTTCGTAAAATTCGACGTTGAAACGTACAATCGCACAAAGGGTCTTTCCGACTCTCCGATTTATACGTTCGTCGAAGAAGAAACGCCTGATATCGAGATGATCACTGACAGCGAGGGCAATCCCACGCTGGGCGGTAGGATTGGCTATGGTTTGGCCTATGCGCTAATGGCGGGCTTCATCGGCTACTTCGTCCTGTTCATCTGAGCGGTGTCATTCGCGTAGCTTGGGATCATGGAAGAAGCCGTGGTCCCTGCCGCGGCTCACTTCGCCCTGCACATCGACCGCACCCTGGACGCGTTGCCCACGCATGGTCTGCGCGGCTGTGCGTGTGCCTTCGAGCTCCGCCTTGCCGGCTTCGATGATATCCGCCGCGCCCGATGGTTGCCCGCTCCCCGGCCCCGCGGGCAGGCCGCCAACACCTTGCGGCCGATACGCCGCCCGCACATCGGCCGCACTGTCCACAGAGGGGCGGTGGACGTCGACCAACTCAGGAGCATGGAGTTGGCCTTCGATCTCGGAGCGGATCGAGGTTTGCTTGTCATGCATCCAGCGCGTGATCATCTCCTGGCGCACGGCGCGCTGCTGATCCGTCAGATCGGTGGCCCAGAGTTCCGGCGCATCAAGCCCAGGGTTCGCGACCTGCTGATGCCGATACCATTGCGCGAGATCCTGACTTAGATTCTCGCTCAACTGCATGCCGTGTGTCTCGGCATAGCTCGCGTCACGCGAAAGCTGTTGCGACAGTTCATCAAGCCGGCGCGCGGTTTCCGAATAGGATTTGGCCAGCGCCAGCGAATCCTCGGTGCTCGTCGATGAGGAATTCGTCGTCGACGCGCGAGCGAAGACACCGCTACGGGCATAGGTGCCGTCCGACGTCGAAGCACCCGTCCCATTCGCGTGCTCGTCACGGACCCCACTGGACGATGTATTCCCGTTTTCGCTGCTCCGGGAATCGTCCGTGGTCCAATTCATCGAATCTGTCTGAGTGCCCGCCTTTGTGACATTGCCGCTAATGCCGGGTAGCCCTCTACCGCCGCCTCCACCTTTACCCCGACCACCAACGCCGGCACCGATGGTTCCGCTCACCTGATCGGAAATCTGCGCCTGACGGTCGTGGCGTCCCGACACCCGCTCGGTCTGCGAAATTGTCGAGCGCTCCTCGGTCCCTTGAGAACTGCTACCTGTGCGCCGATCGAACTGCTCGACCGAGCTATTCGCCTGACTCCCGCTACTCGAATCCCACCCTCGGGTGTGCTCGGCCGAGGTTCCGAACGCGCTACGATTGGCGTGGGTCGCCGTCAGGATCTCGTTGGCCGCATTCTCATAGGCTTGTGCCTGCCGGTGCGCTTCGCTCGCCATCTCACGCCATTCGGCGACCGAACCCGTGGTCATCGTCGGCGTGAAGCCGAGCCGCGAAATCGCCGTGGATGTATCGTAGACCTCCTGCCCATTGCCGAAGCCCGTCACCATCGCGCCATTGTCCTGCCGCCATCCAAAGCTCGCGCCTCCGCCCATATAGGTCGGTGCTGTCGACCACTGATCGGCCTGGCGCATATTCGACGTCGCGTTCGCCCAGCTCACATTGCCATAGGCGTAGTTTCCAGTGGTCTGCTCGAGCGCGGCTGCTTCCGCGGCGTTCTGCGCCGGCGCCAGCATCGACATGGAATGGCCGGCGATCGACATCGCGCCGCGCGCCAGCCCCGCGGCAAGAAACGGCACGCTCATGAGCATGAACCCCGCGATGGTCGCGGTTTCGCCGTTCACCGCGCCGATCCCTGCATAGCTCGCAAGCGACACCCCGCCCCCGGCAACCCCGGTCGCCGCCGATGTCGCACGCGTCATGCAGATCATATGGAGGATGACGTAAAGCGGGCCCCAGGCTGCGAGATAGAAAAACCCCATCGTGTAACCCTTGAGCGAACTCAGGCCCGTCTGTGGCATGAGAAACAGGGGAAAGATCACCGGGAACATCGCGAAGAAGACGACCGTCAGGACAATGTTCAGGATCGGCACCCAGGCCATCGCCTGCTGGGCGATCGAGTTATAGGTGTTGCGCGCTTGAATGTCCGCCCGGGTCTGCGCGAACGTGTCGATCGCGGCCGCGCCGGCGCCACCGGACATACCATTGCGGGCCTGCATGAACGCGTTGATCGCTGTATTCTGGCGCATCACCTCCGCATAGCTGCCACTTGCGCCGGTGAAGGCCGCACTGACGATGGGTACGTCATGCTTCAACTTGTCCGCCGCCAGCGCATTGCTCAGCTTGGGATAGGCCTCCTTCCCCCAGAGAGGTGTGTTGGCCTCGATCATCGGCCCCCATTGAGCATCGAGCGCCTGGTAGGCCTGCCGGCAGGTGACGATGAAGCTATGGACTGTTCCGTCGCCCTGACGCTCGAGCCACTGCTGCGACCGAGCCTGCGACCCTGGCCCTACCGCGGCCCAGAGGTCGGTCGCCTTCGCCAGCGTGGTGAGCGATTTCTGATAGAGCATCACATCGCCGAACAGGCAGTTCTTGAAGTGGTTTTCGAGATTGGTCGAGAACTCGGCATCGCGGATGATGAAATTGCGCGTCGCATCGAACAGCCGCGCGCCATAGACCATGCCGTTGGTCGAATAATTCAGCTCGTTTGGCATGACGAACACCGTTTCCGCCGTCCGGGTCAACCAATCGCCGACCTGGGTAGTAAAGCTGGCGAGGATGCCTAATCCCATGGGCACGTTGTCGACCGTCGCCGGCGCGAGGCTCGGGTTGATGCGATCAGTGACCTTGATGTCGACGGTCGGCACCATCAGGCACAGGTAGATCGCGGTCGCCTGCAGAAACCAGTTCAGCCACGCCTTGTAGTTGAGCGTGAAGGCCACCACGAGCAACGAGTAAATGAGCCCCATCACCATGACGACGCGGATCAGAGAGCGATAGCCTCCGCCGCCCGACCAGGCCGCGACCGCGTTGAAGATGTTTACGAGATACTCGCCGCCACCGACCGTGAAAACCTCAAGCATGGCCTGCCCCCGCGCCTAGTTCAGACCCTGTGCGTTGAGACCGCGCGAGAAATTGAGCGCAGCCGCCATCCCCGGCGTCATCGAATTCTGAAGCGTCGATTCCAGCATGATGCTGCGATTTATGATCTGCATGGTGACCTGCAATTTGTTGTTCAGCCGCACGTCACGCTGGCTGAACCTGGCCCGTGTCGACGCGATCTGCTGCTTCCACTGCGTCGCGGTTTCCTGGTCGAAGGTCTGGTAATGAACCTTCGCCTGCTCGACCCGGTCGAGCATATTATCGAGCATGGCCGAAAGCAGATCGACCGCCACGATCTCCGACAATGTCTCTATCTCGCCTTCGGTCAGCGCATAATGGGCATAGGCCTGAACGCTCAGGATCTTGTAGATCGGCACCGTCGCGAGATTGAGGAGCTGCTTTTCGGCCGCATCGAGCGGCGTGTCGGAGCGAATCTTGTCGCTCATCGACCGGATCATCGTGCCGATCCGCGGACGAAGTGCCGAGGAAGCCGGCACCGAGAGCGTCTGCTCACCCACATCGTAGCAGTTCTCGTCGTTACATCTGAGGATCCTGACGGGAGGGGCATCCGCCGTGCCATCGAGCAGCGCGGTTACCACCGCTTCCTCGGCGGGCCCGAACATGACCACCTTGCCGCCGACACTCGGATCGGTCGACGGCGTTGTCACGACCGTTCCGACCAGGGTCATGACATATTCCGAGAAATTCTTGTCGAATGCTCCGAATTTCGCCGATTTCCTGAGGGCCTCCCATGTGTAGTTGTGCGGCTCCCCGATAAGCTGATCCTTCATCGAGGCATCGGTGTTCCCGGCAATCGTCGAATCCCGCCGGTTGCCGTTGTTGCAGCCCTGCCGCGCAGCGGCCCAGTCCGAAAAGACACCCTGGCTGTTGCCCACCGCTTCGCAGATCGTCGCGCGCGTCGTCTCCATCTGCGGCCAGATCCCGCCGACCAGCGCCTGCGCCGTCTCGCAGCTCGAGATATTCATCTGGTTGAGCAGCTGTGCCTTCTGGGAGAACTCATCCATCACCTTGCCGATCTCGGGCGATACAGAATCAATCGCGAGCTTGAACGCGAAGCCGAGCGCGTTGTTCGCGGTCGCCTTCAGCATGGCAATGATCTCGGAGGCGTTGATGAACGAAAAGCTTCCGCTGAACAGATCGATGCCCCCGCACCCGGCGCGGGCGCTGGGAAGCTGCAGGTTGAAAGGCTGCACGCTCTTTTGCGGAAAACGCGTCCAGACATTGCCCAGCGAATAATAGCCAGCCGACTGCCCCTGGAATGCCGATGGTCCCGTGACGTTGGCAGCGCCCCCGGCGTCCGAGAAGAAACTGTTCATCTCGGAGGCGACATCGGCGTGTGCAGTGCCGGTGACAGCGAGATTGGCGACCGCGACCATGCCAGCCCAACTGGCAGTGCTGCGAATGACGCGGCGAATAATGCCGCTGCCGCGATCCTGTCCCATCAGAAGTCGCTCCCCACTCTGGTGTTGGTCAGCGCGAAGATTCGGTCCATGATCTCGTCGGCGCTCAGAATCCCGTAGCCTACGGGGATGGTGCGCTTGGTGGCCGTGTCGAACAGCACCAGCGCCGGTGTTTCATTGCCCGGGATTCCCATTCGCGCTCGCTGACCGGCGTCCACCACATAGTTCGGGAAATCCCGGCTCGGACCGCCATCCATCGAGACAGCCATGACCGCCATCCGATGGCTGTCCGCAACGGAGCGCAGGATCGGTGAGAACAGGTCGCAGGCGCCGCAGCTCTGAGCGTAGAAGTAGAAAAGGCCGTAGCGCTGGCTGAGGCTGGCCAACACGGCATCGCGATCCGCACGCCGGTTGTCGAGCCAGGCGCGCTTGCCGACCGTCGAAACCGGCCGCTGCAGCGTATAATCGAGGTCGGGGTTCTGCCAGAGCGCCCGCTGCCAGGTATCCGAGAAGGTCGACGCACGGTCGAGCTGTTCGCGCTGGAAGCGAACATAGGCGATGACGTTTTCCTCGCTCGGATCGAGGATTGCTTTCGCCTTCAGTTCGTCAAGCTGGCGCGTGATCGCGGCCATGCGCTCGACCGAACTTTGTTGCGGACCGGCGGACACCTGCCTTTCCTGCTCGGCAGGCATGGGCTTGCTGCAATAGAACCATTGCCCCAGCCGGCGCTCGGCACAGTAGAAGTCGTCGCTGGCATCAGTCCTTTCGACACCGTCCGTTGTCGCGCCCCGCGATTGCGCCAGAACCGGTACCGCGACACCGGCAAGCGAAAGCGCCAGCAATGGCGCAACCACAATGCGAAACATGGACGAACTTCCTTTCCGGAGATTCCTTTCGCGGCTCGGAGGACAGGCGCGGAAGGAAGAAGTGATTGGGATGGCGCGTGTGGTGCCGCGCGTGGAGGTCAGCAGCGCGCCTCGAGGCGCGCGGGGATGATCCGGCGCTTGGAGCCGATATCGGCCTGCGCACCGGGCGGGCCTGCTATTTGCCGTGCAGGTCATAATAGCCCTGAATTTTCTGCTGGATCTGGGTCATCGTCTCGACCTCGTCCGGGAGCCGTGCGGCATCCACGAACTCGGCATAGACCTCGGTGAAATCCATCACCGAGAGATCAAGGCGCGCAAACTCGTCGATGGTGAAGCCTAGGCACTGCTCGCGCTTCGGCGCGCCCCAAGGCCTGCCGAGCTGGATCCGTCCCTGCTCCTGAAGAATACGGCTGAGCTTGCTCTCGAAGCAGCAATAGGCCGTGCGCCGGGTCTTGCAGATGCCAAGAAAGCTCGACGAACAATAAGTCCCGACCTTGTGACAGAAGCCCATGCGGTCCTTGATATCGAGCCTCATCTCGCTCTGGGAGCAAGCGAAGAGCGTCAGGAATGGAGTTGCCAGCGCCGCGACCGCAGTCGGACCACCGGCCAGTGCCGCCGCCCCGGCGCCGACGGTCAATAGGCCGGACACCTTGCCGGCGCAGCAGTTGATAAGCCCGAACACCGGCTTGTGGCAGGTCTCGCGCGTGCCCTGGAATACCGTGAAATTATTCTCGTCAAACTCCTTCCCCGCCTGATCGATCGCATGCAGCGCGACCAGCGCGTCCTTGAACTCGGTCGATGCCTCGCGGACGATCGGTTCGCAGTCACCGTTGATACAGTAGACATCATCGCCGCAGATATATTGCGGCACATCGCTCACCGCGCCGCCAGGGGTCGGACAGCGGTAAATCCACTCTTCAACCTGGCACGCGCCGTTCAGCTCCTCATCCAGGCATTCGGTCCGCAGGAAGCTGCAACTCGCATTCGTCTCGAGTGCGGTGCAATCATTTCCGCTCGAGAACGCGTGGCACATGTAATCGCGTTTCCACGCCCAGCATGCTTCGGTGATCGGCACGCCGTCTATGATGCGGGTCTCGGGACCCTCAACGCAGACTTCTGCGCCTCCATCGGGCAGGCACATCCCGTCGCCGGCAAGGTCGCCGCAGCTATCGACCCGTCTGTTGACGATCTGATTGGTGCTGCCCTTGGCATGCCACGAGGCACCGGTAACCGGACTGACTTCCATGGCGATTGGCAGGTCGGCTGAACATTCATATTCAGTCGCATAATAATCGTCGCAATATTTGTTATCGGGCCACGGCCAGCCATAATCGCGATGGGCGGCGCACGCCTGCTTGACCACGCCGGTCGGCTTGCAGACACCGGATGCGGCATGAGGGACCATGGCTGCACGGCGCGCGAACGGCGTCCCGTACGCATTATCGGGCACGACATAATATTTGTATGACGTAATCGTCGTGACATCCGGGACCATTCGGATGAAACACGAACGTGGTCGCTCCTCAACTTTGGTGCCCGCATTGCAGGTCGCCTCATAATATCCCGCACCACCCGTTGCGGGTGGCAAGGGCGTACAGCTACCCGAGGCGCTGCTCATCTCCTCCCCCTCCAAAAAGGCTGCCGGGTCCTTCTCGACCGCAGTGGCGCGTGCCGTCGTTTCGAGGATCTCGGCATTGCTGAAGGTCGGGCGCGTACGATCGGCGTCCGTGGTGATGCGGTACTGCTCGTTCGAAGACTTCGTCGCGGCGGCCTCAGCCTCCATCCTCTCGGGGTTATCAAAGTAGGCGCCCTGTGGAAGCGACGTCCCGCCATATCCCGGCACCGCCTCCGCCCGGGCGCTATCCGTGGGAACCAGCGTCGAATCCTGCCGCTTTTCGTTGCCGAGCGCCCTCCCCTCCTGGCGCGCTTCCTCGACGGTCATCTGGGCAACCGCCGGCGAACTGGCCATCAGGACCACAAGCAATGCCGCAACGGACGCCCATATCCTCACGGCGTGGTTTTCCGGAGATTGGCGAGACCCACCGCCGCAACGCGCGCACCGGGGCCATTCCCGTCCGCGAATGACGTCAGCGCATATTCGACCGTCACATTGCCGATCATCCGATCGTAAGGCGGAACCTGGGTCCGGCAGGAAAAGCCGGCGCAAAGATCGAAATCCGACGAGACGGCGATGTACGTCGGCACCGCCTGGACGTCGAAGGCCCGGAACAGCCTCGGATCGATGCCGATATTGGCAAAATCGTCCTGTCGTTCGACGATCTTGCCAAGCGCTTGCGAGAACGCCTTCATCGAATTGTTCGGGAAGCCGCGGAACACCACCACGCCCCCTGCCCTCGCCGTGTCCTGGATGAGCTGCCGAAGTGCCTTTGGCGGCATCGACAGGCTGGCAAAGGCAATCAGCCGCGGGGCCTCGCCGCCACTCGCCGCGGCGTTCGTCGCCGCGCCCTGAACGATCTCGTCAAAGTCGATCGGGCCGGCCGGGCCGGTTGGCAGATCGGTAGAGGCCACACGCTGCATGTTCTCCATGCCGCCATCGCGCACCGTGACGGCCTCGTCCCGGAACGCATCGCCGCGGTCCTTGATCTGGTCGACGAAGGCCTGTGCGTCTGCCTGCAGATCCGCCGACTTTTTCTTGATCGCCTGCACGTCGATCCCGTCGACGGTTTGGGCAAGAAGGGCGGTCATACTGGCCGCGGCGACAAGGCCGAATGCACCCAAGGTGAGAAGTCGCATCGCCCCCTCCTTCACAACACGCAGCAGTTGCGTTTGCGCCAGACGAGATAGCCCATGTCCTCGCCACCCGCGGGGTAGGCGCGGCCAGCATCCGGCGGCATGGTCGAGGCCCCGATCGCCGAACAGGCGAAACGCCCGTTCACGGTCGGGATCGGATTGGTCATCTGGAACCGGTATTGCTGCTTGCGCATCACCGGCATCAGATATTTCTTGCAGAGGCCGGCCGAGCCCATCGTGCCCCAGGCGAGCGCCTGCCGGTGCATCTTGTAGGCGAAGCGGGACAGCGCGAGGCGCGAGGACTGCACATGGCCGATCGAGGCTGGGATGTTCCCGTTCAAAGGATACATCCCGCCCTGGCAGCCGGCGCACCAGAACAGCTGGTCGAGCGGCAGGTTCACCGTTCCGGCGATGCAGTCTCCGGCACAGGCGGCTTTGGCCAGCGGGTTGGCGAAGATGATCGCTTCGGGATTGATCAACGCCGCGAGGGAGTCATCCTGCCAGAGGGGATCGACCTCGGTCATATAGGCGATGTCGAACGACGCCTGCTCGAAGCACACGAAGTCGGTCAGTATCTCCATCCAGTAAAGCAGGGGATAGACATACCAATGGACGTGCCACTTGGCGGTGCTCTGCGATCGTCCCCCGACCATCGAAGGCCCTGCCAGATAGCCCTGGCCGATATCGAAGCCCGGAGCGATGCGGACCCCGCCTAGATTGGGGAAGCACCAAGGCTTCATGGTAACGTCCGCGAGCCGCGCCGGCTCCCAGAATCCCACCGAAATCCCGATGCGCGGCAACGGATCTGCGCAGGCACAGATCGGTGAGGCGGGATTGTTCGTGTCCGGTCGGCCACTCGGCCAGATCTTCAGGCCGCCGACGGAGAGGGGGAACAGGCAGGACCAGCAGACGTCGGTGATCGGATTCACGAATTTGCCGTTGCAGGTAGGCCCGGCCGCCTGGGCGCTCGGCGCGAAAGCCATGGCGCAGATTGCGATGAGCAGCGCACCGAAGATCGTGCGAACGGCGCGCATCAGTCCCCCTCCCCCAGCTGATCGAGATAGGCCGCGTCGGCGCGCTGCTTCGCCCGCAGATAGACGACCGCGAGCGTCAGCGTCGCGGTGAGCAGAAGCGCGATCATGCACGGCGCCGCCTTGCCCAGATGGTCCTGCAGCGGCTCCAGGAGGATTACCGAGCCAGCCAGCGCGACACAAAGCGACAGCCAGGCCAGACGCATCACCCGCAGCCTGATCGTCTCAGGAGCCGCCATGGGCGTCCGCAACATGTCCAGCCACAGCGGCATCATCCGGGCCTCCCCGACTTCACGACGATCTCCGACACCCGCATCGTCCTGCCGTTCTGGCTGACGACGGCGGGCGTGTGCTCGATGCCGAAGGTCCCGGTGAGCCTGCCTTCCTGGTCGAAGTAGAAGCGCCGCTGCTTCGCGGTCATCTGCTCGATCGGCGAACCGTTCACGAAGATGATCTTCGCCTTGAGGTCGGTATAGCGCGATGTTGCCCAGGCGAGCTGCGCGGCATCGTCCCCATCGACAAAGACCAGGTCCTGCTTGATCGCAACGAAGTCGAGCGGATTGACCCGGTGCCCGGCCGCGGCGATGAGGTTACCCTTCTGATCGCGAATATCCCGTTCGATGGCGATGCTCGGGTCATAATCCCAGCTCCGGGCAGTCCGTGCGGGCGTGACCCCCTCGACAGGCTTTGGCCTGCGAACACGCTGCTCAACGCGCTTCGCGAACACCTCATTCATCCGCGCCAGCTCTCCGCTCGCTTCTGCCCCGCGCAAGCGCGCTTCGATCGTCGAAAGAAGATCGGGCTCGATCACTGGGAAGGTCTGGCCAGCATGGCCATAGTCCCTGGCTTCACTGCGCATCGGCCCGATGAACAGCAGGGCCGCGGCCATCGGCACAATTGCCGCGCTGGCTGTCAGAATGGCTTTCATAGGATCGGCTCCCCCGTACCGATGATCTGCTTGCCGCAGACGAAGCCGATTTCGGCATAGCGGCTGTCAAAGCCGTCCATGTGCGGCGTTGCCGCGAAATAGCACCCCTTGGGAACCACCCCGGTCGCGCCAGGCGTCAGCGGCTCTCCAGCCTTCGTGAACGGTTTCATGCGAACCGTCGGCACGCCATTGATCAGGACCTCGAAGCCATCGTGACCCACGACATCGCCGCCGACACCATAGACCTTCTTCCCGAACATCCTTGGCTTGGGTCCGAAATGACGTCGCAGCAGCGGGCTCGCCGGTGGATCGAAGAAGATGAATTCGCCCTTCGCCGGCATGCGCGCCCGATCGATGAGAAATGCCCAGTTCGGCAGGGAATGCGTCGTGTTGATCAAAAAGAGATGCTTGTCGCGCCACTCTGCGAGCGCCTGTAGAACCACGCAGCCCATGATGAAGGCTCCGAGCAGAAGCCAGAGCTGCCCGTTGGGGCGCCAGCGCCGGACCGGCCGGTTAGCGGTCGCCGCTGGCATCGGGGCCTCCAAAGGTTGAGACCGACGCCCCTGGCTGTCCATATTGTGGCCGGGCCATGGGCGACGCTTGCGGCATCCGCGCCGAGGTCATGGGGTCGATATATTCGGCGGGCTCCGCAGGTTGACCCGGTATCACCGCTTGCGGCTGCGCTGCCAGCATGGCCTGCTGCTCAAGCTGCTGCAGCTCCAGAGCCGACGCCTGCTTCGGCCGCGCCACACCCGACGCATAGACCGCCTCTTTGAGCTTGTCGGTAATGTCCGGGACATTCTTTGTGAGGACCGCCTCGCCGACGAGGACGATCTGACCGCTCGAACCTCGACGCTGGAGCTCATCGTCAAGCGACGCCATGAATTTGCGCATTTCCGCCTCGACCTGGGCCGGTGGCGACGTGGATCTCGCCTGGGCCTGCACATATTCGCCGACAATGGTTGAGAGCCGCGCGGAGACGATGCTCTCCTGCTTCGGCGTAACCAAAAGCTTGGTGACCCACATGCCCCAGATCAGCGCGGCGAGGACCATGAGGCCGACCAGTATTTGCAGGCGGGTGAAGCCCCCGAAAATCGCGCGTTTTGCGCGGCGCGCCGGCTGCGGAGCGGGATTCGGCAGGTCGAGTTCTGTCTGTTCAGCCATGATCGGATTTCCCTTCTGGCAATGCCGCGGGCACGATTTTCTCGCGCCGCAGGACGATCAGTCCGGACGCAACGACGAGATGCGCGGCGATAAAGAGGTGCTTGAATGACGCGATCCGCTCAGGGCTCGCGCGGACATAGCGGCTCGTCAGGTTGTTCAGCTGATGCATGAGCCCGTCGAGCGAGAAGCCGCCCAGGGCGAGAAAGAGAAGCGTGAACAGGCCCCAGGTAAGAAGCAATGTGGACGCAGTGAAACCAATCAGATGCAAATAGAAGTGGAGCATCGCCCGAAGGTCCGGCAGGCGGGCGTGCTTTCGGGTTGCGGCGTCCGGCGGAGGGCTTGCTGTCCCCATGGCTCACTCCGCCGCCTCGGCGATACCGTCATCCGCACGGGCTGCCCATTTTTCCGGATTTTCGGGGTAGGCAACGCGCTCGATCGCCTCGTCCATGCTGAACCCCTGGGCCACCAGTCCCTCGATCGCCGCGTAGACCGCCGGACTCGAGGAAAAGACGGTGGCCGAAAAAGGATCGAGCACGAGGCGGCCGACCGCCAGCGTTTCCGGGCCCTTGATCAGGATATCGGAATATTCGCGGCCGTTGATCTTGAGCGACCGCAGCAAGGCGTCGGTGTAATCGTCCATCTCGAAGCGGTCGTGCTTCTTGAAATCGGCGATCGTCTCGGGCTTCTGCTGAAGGATGACGAACCAGTCCGAGTTCTCGAGTGCGGCAATCGATCCGGCCGACTTGTAATAGTCGTTCAGCGATTGGGTCGCGGTGACCAGCGACGCGCCATATTTGCGGCAGGTGCGCGCATAGGTTTCGATGAAGTCGGCCATCGCGCCGCCGCGGAGCATCTGCCAGGCTTCGTCGAGGAGCAGGGCCTTCGGGGTCGCGCGATCGACCTTGCGCATCATCTGCTGCGACATGAACATGATGGCGGTCAGCACGACACTGCGCAGCTCCTCGCGAGAGGACAGATCCGAGAGTTCGAATACCGTCAGCTGTGCGGACAGCTCGAACGAGACCTCCCCCTGGAAAAACCGTCCATACGTACCGCCCGACGAAAAAGGGCGCATGGCGATGCCGAGATCCATGGCGAGTCCGTTGCCGGTGGCGTCAAGCGCGGCGATCACGTCGTCGATCGATCCGTGCCGCCCCTTCTCGACCCAGACGCTGTTGACGGCGCCGTCGATGAGGCCTCGCTCGGTGTCGTTCAGCCGGTCGATGTGGCGCGACATCTGGTTCACGATCGCCTTCAGCATCGCCATGCAGTCGAGCAGATAGTCTTCGTCCGTGGCGGCCAACTCTTCGTCGATCATGCTGAACGGGTTGAGGCAAAAGCCCGAGCCAAGCGTGAACTCGACGAACGCCCCGCCCTGGAGCTTCGCCGAATGCTCAAACGAGCGCCCGTCATCGATCACGACAACACGCGCGCCGGCACCGCACAGCGACGCGCAGAGCTCCTGCAGGGTTACCGATTTGCCCGACCCGGACTTGCCGAACACCGCGACATTATGGTTACCGGCCGCATTCTCGAACGGACTCCAGAAAAATGGCTGGCCGCGCCGGCCGATAAGCATGAGATGCGGCACCTGCCCACCCAGAAACTCGCCCTGGATGGGCGCGAGGTTCGCGGCCGTGGTCGTCAACAGCGTGCGCATCCGCTTCATGCGTTCGAGATCGCGCGAGAGGCCATTCGCCATCGTCATGGGCATCGCACACAAGAGGCCCATGATCTGCAGGTAGCGGTCGTCGAGCAGATCCCAGCCCGCCGCCCGATACACCGATTTCAGCACGCGTTCGTTAGCGTCACCTTTTCCCTTGGGCGAGAATGCCGTAACCGAAAAGAAGACGCGCACCAGCTTGCGCCCCTGGCGCAGTTCGTCGTTCACATAGCGCCATTCCTGGCTTTGTTCGCGCAGCTGCGGCAGGAACCGGGCCGATTTGGAATCCGCGAGGCTCGTCGTCCGCATGAACTTGAAGCTCGCCTTATTGGTAGACGCCTGCAGGTCGGGGAATTCGACGCACAGATTCGTCGCGACCGGGCACGGCATCCGGAGCTTGTCCGTGAACATGTCGCCGATCAGCCGCGCGACGTCCCATGGCGCCCAGCGGGTCGGCAGGTTCCGTACCGAGAAGGACCGAACGTCGAAGACGTCGGGCAGGATCTCACCGATCTCGGGCGCTTCATCCACCGTGTGCCCGGTCGGCCGAAATCGCTCGGTGCGCAGCAACATGCGATCGGGCTCGATGTGCAGCTCGACATCCCGGCGGACCGCCTGGTCCGCGATCGGATCGAGCGGATTGTAATTGACCACGTCTTCGCCAGCGGCCGTCGTCGGTGATGTGATGTCATCGACCCAACCAATGAGATCCGTCGGATCCATCTTGCGCGCCAAGACATTGATCGACGCGAGCGCCGAGATCAGGCCGTCCATGACGGCCACAATCTCTTCGACCGACACGTTCGACGATTCCGGTGTCGAATAGGATATCGCAACACGGTGATTACGCAGGCAAAAGGGCGCGTCGGCGGACAGCGACTGCCAGACACCATCGGTCAGGAAATCCACCCGGTGCTTGGCCATGCGCTCATAGACGCCGCGCGCCGAATAGCGCGGAAGATACCAGCGCGAGAGACGCTCCGATATGCGCGGGCTCATCCACTGGTGGAACTGGAGGCAGCCTGGCTCGGGGATCGCTTCAGACAGGAACTGGGTGAGGATCTCGCCCGTGCGCTCGTCCGCGCCGATGAGCGGCGCAGCCTCGACGACGAAACCCCGCGACGCGCTGTTGTAGAAGATGCCCGTCTTTGCGTCGAAGCTGCGATAGGGTAGCCAGTCGGCCAACATGGGAACACCAAGCGCGGGCCGATCGGCATCAGGCCGCCGACTGTCGCCGAGAATGCCGGACATCAAGCTCTCGATCATACCGGCCTTGCCCGCCATCTCAGTTGTCCTCCTGCACAGCAGCCGGAAAATCAGCGGCGCGAACCGTGGATGTGCCCGCCGACGGCGCGGTTGGAACGGCGCCGCTTTGCGCGGTCGCATCCCGCGCACCCTGGGCCGCAGAACCCGCTATCCCCTGGTAGACCGGATATTCCTTCACGCGCTCGACCGCCTGAACGCCCGCTGCGGAAACGCCGACCTGGGGTTTTCCCGGGTCCGGGTCGGCAGCTACGCTACCGCTCGCCGGCACCTCCGCGGGGGTCGGAAGCGCCGGCGAGACGGCCGCGGACGGAGGATGCGCTGCATCATCCACCGTCGCAGCGCCACGTGCGATGCCTGCCTTGGGAGCGAGGCGGTTCGCGACATCAGCCTTGATCGCCTCAACGGGATCAGGTTTTCGCGTGCGGGCAGCCGCCACAACCGCCGGGTCCGGCATGCCCGGATCAACGGCAGCGAGCGTTCCGCCAGGCGGGTCCACGCGATCGACAGCATCGGCAAGCGTCTCGGGGCTGCCGGACCCATAGCTCAGTCGGGCGGAAGGCACGACAGCTTGCCCAAGCGCCTGTTGCCATTCTCCGTTCGCGACAACCGCGCGGACAGCGCTTGCCTCATGCAGTCGGCCCCGTTCATCAATATAGGGCTGGAACACGATCCTCAGCACCTTCTCGCGCGTCCGGGCGGGATCAGCCGCAGCAATCCTGGCAGTCTGCGGCGCGGCGACGCGATTGACCCGGCGCGACGAACCACGCGGGGTACTCGCCGCGGGACGTGTATCGCCATCCGCCCCTTCGGCGGAGATCATGGCAAGCGCACGATCATCGATGGTCGAACTCGGAGCGCAGATGCCATCGGGCGCGGCACAGGAAAAGTCGCCGCGAATGTTCCCGCCGAATGTCGCGCATCCACCGAGCGTTACAGCACTGCACAACGTGAGAGCGGAAGCCTGGCACAAGCGCCGGCGCCGAGATGCGCTCCTCGTCATGACTGCGCCTCCTTGAGCCACTTCTCGAGGAAGGCGCGCGGCCGATACCCCTCGAGCACCGCCCCGTCGCCGCGCACGATCACCGGCGTGCCACTGAGCCCGTGCCGGTGCGCGAAGGCCTCGTTCGCATCGAGGCCCGAGGTGTTGCAGGCAGGCCCCGCCTTGATCGGCTCCCCGGCATAAGCGGCATGAAGCGCGGCTTCGCGGTTCCTCGCGCAATAGACCCGGGCCGCGACATCCCGGCTGCCCAGCACCGAGATCGGTCGCTCAACGACCCGCACGTTCATGTCCTTGAGAACGCCTGTCAGAGCGCGGCAATATCCGCACCGGAAGTCGGAAAAGACCGTAACGGTCTGGCCCGACGGATTGCCCCAGATAATCGCGCCATCCCGCGGCAAGCCGGACAGTGAAAGCTTGCGCGCTTGCGCGGGGGCGACGGGGCGCTCAATCCGTGTCGGCGCAGCCGCCAGTTGCTGCGCCCCTTCCTCCTCCCCGCCACTTGCCAGCGCATTCGCGCGCGCCGCAGACCCGACCAGCATGTCGGGATTCATCTCGAGCAGCCGCGCTGCCGTGATGTCCTGCCGGGTCTCCATGTCGTAGACCCGGCCGATCACGAGGTAGCGAGCCCCGGAATCGACATAGAAGAGATTCTCGCCTGCGGTGATTTCGCACAGTCCGCCGACCTTCCCGCAGTCGATCGCCGTTACAGACGTCTTGGGCAGCCGCGTTTTCAACAACGCCCGGACACGATCCTCGGCACTGCTGGCATCGGCAGCAAGCGCGATGCCAGCCAGGCTCAGGCCCGCGGCGGTCGCGACCAAAAGGCGCGATCGCCGGGTAAGCGAGCGGATACGGTCAATTGCGGACATAGACACCCTCCAGGAAGACAATTTCGACGTCGATTCCGGTCGGCATTTCAATGACCGGCTGATATTGCTCGGCGCGCTCGATCAGATATTTCGAGACCATGTCGCCCGTTTGGGCCATGCCCTCGCCAAAGCCTCCCTCCAGAATCTCGCCGGTCGAGAGCTTCTCGCGCTTTCCGTTGGTGGTGATATTGGTGCCCTGGAACACGCTGTTCGCGTTCGCTGAGAAACCGCGGCCAAAGCCGCCGGCCAGACCCGCGATGAAGGCTTGGGTGACAAGCGAACCCTCGCGGGACACAACCCTGCCTCGCACCCCGGTCTTCCCGCCGAAGGCGAGGAAGCCCTTCACCTCGGACACCGCATAACGGCCACCGGGCTGCGGGCAGGTCATCTTCTGCAGCTTCACATAGACTTTCTCGCTCGAGAGGTCGCCACGCGCCGCGCCATTGACGAGACACCCATCGATCCTGGTCGTGAGCAACCGCCCGTTCTGGTAGACCGAACGGGCCGGACCAGT
Organism: Sphingopyxis granuli NBRC 100800; assembly: GCF_001591045.1. Taxonomy (GTDB): domain Bacteria; phylum Pseudomonadota; class Alphaproteobacteria; order Sphingomonadales; family Sphingomonadaceae; genus Sphingopyxis; species Sphingopyxis granuli. The sequence goes on along the minus strand of NZ_BCUA01000001.1, from coordinate 71,635 downwards.
GACGCGCAGGACGACAGGAAGCGGGTCTGTCTGGCTGTTGACGCCGGCACTGGCGTCGACGCCGACGATGACCTTGGCCCGTGCGAAGCTGTTAGGCGGCAGATAGTTGATGCTGTCGGCATAGGTAGTATTCCCCTTGGCGACGCGCGTGGCGTTACCCGTCTCAGCCGTCGAGAAGCTGACAAGTTTGACCTCGCTCGGCCCACCGATCGCGCCGCGGCCCGGACCCCCTGCTGGACCGTCCGGCCGCTGATAGCCCTGGGGCCCGTTCGGGCCATAGAGCGCCGCCGGCCCAGGCGCCGGAGCGGCGGCCACCTGACGTTCGCTGATCTGCCGCCTCAGCTGCTCATTTTCTGACTGATACGCCGACAAAACCCGCTGACCATCGGCCTGCATCGCCTGATTCTGACCCTTGAGCGTCTCGACCTGCGCGGTCAGCATCTCGAGCCGCCGGTTCTGCCCGTCGATCGATTTGAGCTGGTTTTCCGTCGACTGGAATCTGTTCTCCGAGAGCGCCATCCACTCCTGCTGGGAGAGGTTGCGATTTACCAGATCCTTGGTCGAGACGGTGACCTCGCTGACGCCATCCTCACCGAGTTTCTCGCTGTCCCCACCGCTGAAAATCCAGAAGGAGGACAGGATGAGGCCGCCGCCCGCCGCGCCTGCCAGGAGCAGCCGCTGCTTCCGTCGAACCGCCTCGTTCCCGGCAAGGTCGCCCGAAAGCGGCGAGACGCCCTCGCCCGTCCCACCATCGAGGGGAGGACGCTTACGGTTCAAGAAATCGGATAGGGCCATGTCCTCACCTTTGTGTCTGCGCGTATTGGGCGTTCTGGGAGACGAGGTAGGCCGTCGTGACCTTGCCCGGGGCGAGCCGGCCCTCGGCAATCGACACGGCCAGCGCACTGGCGGGGGCGACCATGGCTTCGGTCAGCTCGATTTCGGACGCGCCCTTGTTTTCGATGCGCAAAACCTTGCCGGTAAGTTCCGAACCCCGGTATTCGGCGATCATCTGCACCTGGAGCGTACCGACATAGACCGGTCGCAAGGCGCGCTGCCGCATCTCATAGCCGTCGGCGACCGCATTCGAGTACATGGCCTGCACAAGCTCGACAGCGGCATCGCGCGTCCCGAGCTTTTCCGCCGGACCGTTCTCAGCGGCTCGTTCATTCGCGATCGCCGGATTGGAAACGAAGACTTGCGCGGCCTGGTCGCCACCGATCCGGCACACGAACTTGTAGACATATCCGCGCTTGCTCGTGGCGAAAAATGAGAGGGCGCTGCGGGCAAATCCATCAGGAACGGATAGATAAATATCGCCGCGGACAGGCTCGTTGACGACCGAAAAGTCATCGATCGGGTTGCCGGTCGAGATCTTCGAGACCGACGCGAACTCATCCTCGACAAGGCTGATGCGCGTGAGGTCCTTGGCCGACGCCTGGCAGTCGACCTGGGCACTGTCCGACGCCATGATCGTCTGGTCCGCCCTCGCCGGTTCTGCGACGAGAAGCACGGCGATCGCCAGCAGTCCTGCGCCCATGCACCGGCTCAAATGGCAATGGACGCGCGAGAGGAAGGCCGTGCCGGCCGCGGCACTGCCGATGACATAGACCGACATCATTTTTCCTTCCCCTGCTCGGCCACCACCATGCCGAAGCCGATCAGCTTCAGGGACAGGCCTGAATATTCCCAGTCGTACCGGAAGGTCCGACGCTCGTTCGAAATGACCTTGTTGCCGACGATGGTGTGCAGACTGCCCGTCACCTCCGAGCGAAGGTTCTTCGTGTCGAGGTCCATTTTCTCGATGGTGTAGAATTGGGAGATCGAAGATCCCCGCTGTTCGTTGACGATCTTGAGCAGATCGGCCTTGATTTTGCCCTGGGCGGACGGCGCCGTGATATCGAGCACCGAATTCATCCAGTATTCGAGATTCTGCGGGCTGCGATTGAGGGTGAGCACCACGGTATCGCGGGTGATCATCTCGAGATATTCGCGGCTGACCCCGGCCGAGCTCACCGTGACGGGCGAGCGCAAAATGGGTTGCAGCACGACCTCCCGGTCCCTCGACACGGTGAAGATGAACAGCAACAGGGTCAGCGCGCCGAGCCCGCTCGCGACGATCGCGAGGATGTTCCGCTGTCGCAGGATGCGCTGGCTGTGCGAATGACTGTAGGAAAGTTCCATATCACCCCGCCATCAATCGAAGGTACGAGGGTGGCGTGGCTCTCAGACCGGTGAACCCGGCCGGAAGATACCAATAGGCCAGATGGAGAAGCCACGATGTCGCCCGGCCTGCCTTAGCTTTTCTGAGACCCCACCAGCCTGCACCCGAAAGCGCCATGCCGATGAGAATATGCTGAGACAGGATCCCCCACGCGAAGGGTATGATCATCGCCAGGAACTCATCCAGGGTCCACAGCCCGATCAGCTCGGGATCATCCAGATGAGTCGGGATAACGTACTTGTCCGCGGCCATTGCACCACCCTCTCCTTGGATCGGTCGAAGCTGCTACTTCGTCCGACCGCAGGAACGCTCAGATCGTCGCCGTCACAGTGGACGTGACGATCGGAATGCCGGTCCCGGCACCAACCCCGACCCCAACCGGGATAGCGATCTGCCCCATGGAAAAGCGACCCGACGCCAGCGCGACAATGCCGCCGGCAAGGCTGAGCACGGTGATGATCTTGCCGCCCGAACCCTCGAGGAAGTCGGTGAACTTGGTGAGCGCGGTATCGAAGGTGGTATCGGCGCCGGCGAATGCTGGCCCCGCGAACCAGAGACAGGCGAACAGGAGGAGGGCGATGGCGACGATCGCCCGCTCCGTGCGTCCGCTCTTTTTCAGGACTGACTGCATGTTGGGTTCCCTTCACATGGAGACGCGACGGATCCGCGCCCAAGTGAAAGGGTGGTCAGATGCCTTGCGTGGTCGCAACGGGCGGCCCGAGGAGGTTCCCTCGATTCGCCCATCATTTTGCGATTCTCGACTTTTTTATCATGGCCACGGGGCACGGTGCCCCGACATCCGGGGCGGGCTGCCCGTCAAAACGGGGCAAGATGCCCGTGATTGCGGGGCGGCTTGCCCCGCATTTGCGGGCACGCGGCAATCGCGGTAGATTCGGCGGCACGATTATCGGAACTTAACCATTCTCGGTTCATAATCGCTGCCGTAAGCCAGACGCGTAGATCGGGCTTCTTATGGATCGCAACTTCAGGACGTGGGCACTATGGGCGCCGCAGACTCACGAGACATCACCCTCAATATCTCCGAACCCCTGTTCCGGCTGACAACCGAAGGCATCCGCCTGCATTCAAATGAAACCCTGCATCATCAGACGCTTTCGAATCTGATCGACCATAGAAGTTCCCGTACCGAAAAGATCGGAAGCCACGATACCCGCACTCTCAAGGAACATCTTACTTCAATTCCATCGGACGGGACCATTCGAATTCGTCTCAATATTTCCAGAACGAGCGCAACAAGCCTTGATGAAGTGAAGGATTTACTGAGCCGCCAGCTCGACTCCAAGCTGACTGTGGCGGATGCCTTATCATTCCTTTTGTTCGATTATGTGGTCGAACAGAAGGCCGCGCAGGTCATGGACAAGCTGGATCTCAGCGGCCCAGACCCATTCGGACGTAACGGATTCGCCAACGGTCATTCCAGTTAAACGGCTTGGTCCACAGTGTGTTAGCCAACCAATTACCCGCCCACATGGCTCAAACCAGGCTTGCATTGCCGATTCGCCTATGATTGTCTCCCTTGATCCAGGCGGCAATGCGAGATCGAAATGTCATCTCTTGCCAAAGTGGGGGCGTAAGTTGTGGAGGCCGTCGAACGCGACGAACCGCAGCGGGATTACGTACCCCTGATCCTTCAAACCATGGCTGTGCGGGACACCGCGCAGCGCAGGCTGGCGCATATGACCGGGATCAGCAAATCCCGCCTTGGCCTCCTCCTTCATAGCGATCCCGACAAACGGTCGGTGATGACCCTGCCTGAACTTGAGAAAATTCTTCACGCGCTCGGCACCAACATCCTGCAGGCGTATATCTGCATCGAGACCTTCAAAGGCCTCGAATTGCCCGACAGGGAGCGATATGCGACCGTCATTTCGATGCTCTGCGAGATGTTCGCCGGCCTGCCCCGCAAGATCATCGAGGCGCTCGATGAGATCAACGGCATCGACGGATCGGAGGTGAAACGCGATTGGGGCGCCCCGCTCCAGAAGGCGGTCGTCAAGCGGGTCGCCGAAGAAGTCGTGAAGATCCGTGAACGACGGGCACGGATCACAGATGGCGATGATTTCCAGATCTAGGCGCGGCTATCGCGCCAACGACGCACCGCACGCCGCACGCCCTGGTTCAAAAGGTCGACACTGTCGCAGCGCGCCCGGCAGGACGTGCCGCCGTTGCCGGGACAGCGGTCACTTGGGGGACTATGGTTGCCCGGCGCTCATAACCGCTCAGCCGCGACCAGTTCATCAGCACATTGTCGACATACTCCCGCGTTTCCGGGATCCGCGGCACGGCCCCGTTCCGGACGCGGCCGGGTCCAGCGTTGTAGGCCGCCAGGGCAAGGTGATAGTGACCAAAGCGGTCGAGTTGCCGCCGCAGATATTTGGCGCCGCCTCGAAGGTTGCTCTCCACATGGTAGCGGTCGACCCCCAGCTGCGCCGCCGTTCCCGGCATCAACTGGGTCAACCCGAAGGCATTTTTGGGCGAATAAATGTTGGGCTGATACTGACTTTCCCGGATGATCATTGCGTCGAACAGACCGACCGGGATGCCATGTTCACATGCAATATTGCTCATCAATCCATAATAGGTCGCCCGGCGGAACTCCGCATCAGACCGCAGGAAGCCGGTCGGGCGGTAGGGCGCTGCGGAACATTCCGGCACGTAACGCGGCGAAGCGGACGCAAATATGGGTCCGCCCCGCATCCAGATCGGGACGGGGATCGATCCTGCCGCCGGGAGCAGACCTGTGGAGGGCGGCACCGACGGCTGCGCCACACTGGTACGCGCCGGTACCTCCGGCGCAGCGCTGAAACTGTCAACCATCTGAAACTCCACCCAGCGGCGGCTCAGATCGTGGATGCGGAACGCGGGGGGCAGTGCCGGCAACGCCGCGTGATCAGCCGCCTGAGGGGCCTCATCCTCGACATCCTCGCCCGCCCGGAGCGGCCTCTGCGGACTGGTGGCTCCCATCGAAATCAACTGTACGCTACGCGCCGCCAGCGGCGGCTCCGCAGCCACACCATTGGTTCCCCACCCTATCGCGGCGACCGCGATGCCGATCAGAAATGCTCGCATGAGATCCTCTCCAATTCGCACTTGAGCCAAGTGGAGAGGATCAAATCCAACCTTGTCAATCCGCGCCGCCGCCATCAGAGTCGGACGATGAGGGCCTGGGACGGCAGCGCATGTGGCTGATCCCTCGCCGCACCAATGGCCTTGGCACGGGCAGAATTCCGCTGCCCCAACCTGTGCGCGACGCCCTTGTCCGATGGTATTCCGGCAGGGGCTCAAGGCATGACGAAGAGGCCGGCATCACCCTCGTCCAGCAAGCCCGCATTGGGGAGAAATGGATCGCCTGCGATTGTCTGCAGCCCGGCGCTTCACCGCCGATCCTGACCCCCGCCTTCCTGTCCGAGGCTGAAACCTATTATCTTCGCCGGCTCACCAGCACCGACCGCCCCGAGCACCATCCCGACTGCCCTTTTTTCCGTGAGCAGGCCACCAATCGGCTCAGCGAGGTGCGCACCCATGAAAGCGCCGCCGATCCGCCAATGGGTTATTTCGAAGTGCTGCGCCCGGCACCGGAGAAGCTCGCGCAAAAGCCCGAAGAAGACAGTAGCGACGACCGGACGCGCCAGGGTTCAGTCCCCCGGCTCGCCCGCCTGCTTTGGCGCCTCCTCCATATTTCCGGTCTCAACCGCGTCCCGCCGCTTGGCGAAGATCATGTCGGCCATTCGATCAGCGATGAGTTCCGAACCCTGTCCGCCGCTGCGACAAGAATCGAAATCGCGCCAGGGATCGAGCTCGGTCGCGCTTTCTGGACCCATGCGCAGGCGCTCCACAGCAAACGCGTTTATGCCAGCCTGCGCGCAATAGCCCGCCGTTGGCCGCGTGGCCATGCGCCCCAGGCCTTCCTGGCCCTTTTCGCACATGAGTTCCGCGGCGCGACGATCCAGGTGTCGGGCTCGGATCCGGTCGTGATCGCCAACCGCGTGCAATCTCCCTCCGTGCGCGGCAATACCATCAAGGGTCCCTATCTGGTCCTCATCGTGGCCGGACAATATCCCGAGGCGCATGGATATGCGCCGCTTCGCGCATACGCCCAGCCGATCCTTTCGGGCCGACGGTTCATGCCCGTCGACTCCGAATTCGAGCGCGCGGTGCTGCGCGATTTGATCAAGCTACGCGTGACATTTGACCGCTATGATATCGACCTGATGATCGAGAAGCCTGTGTTCGACACCCTGACCCAGATCGGTCCCTGCCGGCCGGATTTCCTTCTTGAGGCGCGATCGAGATCCACGGGTGAAATCCGGCACGTCATGGTCGAAGCCATGGGCTCGAATGACGAGATGTACCTGCTTTCGAAAGCCGCAACGCACCCGCAAATGGAGCAACTCGCTCCGCTCGTCTGCGTCTCACCGCTCGATCTCGAGCGGAACCGGATTGCACCAGCCGTCCTGCGCGGCTTCGGCCTCTAGCCCCAGTTCATCGAGGCCGCGAACAAGATGACGATCGCGAGGGTCACGGGCATTGAGGTCAAATAGAGCTTCTGCCAACGCCACCAGGTTCGCGGCACAAACAACAGCGCCGCTTGCCAGGAGGTCACTGCGGTCCAGCTGCGTTCGCGGTACACCGCGCATAGCATCATCCCGATCGAGAGCGCGAACGCCATCGCGCAACAGATCCCGGTCGCCAGATACAATGCCATCCAGTTGGCCGCTTCGACTGTCGTCAGCTGTCCCATCTCGGTTCCACCGGGCCTGTCGTTCAGCAAAAGCCTAACGCAGCGGGCAAATCCGGGCAATCGACCCAATACCCATCGGCCTTGGCGGACGGGATCGAGCAAAGCAGGCCCGGCAATGCGCTCTACAAGAATATGACAAGACGGACACGGGAATGTTGCCCATCCGGACAGCATAGACAACGTCATGCTATAGCGCATAACGAAATCAAATAAATATTATTAACAGAATATTTACACCTTTTGGGATGTTCTTCTATAAAAACATCTGCATCGGGTGAGGACAGATCGAATTCAAGATTGGGAAGATTACTTATTGAAGGTAGGTGTGAGCCGAAACTAGCAGGTAGGACGCCCCCACGCGCCATGTCGGCGCAGCCGACTGGACGCGCCCATGCAGGCCATAGTTCTCATCATTCTCTATCAGGGGCAAGAGACGCTTGCGGTCTACGACACCGATTCCGCCGCTTGGGATGCACTGCTGGAGTTTGTTGATCAGCGTTGGCAAGGCCGCTTCGGCCAGATCCCTCGTCCGGACAACAACGACGAACGCGTCGAGGCCTTCTTCGGGGGAGAGGATGTTTATCTGCTTGCCTCGACCGATGTCATCGGTCTCGAGCCGACGCACCGGACCCCGCGTCAAAGCACGTCGCCATCGGCGCGATAAGGACCTGGGGCGATGCTCGGGTGCCTCATTCCCGGCGACAGCATCGGGCTTGAAACCGCCCAGTTTATCAACGAGCGCTATGCTCGGCAGTGCGAAGCCGCGGCGCTGAAAGCGCGACCGCTGGCCAAATGCGCGCTTGGATCATGCTCGCAAAAACCTTCGGAACGAGCATTCGCGCAATTGGATCCAACGAAGAGCCGACGCATGCCCATCCGGCATCGTTGACCCGAATCCGCGTGCGTATCTGCACCTACCGCGCCATCCGCTCCCCCCTGCAATCGAGCGATGCCTCAACCGTTCCACGCTCCATGAACAGGGTGAAGACTGTCAGGCCAGCCGCGATTGCACCGCCTCGGCCACCGTCCGCCGCTACCCGGAAGCGCGCCGCATAAAAGTTCCAGATTCAAGATAGGCGACGGCTACCCCCCGACCTGATCAACGGCGCCAGGTGTGCGCCGACCGCTTTGATCAGTTCAAAGGCGCCGAGCAACGCAACGCCTGTCAATATGATCAAGCCGACCTCAACCCAGCCCAGTGGCGCAAAACCCAAACGCTGCTGAAGCGGTTCAACCCCGAAGATCAGGACCGTCCCGGCCAGGATAAATCCCAGGACAAAGCGGAACGCCACATTGTGCCGGACAACCGCCTGGCTGATATGCGCACTGAACGACCGATGGGCGAGAACCAGGGCAATCACCGAGGCGACAAGAGCAAAGAACATGAATGTCCTTAATTCTTCAACCGGCAACGAAATACGACCCGAGGCGACGAGGATCGCACCGAGCACCGCGAGGGCCAGCCCCCCTTGAAACATGGAACTTGCCACCAAAGGCAGGTTGAACAAACGCTCCTGCGGCGCACGCGGCGGCCGCTGCATCAAATTCTCCTCTTCCTGCTCTGCCTCGAACACAAGCGCGCAGACCGGATCGATGATCATCTCGAGGAGGGCGATCTGGATGGGGCCCAACAAAATCGGCATACCCAGGAGCAGCGGCAATAGCGCAAGCCCCGCGATCGGCACATGAACCGCGAAAATGAAGCCTATCGCCTTTCGGATATTGTCATAGATCCGCCGCCCGAGCCGGATCGCCGAGACGATCGCGCCAAAATCGTCCTCCACCAGCACGATTGAGGACGCCTCCCGCGCAACATCGGTACCGCGCTTGCCCATGGCGACACCGATATGTGCGGCCCGCAACGCTGGTGCATCGTTGACGCCGTCACCCGTCATGGCGACGATGTCACCAGCAGCCTTGAGCGCCGAAACGATCCGCAATTTCTGATCGGGCATCGTCCGCGCGCAGATCGAGACGGTTTTGATCCGCTCCGACAATTCCTCATCGCTCAGGGTGCTGATAATCGGTCCCGTGAGCGTTTCACCGGCATCGAGACCCGCTTCCGCGCCGATCGCCTGCGCTGTTGCCGCATAGTCACCCGTGATCATGATCACACGGATCCCGGCAGTCCTGCATTGGGCAATCGCCTCTTTGACACCAGAGCGGAGCGGATCCTTCAATCCAACAAGTCCAAGCAGCTCAAAATCATGCTCGAGATGGTCCTGCGCCGCCGTCTCGCGCGGGATACGTCCGGCCGCCACACCAAGGACACGCATGCCGCGCACCGCCATCGCGGTGGCCGCCGCCTCGAGCCGGGCCTGGCCCTCCGTGTCGAGCCTGCACAGGCGGCCAATCGCCTCGGGCGCGCCCTTGGCCGCGGCGGCGAATGTCGCCTCCTCCCCGGGACTCTCCCAGATATTCGACATTGCCAGCAAATCAGGTCGCAGAGCGTTGGTATGGACCAGCGTCCATCCGCGTACGTCCTGGCAGGCCGCCGAAACGGCAGCTTCGTGGAAGGCCACCTCCATCGGATCGACGGGGATCGGGGCGCTCGCCATCGCACCATATCGCAATAGCTCATCGAAACGATCGCTGGCCATCCCGGCTCCAAGATCGGCCGTTTCGCCGGATGCCATCCAGAGTTCGGCTGCAACCATCCTGTTCTGGGTCAGCGTTCCGGTCTTGTCCGTGCAAAGGACCGTCGCCGCACCCATGGACTCAATCGCCGACGCCCGCCGGGTGAGCACGCCGACCTGCGCGATCCGCCAGGCCCCCATTGCCATGAAGATCGCAAGGACGACCGGGAACTCCTCGGGCAGAAGCGACATTCCGATCGCGATGCCGGCGAGCAATGCATCGAGCCATCCCCCGCGCACCAGCCCGTAGAGGAGAACCACCAGGGCAGCGACCGCGATGCCACCAGCCGCGCAGATGCGCACGATCCTGCGCATCTCATGCTGCAGCCGGGGCGCTTCGGTCTCGACGCTGGATAACGACCTGCCAATCTCGCCGATGCGGCTGCGGGGACCCGTGGCCGTCACACAGGCGAGGCCTCCACCGCGCGTAACGATCGCGCCGCCAAAGACATAAGGCAGATCGTCCCCGCCAGGTTCATGCGCGACCGCATCCCCCTGAAGAGCGCTGCGCTTGCGCACTGGAACGGATTCCCCTGTCAGAAGCGATTCATCGCATTCGAGCCCCTGGGTCCGCAGCACCAGCGCGTCCGCCGCGATCCTGTCCCCTTCATCAAGAACGAGGATGTCGCCTTGAACGACCTCGCGGCCCGGCACCCGCACGGTCCCGCCATCGCGCATGACAAGCGCACGCGGCGCTGAAAGATCCCGCAGCGCTTCCAGCACATTCTCGGTCCGGGCTTCCTGCACCACGGTCAGCAATATCGAGAAACACGCGAACAGAAGCAGGATCAACGCCTCTCCCGTGTCGCCCAGAAGGAGGTAGGTGAGCCCTGCGGCAAGCAGCAGCGCCAACATCGGCTCGCGAAGCACCTCGAGCGCAATCCGCCATGGTGAGCGTTTCTTCTGCCGCGGGAGCTCGTTCGGCCCGTCCCGGTCGAGCCGCTCGCGAACCTGCGTTGCGGACAAACCGTCCAGCGGGCTCTCAATAAGGGATTCCTTGGTCATATGTTGTCCAGTTTCGAGACCTGCAGTCGATGAATACGGGCACATAGTTCGACCTCGGCGCAATGCACATCAGACGGAAACAGCAGGGCACAGCCCTCATCGGCCGTCGAATGCATCTAAGCGCATGCCCCGCGCGCGTAATTAAGCAATATCCCCAGTGGAACTCTCGTCAGGCACGCCGCCAGGCGTGCCTCAACGGAACGCGGCCCGCGGGATGGCGTCCGTAATCTGCTGGAATGGCTGGCCGACGTGCCCGACAGTATCGGCGAGAGTGCCCTGATCGACCGGATCGACGATTTAAGACCAAGGGATCTGATCGGCATCGCAGGCGTGAACGCCCGATTTTCTTGGTTAGTCCTCGGGCCGCTTCCGGGGAGAAACTGCCACGAAGCCCCCGTGAGGGCACTACGCTACGCGTGCCAGCATCGGCATTTCGTCGCGCCGCAAAGTCAGGACTTCGACACCGTTCCCGGTAACCGCGACCGTATGCTCGAACTGGGCCGATAGCTTCCGGTCGTTGGTCACGACCGTCCATCCATCGTCTTGGGTAGTGACCTTGCGCGTACCCTGATTGATCATCGGTTCGATCGTGAAAACCATGCCTTCGCGCAGGCGCACGCCCGCGTCCGGCCGCCCGAAATTCATCACTTGCGGCTCCTCGTGCATCTCGCGACCAATGCCGTGCCCGCAAAATTCACGCACAACCGAATAGCCGTTCTTTTTGGCGTGCCGCTCGATTGCGAAGCCGATGGCGCCGATATGGGCGCCAGGCCGCACCTGCCCTATGCCTTTCCACATCGCCTCCTGGGCGACACGCACCATCCGTTTTGCAGCAGATGAGACGGTGCCGATCAGATAGGTCTTGCTCGAGTCCGCAATGAAGCCGTTCTTCTCCAGCGTGATGTCGAGGTTGATGATGTCGCCGTCCCGGACGATCTCGTCTGCATCCGGAACCCCGTGGCACACGACGTGATTGATCGAGCTGTTCAGGACGAATTTGAAGCCGTACTGCCCTTTGCTCGCCGGACGCGCGGCGAGCTCCACGGTGATGAAGCGATCGACCAGATCGTTGACCTGCAATGTCGACATGCCGGCGAGGTCTTGCTCGTCCAGCATCTCGAAGACGGACGCCAGCAGCCTGCCGGAAACACGCATCAGCGCCAGTTCGTCAGATGTCTTCACCATGTCAGACAGGGGCCGTTTCGACGAGGCGAACATGTGCTGCGGACAATTGCGTCTTGACGATGTCATTGAATGACAAGGTGGGGCTTGCCTCGGCGAGCATACCGATCTTCATCCAGAATTCGGCTTGCGCATTGATGGAACGGCACATCACGGTGCTGGCCCTGCGGACCTCTTCGTGCAGCTCGTCGTTGATTTTCACAATGCCCATGGATGCCCTTCGCCGCTATTCACAATATATGGTTCGTATATGAATCATATATTGGGGAGTCAATCGACGACATTGGCGAGCGACTGGTGCCAGGCCGATCATGGCGGGCATGGACGATTGAGGGCGGACGGTTATCCTTCATGGAGCAAAAGGCGCCCCCTCCCCCGTTTCGACTGTCTCTGATCTCTTGGGCCGCTGCGCGCCCAAGCGTCCACGATGCTTCAGACGCGGAGTTGGGCTGGATCGAGAACCGGCCAGAACGATCGGGCCGGTTCATGGCTCACGCCCGGGGCAGGCTTCAATGCCTGGCCAGTTCTTCCTTGAGGCGTAGCTTTTGCTTCTTAAGCTGCTGAATCATGACGTCGTCCGGCATGGGGCGGCTCATCTCTTCCCGGATCTGGCGGTCGAGGACTGCATGCTTTTGCAGCAGCGCATTCGCATGCGATGTATCCATAGTCCCTTTCTCCTCCTGTTTGCGCAGACGCAATCCCGCTGTGGGTGTGTCAGGCTCGCAGGACCTCGCCGGCTCTGACATCGGGAAGATTACGTATCGGCACATCCCCGTCGATATGAGCTGGCCGTAACGAAAATTCGCAGATCCAGATGTCCGCGGGGGCGTAGAGAATCAGAGCCTGAACGCGTCGCCGCGCATGTAGAGTTGCGGACTCGCTCCCATTTCCGTCCGGAACGCATAGATAAATGCTGACGACGAGGCATAACCGTCGCAAATGCACGTGGACTGGAATTTCTCGTGCTGTCGGGAAGCCTGACGATCGACCACGAAGCGCTCGAACCCCAAAGCGGGCGCCGCCTTCCGGCCGGCACCGCGCTGGATGCCACGGTCGGTCCGGAAGGTACCCGTCTCTGGATCAGGATCGCGCCCGCGATCCAATACGCCGATGTCGAGGCCGCACTCATCGCATGGGGCGCCCCGCAAGCGGGGCAGGAAGCTTGTGGGTTGAAGAAGCCCTTGTGCAACTGGCAGTCAACGCAGTCCGTCCCACCTCCCCTGTGCTGGGGGCGCAAGATCTGACGAACTGATCCTCGGCGGTTATGCTGAAAATTAGCTCCGTGTGGCTGCTTACAGCAGAAGGATATCACCACAAATTATCGGACGACCACCCAGACGACGCCGCGCACAGTCCAGAGCGACACGATCCACAAGAGACAAACGGGCATGGCAAAGACGACCCAGATCGGTGCGAGATTGGAACCAGACAGAACGCCCAATATGGCCACGACCAGAGCAAGGGCCATGGTAATACCGGATAGCCATGCAGCTTTTTTCCACATCCCGCGCAGCTTCCATACAGCCAGAACCTGAAGCACCAGCCACGCGGCCGCGCCAGCCAGGAAGCATATTGCGAATTCATCCATGCACCCCTCCCTTGTCACCGGCTTCCAGCTTCAGATTAATGTTGAATAGTTAAAGAGCGCCCCGGTCAGCTCCTCGCTGCGCATCAGCATTTCACTCAATCCACTGGCGACGATCTCGAACTGCTCACCTTGCGGCGTCTCGAATGGCTGAACCTCGTCGTAACAATGATCCCGATGGGGCCGGCGTTGCTTGAGGATCTCGGCCTGCATCGGGGTGTGTCACTGCGGTCAGACTGCCGTCAGCAAGCTGCTTTATGCAACATGGACAAGGGAGATTCCGATGTTCATGGCAAAACTCGCTGGCAAGGACAGGTTCAAGGTCTGGGACGCGCCGCTGAGGCTCTTCCACTGACTACTCTCGTCGCGGCGATCGCGGGTACCTTCCTGTTCTCGGAAGGGGACAGTGCGTTTACGGTCTGGCATTGGCGCGATCTTCGGCACGGTCGTTTGGCGACGACAACCCCTTGATCAAGAACAATGCATTTCGTGCTTGTAGCTCCCATGATGAAACATGAATGTGAGGCTTGCAATGAATCCAGTCGATAGCCGTCAGCGTTTCTCCTCCCTGTCGATCGCTCTCCACTGGGTCACGGTGCTGCTGATTTCCGCCGTTTATGCGACCATCCTGCTCCGGGAGAACTACCCCAAGGGAACCGACATACGTGAGGGGCTGAAAACCTGGCATTTCATGCTCGGACTGGCTGTGCTGGCCCTGATTGTCATCCGCTTGATGGCGCGCCTCGCCAGCCGTCAGCCGCCGATCACGCCGGAACCGCCAGTTTGGCAGGCGCTGCTGGCCAGTACGACGCATTTTGCGCTTTACGCCTTCATGGTGGCAATGCCCGTCGCAGGTTGGGTGATCCTGAGCGCCTCAGGCAAAACCATCCCATTCTTTGGCCTGGAACTCCCCGCTCTGGTCGGCCAGAGCAAGACTCTGGCGGAGCAGGTGAAGAAGATACACGAGACGGTCGGGACGATAGGATATTTACTGATCGGCCTCCATGCCCTCGCGGGCCTATACCATCATTATGTCGTCAAAGACGATACCTTGCGCCGCATGCTGCCGGGCCGGCATTGATGTCGGCGTGTCGATCGGCCGCGCAACATGAAAATCCGCCTTATCCTAAAAGAGATTCTGCCATTCTACTTCAGGCTGGTCGTCCTTGCCGTGGTCACCCTGTTCATCGATCTTATCCTTCACCTGACGGATCTGGTCTGGATCGGACGCTACCTTGGGATCCCCGGCGTGATCCTGATCCTTCTTTCATTTGGCCATTCGCTGCGTAAGCGCGGCGTGATCAAGAGCTCAAATCCGGTCCGCCTGCTACGGCTTCACGAATGGCTGGCCTGGATCGGCGCCACGCTCGTCCTCGTCCACGCAGGTATCCACTTCAATGCCATCCTCGCCTGGCTCGCTGTCGCCGCCATGGCGGTGAACATCACCAGCGGCCTGACCGGCAAGTATCTCGTCCAGCGTTCACAGCGCTGGATGAAGCAGGCCAAGACTGAGCTACGCGATGAAGGGCTCACCGACAGTGAAATCGATCAGCAGCTGTTCTGGAACAGCCTGGCGGCGGGGCTGGTGCGCAAATGGCGGACCATTCACCTGCCGATTGCGCTGGCCTTCGCTGTACTTGCCGCCGCCCACATCCTTTCGACCTTCCTCTTCTGGGGGTGGAAATGAAACGCTCCCTCTGGATCGGGATTTCGCTGATACTGACGGCGATCATCTGCCTGAGCTTCCTTCGCCCGCATGAGATGGTCAGTCCCGGCAACCTGATCCCGGCGCATTCGGCGCTGCAGAACAATTGCTTCGCGTGCCATGCCCCGTTTCAGGGGGCGTCAGCCGAACGCTGCACCAGCTGCCATGTCGTGGCTGATATCGGCCTGCGCACAACAAAGGGTGTCGAGATCCGGCAATCGGAACGAAGGCCGGCTTTCCATCAGGCGCTGACCGAGCCCGATTGTATGGCCTGCCACAGCGATCACCCAAGACCGAGGCTGACCAAGGCCAGCTCAGTCCGATTTGATCACGCCCTGCTGAAAGCCGACGCGCGCGCGAACTGCCAGTCCTGTCACATGGCTCCGCACGATGATCTGCATCGCGGCCAGGTCCTGGCCTGTGCGACGTGTCACCAGCCAGCGCACTGGAAGCCGGCAACATTCGACCACAGCCGTTATTTCCTGCTCGACCGCGATCACAATACAGCCTGCACGACCTGTCACCTGGATAGCAATTACAAGCAGTACACCTGCTACGGATGCCATGAGCATCAGCCGGCAAAAATCATCACCAAGCACCGCGAGGAAGGGATAACCAACATCGAAAACTGTGTCCGTTGCCACCGCAGCGCGCATGGCGAGGCAGAAGGCGAGCATGAGGGCGGAAGTCGCGAAGACTAGCAGCCGATCACCCGGCCCCCTGTTCCTTCGAGAAGAAGATTTTACGACCCCGGCCGTTGCAGGTTTACCGGGTTGACCAATTCATGGGTTCAACTGTCGCCCCGGGGACCGCAAGCGTATCGGCTGGAAAAGCCCGGTTCCGCAAAATGAAAGGACAGACGATGACCTACTATATTGCCGCCAAGTTAAAGGTTCCCTTCGATGACGCCATCGTCCGCACCGAGGCGGCGCTGAAAACTGAAGGCTTTGGCGTCATTAGTCGGATCGATATCCAGCAGACCCTCAAATCAAAGATCGACGTCGACTTCCGTCCGTATACGATCCTCGGGGCCTGCAATCCGTCGTTGGCTCATGAAGCGCTGCAGCTGGAGGATAAGGTCGGCCTGATGTTGCCATGCAATGTCATTGTGCAGCAGTCCGGTTCTGATGACGTTGAAGTCGCGGCGATTGATCCTGTGGCCTCAATGCAGGCCATCGCTAATCCCGGGTTGTTGAAAGCCGCCGACACCGTCCGTGAAAAACTCGCACGCGCGATTGCCCTTCTGAGCCATTAAGGATTGGTCGGGCAGGTTAACGGCATTGCTCCGACAGGCAAAAGCATAAACAATCCCACACGCACTGCTGAGAAATCGGAGATCGATTGTATGACGGGCGATACTTCCATGGGTCAACAAATGGGGTCGGGCAGCCATGACATTCGCCACAAAACGGGCTGGGGCTGGATTCTCGCTTATGGCGTGATCGTGATTCTGGTCGGCCTGCTGGCGCTGTTCAATCCGATCGCGACCGGAATGGCGACCGGCGTTCTGATCAGCATCATGCTGGTCGTCTACGGCATTTTCGCGATCATCGCCGGCCTGTCGTCCCTGTCCGGCCGCGCGCGCTGGATCGAACTGCTGCTTGGCGTACTGTCGATCCTTGCGGGTGTGGTCACGATCTTCAACCCCTTTGCCGGTGCGCTTTCGCTGGTGCTGCTGATCGGCGCGTGGCTGCTGGTCAGCGGCATCTTCGAGATCGTGAGCGCGTTCAGGATCGCCCATGACCGGGTCTGGCGGCTGCTGCTGGGTGTTCTGGACGTTGTCCTGGGCGGGCTGCTGCTGTTCAGCGGACCGGGCACAGGCCTCGTCTTCCTCGCCTTTTGCGTCGGAATCAGCTTCCTGTTTCGGGGCGTTTTCCTCGTCATACTGGCTTTGGGGTTACGCAGGGTGGCGCGCGCCTGATCCCGTCGCTGCGCCTGCGCAAATATATGGTTCTGGTCTTGCAATGGCTGGGCGGACTGGCGCTCCTTCTGCTGGCGGTGGGTATCGCCATCCGCTTGGCTTATCCGCTGCCCGCGCTCGAGCCGCGGGCAGCGTCGGCGCACATTGCGGATACCGGCGATACGCCGCTCGGGCGCGGCGTTGCGCTTTTGTCCCGTGATCGGGACGGCCATTCGGGCATCCACCAACTGAACGATGGCCGTGACGCATTCGCTGCCCGGATATTGCTGGCGCGCGCCGCCGTCCGCAGCCTCGATATCCAATATTATATCTGGCACGGCGACCGATCGGGCACCCTGTTGCTGGAAGCCGTGCACGAGGCCACCGACCGCGGGGTGCGGGTACGGATGCTGCTTGACGACAACGGCATCGCCGGAATGGACAACGTGCTGGCGGCACTGGACCGGCATCCCAATATCGAAATCCGCCTGTTCAACCCCTTCGTGCTGCGACGCCCCAAGATGCTCGGCTATCTCGCCGACTTCCCCCGGCTCAACCGGCGCATGCACAACAAGAGCTTCACCGCTGATAATCAGGCGACCATCATCGGCGGGCGCAATATCGGCGATGAGTATTTCGGCGCGCGCGACGAGGGCCTGTTCCTCGACCTCGACGTGCTCGCCATCGGCCCCATCGTCGAAGACGTGTCTCGGGATTTCGATCGCTATTGGTCCAGCGAGTCAGCTTATCCGGCGGCGCGCATCCTGCTGGAGGTTCCCTCGGAAGAACTAAAACGGCTTTCGCGCCAGGCGTCTCTGGTCGAGCGCGATCCGGCGGCTCGTGCCTATGTCGAGGCCATTCGTTCACTACCGTTTATCGACCAGACGCTCGCTGGAACCCTGCCGCTCGAATGGGCGCCGGTCCGGATGGTGAGCGACGATCCCGCCAAGGGCGTCGGCAAGGCGCGACGAGAGGCGCTGCTCGCCGCGGCGGTGCACGATACGATTGGAGAACCGCAACGCGACACCCGGTTGATCTCGGGCTATTTCGTGCCAGGGCGCGCCGGGGTCGATGCTCTCGCCGCGCTGTCGGCTCGCGGCGTGGACGTGGCCATTTTCACCAACGCCTTCGAGTCGACCGATGTGTGGATCGTCCATGCCGGCTATGCGGAGCGTCGCAAGCCGCTGCTCAAGGCCGGTGTCCGGCTTTTCGAAATGCGCGGACCAGATCGCGCCGATGGAAAGCGGCCCAGGCGCAGCCTGATCAGCACCGGCTCGGGCAGCGGCGGTGGCAGTGATGGCCCGGTGCTCCGCTCCAGCGCCTCAATGCTGCACGCCAAGACCTTTTCGGTGGATGGCCAGCGGCTGTTTGTCGGTTCGTTCAACTTCGATCCCCGCTCGATACATCTCAACACGGAATTGGGGTTCGTGATCGAAAGCCCGAGCCTCGCCGCCAATGTCTCGAACGCGTTCCTGACCGATATTCCGGCCAACGCCTATGAAGTCGTCCTTGCCGAAGATGGCCGGCTCAACTGGCTGGAACGGACGTCCGATGGCGTGCATGTGCACACCAGCGAACCGGGAACCAGCCGGTGGCAACGCGGGGCTATCTCCATTCTGTCAAAAATGCCGATCGAATGGTTGCTGTGAATGGGCTGCATCATGGCTGGGTAGTCAGCCGCTTCACACCGCGCCCTGTCGACCGGAGTGATTACCGTGTCGACGGCATTCGAAAAGGCAAAGACAAACAGCGGATAACCGAGACGCGTCTGCTCTCCAGAAACCGATTTTTCCGCTTTTCTTGCCGTGACCTTCATGATCATTTCTTTCTGTTCAGCAGGATCCTGTCGGTCCGGCACCGGGCGGCACACCAGAAACTACTGCTGGAACGCGTCCTGGCGGCGGCAACCCTTCTTCATGGCGAAGCAGCTTGGCAGCGCATTCCAGGTGGCAGTGATGGTTGGCGCGCGCCTCACCAAGCCGCTCAATAGTCCTCAATAGTCCTGAATGACTGACCGGCTGACGCCGGTAGGATCATGGGGAGGGGCTGAAGCCATCCTTGCGGATATGCCGGTCGAGATAGCCCATGATGATGTCATCGGTGATGTTTCCGGAAGTGGTCGAGAAGTAGCCCCTGCCCCAGAACCGCTGGCCCCAGTAACGTTTGCGGATATGCTCGAACTCCTGCTGGATCTTTCGGGATGAGCGTCCCTTTGCCCGGCGCACGAAGTCGCTGACCGAGACGTGCGGTGGTATTTCGACGAACATATGGACGTGATCGCGCGACAGGGCGCCGTTAATGATGGTCACGCCCATCTCGGCGCAGACCTGCCGGATGATCTCGCGCACCCGCAAACGGACCTCGCCATGCAGCACCTTGAAGCGATACTTGGGCGCCCACACGATATGGTAGCGATGATGAAAAGTCGTGTGACAGCCTTCGACTGAAGTCGGAGGGGTTCCTCCACCAGTGGGACTCTAAAATCTGGTCGACAGCACCGTCTATTCCATGTTTGATCATCCCATCCATGCAATGAATCAGCGGGAGACGATGGTGAGCCAGGCTATTGATGTTCTGAAGCACGAACATGACGCCATCCTGATGGCCCTCAAGATCCTCGATCAAATCTCGGACGGAGCCAGACAGGGGAGCGCGGCATCAGCGGACGTCATGCAATTTCTGGGGTTTCTACGGGAATTTGCCGACACATGCCACCACGGCAAAGAGGAAGGCCTGTTGTTTCCCGCCATGATTGAGGCCGGTCTACCGGCCGATGGCGGCCCGATATCGGTGATGCTGTCGGAACATGAACAAGGCCGCGCGCTTGTTGCGGCAATGGCCAATGCAACCGAACCAGCAATGTCACCGGCGAAATTTTCAGAAGCAGCCACGGCTTATGCCGGCCACATGAGAGCGCATATCGAGAAGGAAAATACTGTCCTGTTCCCGATGGCTGATCGCATCGTCGCACCGGAAGTGATGGATGGTCTGGTCTCCGCCTTTGATCGACATGAAGAGGAGGTGATGGGCTCAGGTCGTCACGAACAGCTGCACGACATGCTCAAGGACCTGAAGGCGAAGTATCTCGATTCATGATAGAGGGTGGCGCATCGCCCCATCTGGAATGCTCGCAAATGGGAAAATCCCGTCACGCAGTCTGACGAGGAGATCCATACGCTCAAGATGGTCGAGGTCTTCTCATCGGCCCAGCAACTGGGTGTAGGCGGCCCTGAACCACGCTGTGCCGAAAGCTTGATAGCGACCGTTTCCCAGCCCCTCCATCGATAGCTTTGGTGCGGCTGCACCCCGGACGGAGGCGCGCGGCGTGCCTCGCCAGAGTGAACGCGAAATTGTTAGCGTAATTTCGTTGCGCGTCGGTTCCACGCATGGAACGACGCTACGGAAACTCACGTAGCGACATGGTGGGATCGAACCCGCAATGTCGCATGCGCTCTTGCTATACTTCCCGCGGCAAGACTGGATGAGAGGCTACCATGGCCCGAAAAAGCAAGGAAGCGTGTTGCGCATAAGGTTGCTGTTCGCGACACTTGCGTCCAGCATGAACGCTTCCGGGTAAATCGCCGGGAAAGGAGAGGCCCATAACGCGCATCCGCTCCACCGTCTGTCCGTCGTTTGTCCTGGTTCTGTTGGGTCTCTTGGCGGGCCTGCTGTTTTGGGTGGCTCCGGGCTTGGCGCAGCCTGCACGTACGGCCCCGGTACTGTCGTTGCAGGGTGCGATCGGTCCCGCGACCTCCGACTATGTCGTTCGGGGGCTGGAGCGCGCCGCCGCCGAGCGCGCGCCGCTGGTCATCATCGAGATGGACACACCGGGCGGCCTCGACAGCGCGATGCGCGACATCATCCGGGAGATATTGCGTTCGCCGGTGCCGGTGGTGACCTATGTCAGCCCGAGCGGTGGACGGGCCGCAAGCGCCGGGACCTACATCCTCTACGCCAGCCATGTCGCGGCGATGGCGCCGGGCACCAATCTCGGCGCGGCGACGCCCGTGCAGATCGGCGGCAGCGGCAATCCGCTGTCGCCGCCCCGCGACGGGGACGAAAAGGATGAAACGGCCGCGCCCAAAGTGGAGGATGCGAGCGAGGCCAAGGCGCGCAACGACGCCATCGCCTATATCCGCTCGCTCGCCGAACTCAGGGGGCGCAATGCGGACTGGGCGGAGGCAGCCGTGCAAACTGCGGCCAGCTTGTCCGCGAATGCCGCCCGCGCGCAGAATGTCATCGATCTCGTCGCCCGAGATCGCGCCGATCTTCTCGCCCAGCTCGACGGGCGCAGGGTCGTCGTGGGGGAAAACGAGGCCAAGCTCGCAACCCGCGATCTCACGCTGGTCGATGCGCCGCCGAACTGGCGCACGCGCTTTCTCGGCGCGATCACCAATCCGAACGTCGCCCTGATCCTGATGATGATCGGCGTCTATGGCCTGATGTTCGAGTTCATGAACCCCGGCGCGCTCTACCCCGGAACGATCGGGGCGATTTGTCTGCTTACCGGCTTGTATGCCTTTTCGGCGCTGCCAGTGAACTACGCCGGCGCTGCCCTCATCCTGCTCGGCATCGCCCTGATGGCGGCGGAAGCCTTCTCGCCATCCTTCGGGATATTGGGCATTGGCGGACTGGTCGCGTTCATGCTTGGCGGGGCGATCCTGATCGACACCGACGTCCCGCAGTTCCAGATCGGTTGGCCAGCCGTCGCAAGCGTGGCCATCGCGAGCCTGGCACTGACGGTCGTGATCGCCCGCCTGGCGCTGGTTTCGCGGCGACGAAAAATCGTCAGCGGCCGGGAAGAGATGATCGGGGCCAGCGGCACGGTGCTCGACTGGGCGGGCGGAACCGGTCATGTCTTCGCGCATGGCGAACGCTGGCAGGCGGCGGGCGCCGCCGATCTGAAAGCCGGCATGCCCGTGCGTGTCACAGGGCTTGAAGGCCTGACGCTCGACGTCACACAGGCCGATACGGATTTCGCCAGTTCCATGGAAAACTAAGGAGAATCAGGATGGATATGCTCGGTAGTCTGGCCTTCTACATTCCGGCGTTCGTCCTCATCCTCCTGTTCCTCACAGCAGCGATCAAGGTCCTGCGCGAATATGAGCGCGGCGTGGTGTTCACCCTCGGACGCTTTACGGGCGTCAAGGGGCCCGGCCTCATCCTGCTTGTTCCCTATGTCCAGCAGATGGTCCGGATGGATTTGCGGACGGTGGTGCTCGATGTGCCGACACAGGATGTGATCTCGCGCGACAACGTCTCCGTCCGCGTCAGCGCGGTGATCTATTTCCGGGTCATCGATCCCGAGCGGGCCACCATCCAGGTCGAGAATTTCATGCAGGCGACCAGCGAACTGGCCCAGACCACGCTGCGTTCGGTCCTCGGCAAGCATGAGCTGGACGATATGTTGGCCGAACGCGACAAGCTCAATGCCGATATCCAGAAGATCCTCGATGCGCAGACCGACGCCTGGGGGATCAAGGTCGCCAATGTCGAGATCAAGCATGTCGACATCGATGAATCGATGGTCCGCGCGATCGCCCGCCAGGCCGAGGCCGAACGCGAGCGGCGCGCCAAGATCATCAATGCCGAGGGCGAGCAGCAGGCGGCGCAGAAGCTGCTCGAGGCCGCCGAAATCCTGGGCCAGCGGCCGGAAGCGATGCAGCTGCGCTATCTCTCGACCCTCAACGTGATCGCCAACGAGCGCAGCTCGACCATCGTCTTTCCCTTCCCGATGGACCTCAAGGATTTCCTGAAGGCGGTCCCGCGCGGCGGGAAGGAGGATTGAAATTCCCGGTCAGCACCGCGTTTTCCATAGCGAGACAGGAGGCAGCCGAAAGCCGATGTCCGGCAGTTTCTGGATTGCTCAAATTCCGTTCCAGATGGCAGCCGCGCTGCGCCACAGCATGTAGGCGGCGACCGCGAAGATCAGCAAGGCGAAGATCGTGTTGAGCGCGCCCTTGTGGGCTGACAGCCGTTGCGAGAGCGCCGCGCCGACGACGCCCCCGACTATGCCGCCGCCGATGAACACCGCCGCAAGCCACCAATCGACCAGACCGGAAAAGGCATAGTTGAGCGCGGCCGTCAGGCCGAAGGCGGTGACGGCAACCAGCGATGAGCCGACTGCGTTGCGCATCGGCATCCCCGTAGAGGCCATAAGCCCGGGAACGATCAGAAAACCGCCGCCGATGCCGAAGAAGCCCGAGAATAGGCCGGTGGCGCCACCATAGCCGATCACCTTGGGCGCGTTCTCACGCTCGCATTGGACATCGGGATTGCCGGGATCGCCGCGGCTTTTCAGCATCAACGCGCCAACGAGGATCATCAGCAGCGCGAACAGGAAAAGCAGCTTCTGGCCGTCGAACGCCTTGCCCAGTGTCGATCCGACATAGGCGCCGGCAACACCCGCGGCCGCGAACATGCCAGCGCAGCGCCATTTGATTGTGCGCTGGCGGGCATGGGGCACGAGATTGGCCCCGGCACTGACGGCGACCGCGAGGGCGCTGGTGCCGATCGCGACATGCGGTGAGGCAACGCCGACCAGATAGACCATGAGGGGGACGGCGAGGATCGACCCGCCGCCTCCCACGAGACCCAGGGTGAAGCCGACGAGCGAACCAGATCCGGCGCCAAGCAGATATTGGATGGGTTCGAGCGTCATCGCGTTACAGCGTGTTGACCGGCAGCTTCAGATAGCTGGTGCCGTTATCCTCCGGCTCCGGCATATGGCCGCCGCGCATGTTGACCTGAATGGACGGCAGAATCAGCCGGGGCATCCCGAGTGTCGCATCGCGCGCCTCGCGCATGGCGACGAACTGGTCCTCGCTCACGCCGTCGCGGACATGGACGTTACGCTGCCGCTCCTCGCCCACTGACGTCTCCCAGGCATAGGTATCGCGCCCGGGGGCCTTGTAGTCGTGGCAGAGATGCAGGGCCGTCTGGTCGGGCAGCGAGAGCAGGCGCCGGATCGAACGATAGAGCGTGCGCGCGTCGCCGCCCGGAAAGTCGGCGCGGGCGGTCCCATAGTCGGGCATGAACAGCGTATCGCCGATGAACGCGGCATCGCCGATCACATAGGTCATGTCAGCAGGGGTATGGCCCGGCACATGCAGCGCGATCGCCTCGATCGAGCCGACTTTGAAGCGATCGCCATCATCGAACAGGTGGTCGAACTGCGAGCCGTCGCGCGCGAAGCGTGTGCCCTCGTTGAAAATCTTGCCGAAGACCTCCTGCACTGTGAGGATATGGCGGCCGATCGCCAGCGTGCCGCCCAGCTTCTCTTGGAAGTAGGGCGCGGCCGACAGATGGTCGGCATGAGCGTGCGTCTCGAGCAGCCATTCGACCTCCAGACCTCCCTTGCGGATATAGTCGATCACCTTGTCAGCGGACGCGAAGGAGGAGCGCCCCGACGCCGGGTCGAAATCCAGCACACTGTCGATGATCGCCGCTTTGGCGGTGGCGGGATCGGAGATGACGTGGGTCACGGTGAATGTGTCCTCGTCGAAGAAGCTGCGGATGACCGCGGGCCGCGCGTTGCTCGCGGCCTCGACGATCCGGGCGGCTTCACGGATATGCGGGTCGGTCATGGCCTTATCTTTCCTTTGATACGCGGGCCTTTGATACGCGGGTGGTGCCGGCTTTGTGGGGCGGCGCGCGCCGGTTCGCTGATCCCGGGCATGGTGGGAGCAGCCTCGTCTGTCATTCTATCGTCTCCTGCGACTGCGAGAACGACAGGAAAAAGATACATATTTATATTAATCGTGTTATACTTGTGGACCTAATTGCTCTGACCGGATTTTTCAATCCCTTCCGAAAACTGGAATTATAGTCCCATCCCGTACGCAGGCATCTTGGCACAAGCCCGTACCAGAGCATCATTTAGAGTAATTATAATTATCAGATGAGCGGCCGACGCCTCAGACGGTAGCAAGAACCTGCCTGACCCATCCGACGAGTCGCGCGCGATCCATGGCGCCGGCCTGTCGCGCGATCTCACGGCCACCCCTGAACAGGATGAGCGTCGGGATCGACTGGATACGGTATCGCCCCGCAATGCCCTGCTCGGCTTCCGTGTCGACCTTCAACAGCCGGACATAAGGCTCCAGATCGGCAGCCGCTGCCTTGAACGCTGGCGCCATCGCACGGCACGGCCCGCACCAGCTCGCCCAGAAATCCACGAGAACCGGCAGGTCTCCGCGTCCCACATGGCGATCAAACGCAGTCGCATCGACATCGATGGGCTGACCCTGGAACAATGGCATCGAGCATCGTCCGCAATTTGGCGCGGCGCCAATCTTCGCAGCCGGAACGCGATTGATGCTCGCGCAGACCGGGCAAACCACAAGCTGGGCATCGGACATGTGGACGTCTCTCCTGTGAAACGCAAACGCCGCTTAATCGTTTACCCGTATGATGTAACCGTGTAAGAAAAGGGCTACAAGGCTTACCGCCTCCAGGAGTAGAAAAGTTGAGTTCCAACGCAGACGAGAATGCCGTTTGCTCGCCGCTCCAGATCGGCGATGCCGCGCCCGATTTCCAGGCGCGGTCGACCATGGGCGAAATGAATCTGTCCGATTATCGTGGCCGCTGGGTGCTATTGTTCTCGCATCCTGCCGATTTCACGCCGGTCTGTACCAGCGAATTCATCGCCCTCTCGCGCGCCAGCGAGCGGTTCGCGGCGCTTAATTGTGCGCTGGTAGCGGTCTCGGTCGACAGCCTCTATTCGCATCTGGGATGGGTACGCGCGATCCATGAGCATTTCGGTGTAACCGTCAGCTTTCCGGTCGTCGAAGACCCGTCGATGGTGATCGGCCGCGCCTACGGGATGCTTGCGGACGATGCGCCCGACGCGGCCACGCTGCGCGCGACTTTCTTTATTGATCCCGATGGCATCATTCGCGCCAGGCTCTGCTACCCGGCCACCATCGGCCGATCGGTGGAAGAACTGCTACGCGTCATCGCCGCGTTGCAAAGGGTCGACAAAACCAATGTCGTCACGCCCGAAGGCTGGCGCCCCGGCGACGACGTACTACTCCCGCCCTACCAGGATCAGGCCTCGGCACTCGATGCCGCGGGCGATACCTGCTGGTTCCATCGGACGCGCCCCGACCAGGACACGGAGGCAGGCAAGTGACGAGCTTCACCGACACCGAACTCGGCACGATCACTGACGTCCTTAAGGCGCTCGCCCATGACGTACGCCTGAAACTGATGCGGACACTGCTCGAGAATGGCGAGAAATCGGTGGGCGAACTCGAAACCATGACGGGGATCGGCCAACCCGGCCTGTCGCAGCAGCTTGCCATCCTGCGCAAAGCGGAGCTGGTGGAGACACGCCGCGATGCGAAGCTCGTCCTTTACAGCCTCGCGCCGGACATGCTGGAAAACACCGCGAAACTGCTCTGCGCTCTGGCGGGAATTTCGCCCAGGAACGTGCGACCGGGAACGAAGGGCGCCGGATCGCGCGCAAGGGGATCGGCGGCGACCTTCGCTCGAATATTGTAATCGTACATCACGAATAGTTGGTGCCGTCAGTCTCCAAGCTCGATAACGCGTCCCTCGCCCGCGAGAGCCAGCAAGGCCCGTCGATGGCTGACGACGACAAGACCCGCCTCCGTCTCGCGAAGCCAGCTATCGAGCCCGCGAACAAGCCGCGCTTCCGTCATCCTATCAAGGCCTTCGCTCGGCTCGTCGAGCAGCAACCATCGCCTTGCTGAAAGGATGGCGCGCGCGATGGAAAGGCGCTTGCGCTGCCCGCCCGACAGGCGCGCGCCGCCATCGCCCACCCATTGATCAAGCCCTTGCGGCATAGCGCGGACGTCGGCCGCGAGGCAGGTTACTTCCAGCGCCGCCCAAAGCTGCTCGTCGCTGAGACCCGGGCGTGCGACGCGCAGATTGTCGCGAACCGTTCCTGACAGGAGCTGGGCATCCTGCGGCGACAGCGCAAAAGCCGCACGCACCGCTCCGGGCGGCAGCACGGCAAGAGCCTGGTCATCGAGGCTAATGCCACAATCAGCGGTGGCGGGACGAATCCCGGCCAGCGTTTCGAGCAGGCTGGTCTTGCCGCTACCGGATCGTCCCGCGATCCCCAGGCGTTCACCCGCTTCGAGCCGGATATGCACGCCACCCCGATCAAAGGCGATCGTTCGTCCAATCGGCGTGGGTGATCCCTCCGTCCGCGCAAGCGAAGAACTCTGCTCCGCTATATCTTCCAATCGCGCAAGGGCCGTCGACACCAGTGCGCCTCGCGATACACCACGTACATAGCCGGAAAGAGCTTCGACCGCACCCGCCGTCGCCAGCACCGCCAGCACCGTCATGGGAAGCGCCGCATGAGAGAGGAACAGGATGGCTGCCATGGCGATACCGCCGCCAAAGGTGAGGCCCGCATCAATGATCGCCTCACCCCTTGCGAAGCGGCGACGCGCCCTGTCCAGCGCGGACGTCTCGGCTTCAAGACTTCGCGCGATGGCCGGCGCCAAGCCATAAGCAAGAATTTCGGGCGAGGCCGACGCATGATCTACCATACTCGCCTTGAGCCGTGCCTGCGCCGTGGCCATGTCGGTAGCAGCAGTAGCCAGCAGCCGCGGCGTCGCCAGGTGCGCCCACATGACGAGTCCGACGAGCAACATGAGCAGAGAGAAGCTAGCCCAAGGACTGGCAAGCCATGTGAGGCCAAAGCCGATGGCGGCTCCTACCAGGGCAGCCGGGAGCGCAGGCTTTCGGATCAGGCTGTCTTCGAGCGCGTCGATGTCCTGAACGAGCCGCGTCACAGCATCGCCCGCCGATACCGCCCGCACGTCATGAGTGGTCAGGATGTGGTCGAATAGGCGCGCCCGAACCGCAGCGAGCGCCATCAGGGCGGCCCGGTGCCCGGTGAGGCGTTCGCCATAACGTGCCGCTGTGCGAATGATCGCAAGCAGCCGGATCATCGCGCTCGGTAGTAGGTAGTTGAAGGCCTGAACCATCAACACACCGCCAAGCCCAGCGAGCGCGGCGCCGGTTATGAACCATCCCGACAGGCCAAGCAGCAATACTCCGGCGGCGGTCGCGATCATGGCGAGCCCGCCCGCGATGCGGAAAGTGCGGCGCTCCGGGCCGATGGCCTCAACAAGCAGCCGCTCTATATCCGCGCGGCTCACGCGAGCACCATTTCACTGGCCGCGATCGCGGCCAGTTCGGCGCTGTGCGTCACCATGAGGACCGTGCGCCCGCTAGCGGCAGCTACCAATATCCCGGCAATATCGGCCGCAGATCCCGCATCGAGATCCGCGGTCGGTTCGTCGAGCAGCCAGAGCGGGGCGTCTTTCAAAAGGACACGCGCGATCCCAACACGCCGTCGCTCGCCTCCCGACAGGCCCGATCCGCGATGGTCGAGCGGCAAAGCCATCCCTTCCCCTCGCGTCTCGATCATCGGGCCAAGACCGGCGCGGTGCGCAGCCGCTTCAACTGCTGTGTCATCGGCATCGGGGCGCGCAAGCCGGATATTGTCGGCGAGCGTACCCGGCACGAATGCCACCGATTGCCCGGCCCAGCCTATGCTGCCAGGGAGCGCGATATCGCCCACGTCCCTGCCGTCGACGAGAATGCGCCCATTGCCGATTGGCGCAAGCCCGAGAAGTGCATGGAGCAGACTCGATTTTCCGATTCCGGTGGCCCCGCGCAGCGCGAAAATAGAGCCTGCGGCCACCTCCAGCGTGAATGGACCGATAGCCGTTTCGCCATAATCGATCACCACGCTGTCGAAGCACAGTGAGGGCGGAGATACGAGCGGGGGTTTCGATGAAGGTCCGAATGCGGGAGCAATGGCTTCAAGCCGTTCGGTGGCTGCCTCCCCGACCTGCTTGTCATGATAAGCGGCAGCGATACGACGCATAGGAAGATAGAATTCAGGGGCGAGGACGAGGACAAACAGGGCCTCTCCGAGGGTCAGCTGTTCCGGAGCCGGAAAAGGTAGAATCCCCAGCAGATTGAAACCGCAATAAAGGGCAACCAGCGCCACCGACAGCGCGGCAAAGAATTCAATGACCGCGCTCGATACGAACGCGATCTTGAGGACGTCGATCGTGCGCGCCGCGACCTCGCGTGTCGCATCTGCCAGGTGACGACCGATACGAGCCTGCGCGCCGAAACCCACGATCACGGGCAGCGCACGCACGCGGTCGACAAACAAGCCCGATAATCGACTGAGCGCATCGAGCTGGCGGGCCGCGGCGCTGGCCGCCACCGTGCCGGCGAGCGCCATGCCCAGGCCGAAGGGAAGGAGAGTCGCGAGCATGATCGCACCGGCGACCCAACTGCCGAAAGCGGCTGCGATTGCGATAATCAGCGGCGACAACACCGCCGCCCGGCGGAGAGGCAGAAAGCGGGCGTGGAAGCCGCCCAGATCCTCTATCCGATCGACGGCATCAGCGACCGCTTCACCCAGCATCCGGCGATCCCCCGGCGCCGCGACAAGAACGCCTGGGAGTATCCGTCGTCGCCAGTGTGTCTTGGCTCGGACCGCACCCGCCTCGCCGGCATTGGCCGCCCCAATCTGGGTCGCGGCGCGCATCAGAGCCGCCACAATCAAGCTCCCCACTGCGAGCAGCAATGTCGCACGTTCGCCTTGCCCCGCCGACGCCACGGCTACCGCCAGCGCTGCCGCCATGAGGACCGCTGCGCCACTATCCCCGATCCAGAAAAGGGCCGCGCCATATCGATCTGATGGGTTGCTCATATACTCAGTTACGCGTAATGGCTAATCATTATCTTTTCAACCGACTCAAGGCGATCGTATAAAGCCGGGCCGGCATGCAAGGAGTCTTGCCATGGACATGGCGGTGATCGAACTCTCCCGGCTGCAATTCGCCCTGACCGCACTCTATCATTTCCTGTTCGTTCCATTGACCCTTGGCCTCTCTTTCATGCTGGTCATCATGGAAAGCATCTATGTGATGACGGGCCGGGAGATCTGGCGGACGGTCACGCGCTTCTGGGGCAAGCTGTTTGGCATCAACTTCGTACTCGGCGTCGCCACCGGCATCACCATGGAGTTTCAGTTCGGCACCAACTGGTCCTACTTCTCCCATTATGTCGGCGATATCTTCGGTGCACCGCTGGCGATCGAAGGGCTGATGGCTTTCTTTCTCGAGGCGACCTTCGTTGGCCTCATGTTCTTCGGTTGGGACAAATTGTCCAAGCTGGGGCATCTCTTCGTCACCTTCATGGTCGCCCTTGGCTCGAATCTATCGGCGCTGTGGATTCTCGTTGCCAATGGCTGGATGCAGAATCCTGTCGGATCGCGCTTCAACACCGAGACCATGCGCATGGAAGTCTCCGACTTCATGGCAGTGCTGTTCAATCCGGTCGCGCAGGCGAAATTCGTCCATACGGTGAGCGCGGGCTATGTCTGCGCATCAGTCTTCGTGCTCGGCATCTCGGCCTGGTATCTGCTCAAGGGCAAATGGACGGCAGTGGCGAAGCGCAGCTTCACCGTGGCGGCCGCCTTCGGCCTCGCCTCCTCGCTCTCGGTTGTCGTACTGGGTGATGAAAGTGGTTATGCGCTGACCGACAACCAGAAGATGAAACTCGCCTCGCTCGAAGCCATGTGGCATACCGAGCCGGCGCCGGCAGGTATCGCCATCGTCGGCTTTCCCAGCGTCGCGGACCGCGAAACCTATTTCGAGGTCAAAATCCCCTATGTGCTCGGCCTGATCGCCACACGCAGCCTGACAGGCGAAGTCTCGGGCATCTTCGAACTGGTCGCCAGGGCGGAACATCGCATCGAACATGGTATCAAGGCTTATGACGCGGTCGAACAACTGAAGATCAACCAGAACGACATGGCCGCGCGTGAACAATTCGAGAAAGCCAAGGCTGATCTCGGCTACGCGCTTCTCCTCAAGCGCTTCGTGGCGGACCCGCGCAACGCAACGCAGGAGCAAATTGAGCAGGCAGCCTGGTCGACCGTACCTAATGTCCCGGTCATGTTCTGGGTGTTCCGCGTGATGGCGGGTCTCGGCTTCTTCTTCATCGCCTTCTTCGCCTTTGCCTTCTACATGGCATCGATCCAGCGCTTCGGCGTACGCGAAGGCATCCGGCGCAATTTCCTGCGCGCGGCAGTGTGGGCCATTCCATTACCGTGGATCGCGATCGAATTTGGCTGGATCCTCGCGGAGGTCGGCCGGCAGCCCTGGGCGATTGAAGGGACTCTGCCGACTTTCCTTGCTGCCTCAAGCCTGACCGTAGCGCAGCTCTGGACAACGATCATCGGCTTCACGGTAATCTATGGCCTACTCGCGGTGATCGAAGTGCGGCTGATGCTGGCGGCGATCCGCAAAGGGCCTGCCGAGCATCGCGCCCCGGCGCTGGCGTCGCCCAATGGCTACGCCCCCATTCCCGCCGAATAAGGAGAACAGGTCATGGCGCCTCCCATCGACTATGAAACGCTCCGGCTCATCTGGTGGCTCCTGATGGGCGTCATTCTGATCGCCTTCACCCTGACGGACGGCTTCGACCTCGGCACCGCCGCATTGCTGCCATTCGTGGCGAAGACCGATGCCGAACGCCGATTGGTCATCAACTCGATCGGCGCGACATGGGAAGGCAACCAGGTCTGGTTCATCCTTGGTGGCGGCGCGATCTTCGCGGCCTGGCCATTTGTCTACGCGGTCAGTTTCTCCGGTCTCTATCTGGCGATGTTCATCGTCCTCGCCGCGCTCATCCTACGGCCCGTGGGGTTCAAATATCGCTCCAAGAAGCCCGACGCCGCGTGGCGCACGCGTTGGGATTGGGCGCTGTTCATCGGTGGCTTCGTGCCCGCGCTGGTCTTCGGCGTCGCGGTCGGCAATGTGCTGACGGGTCTTCCCTTCCGTCTCGATAGCGATCTGCGTTCCTTCTATGAGGGCAGCCTGCTCGGCTTGTTCCATCCCTTCTCTCTGGTCGCTGGCTTGCTCTCGGTTGCGATGATCCTGCTGCACGGGGCGAGTTGGCTTGCGATCAAGATTGAACGCGGCGCGGTCCATGATCGCGCCCGCAGCGTCGGCCAAATCGCAGCGGCGGCTTCGATCCTTCTGTTTGCACTTGGCGGCGCAATGGTCGCTACCATGGGTTATGGCTTCCGCCTGTCTCATGGCGCTGATCCGCTTGGCCCCTCCAATCCGCTGCTTTCAGCCACCATCGCGGCGCCGGGGGCATGGCTGGACAATTACGGCAAATATCCCTGGATGCTGATCGCACCTGTTCTCGGTTTTGCCGGGCCGTTGCTGGCGTGGATCGGCATCCGCAAGGACCGCGAAGCTTTGGCTTTTGGCGGCTCGTCGATCGGCGCGGTCGGCATCATCGCCACTGTCGGCCTGTCAATGTTCCCCTTCATCCTACCAAGCTCGATCGACCCGGCCTCGAGCCTGACCGTATGGAATGCCTCGTCCAGCCATGTGACGCTGTTCATCATGCTAGCGGTCACGGTCGTCCTCCTTCCGATCGTGCTTATCTATACCGCATGGGTCTATAAGGTGCTGTTCGGCCGCATCACACTGCGCGACGTCGACACCAACCCCGACTATTACTGAAAAGGACGACTACCATGTGGTATTTCAGTTGGGTTCTAGGCGTCGGCCTCGCCGTCGGGTTCGGTATCTTGAACGGCATGTGGCATGAATTCCACTCTGACCCCGACGATGACGCAGCAGTCTGATCGCCAGCCTTCATCATAAGCGCTGGTGCCCTGACGCTGACAGGTTTCACGAGATGCAAAGCCTTTTGATGCGGACACGAGATCCAGAATACGCCCCACCTTTCGGTAATGTTGAACAGCGACAGGACCGCCGGGCGCATTTCTTGCAGAAAATCGCTGTCCCACAGAGTCTTCGCTACGGTCGGAGGCAGAATATCCACGGTTCCGATAAAATCGGATGTCGCCATCCGATGCAGCCGGCGTGACCGCAAGCCCAGCTCAGCCTTGGCGTGACGTCTTGGATTTCTGGTTTCCAGAAGGGCGCAATGCTGACGTGGGCCTCGAGATCCATCGCAAGCACTGGTCCTGGCGGATGCAGGGCGGCGCCGACGAAGCGATTGTCACCCGATTTTCGGAACTCACGGTGCGCGGAGCAGAAAATAAGCTTAATCATTGGGCGGACGATCCGGAGGGGCGGCTGTCACTCATCATCGTGCTAGACCAGTTCTCGAGGTCACTCTGGCGGAGCAAAGCGCGGGCATTCGCGCAGGATGCTGCCGCTCTGAGGCTGGCGATGGAAGGGTTTGCGAACGGTCACTACGAAGCTCTCAAAATGCCATGGTTCAAGATCGCCCACACCCAACCGCTAGGCCACTGCGAAGGCCCTGATCACCTCGAGCGTATCGACCTTCTCATTCGCCTACGTGGAGACATTACGTCCAACGCCCCGGATCACTTACAGCAGATTTACCGTTCTCTGGAGAAGCAGGCTGAAGATGTACGTCAGGTCATTTCCGCCTTTAGCCGTCACCCGCATCGTAATCAGATTCTCGGCAGGCAGTCGACATCGGCAGAAAGAGAATACATAAAAAAGAACGATTTTCCGCACTTACGCGCGTTTCCATCCGATCGCTGCCGAGACTAGTGACCCGAATCTGAAGTTCGTCACACTATGTGGTAGGCGCCGAACGAACTTCAGATTCATCAGGGTCACTAGCAAATATACGATTCTAGTGTGGTTGATGGATTTGAAATACGCTCCAAGCCTAGCCGCTAGAATGATGCGTATTTCAAATCCACCACACTAGGCTGAAAGCTTCTGAGCTGCGGCGTTTTCGCTCGGTCTGATCCTGATCGTCATCGCTGGCAGCCTCATCAGCATGTTGCATTCATTCTGAGCAGGGCACCGGCAACAGCAAGCATCCCCTGATGACCTCGAGCGCGAATGCTACCCGCGTGCTGATCTATTTCAGCATTGCCAGTGCAACACGCACGGTGCCTTAAGGACAATCGAACTGCGTGCGATGGCGGGCGATATGACAGACGCAGCATCCAAAGCGCCTGGCTAATGGGTTTACGTGATTATGGGAAGACAACGATAAGCACGAGACCCGCCGTCAAGCCGCGGCAACGACGAGAATATCGCGATTAGCGCTGTGCAATGCGCACCGGGTCACGCTCCCAAGCAAGACTTGCGAGACAACATTGCGTCCGTGGGATCCCAATGCCAGCAAATCTCGCGTTTCCTCGCGAGACAGCTCGGCCACTATGTCAGCCGGCGTGCCATCAAAAAGGCGGATCCCACCAGTAAGCCGTTCAAGTCCCATAGCAGCGAGCAAGTCGTTCAGTTTGAACCGTGCGGCATTCGCTTTGCTTCTGCGATATGCTTCGATTTCGTTCGCCGGCGTGCCCGCTTTCAACATCGCCTGCTCGAAGGAAAGGGGCAGCTCAACGACATGGATGATCTCAAACATGGAGGTCGGTGCCAATGCAACAGCCTTTTCCAGCGCTTGTTGTGAGGATGGTGAAAAATCCATCGCAATCGTGACACGGCGGTATGGCTCATCCGGTTGCCTTCTGACGACGAGGACCGGGACACGTCCGTTGCGGGTTAATCTGTCGGCGGTGGAACCAAACAGCCTTTCGCGCAGCGTATTGGGATTGCCGGGGCCGATGACCAGCAGATCGGCCTGTTCAGCGCGTGCAGCAGCTTCGATGCTTTCATGCGCTCGTCCATGGTCGATGATAACATCGACATTCCGACAGTCCCTATCTCCAAGCAGAAGAGCGATATGCGCGCGGGCATTATCTTCCAACGTTTGACGCAATGTACCAAGCGTTGACCACGTTCCGATGTCCTCCTCTACAAGGAGAAGATTCTCCAGCACATGTACGAGTATCAGGCGCGCTTCATGTACTTGCGCCAATTGCAGAGCCCTCTCAAGCACGGGGTCCGTGTCAGCCTCCAATGCCACCCCGGCAATGATCGTTTTTATGGGCATACAGGTTTCTTTCCAAAGCAGGTCTGCCAGCAGGAGAAATTCTGCGCGTGCGGGAAGGTCGATATACAGTTTGAAACGTTCCGCGCACGACATGGCGGAACTTCCAAAGAGAGAATGATGCTCCCGCCCGGGCAGGGCAAGCAATTTACCCGGCGCACCTTTTGGATTTACGCCGAGACAAGATTGAATGAGGTTGCTCGAGCGCCCTGCCAATCTCCTCGATAGACCTCTGGGACGGCGTCACCAAACAAACCACCTCGAACCAGTTTGAACCGCTCCGGGTTTGCCGGAGGCTATTTGGTTTAAGTTACGCAGCCATGGAGACGTCGTCCAGCATGGCGTAATATAGTTCCTCGGCTTCAGCGGGTGGAATGTTGCCGATGGGCTCGAGCAGACGCCGGTTGTTGAACCAGTCCACCCACTCCAGCGTGGCATATTCGACGGCCTCAAAGGATCGCCACGGTCCCCTGCGATGGATCACCTCTGCCTTGTAGAGACCGTTGATCGTCTCAGCCAAAGCATTGTCATAGCTGTTGCCGACGCTGCCGACCGATGGTTCGATCCCAGCTTCGGCAAGACGCTCCGAGTATCTGATAGAGACATATTGGCTGCCGCGATCGCTGTGATGGACCAGTCCGCCACGATGAACCGGGCGCCGTTCGTGGATAGCCTGCTCCAGGGCATCCAGCACGAAGCTGGCATGAGCAGTCCGGCTGACCCGCCAACCCACGATGTAGCGGGCGTAGACGTCGATCACGAAGGCAACGTAGACGAAGCCCGCCCATGTCGCGACATAGGTAAAGTCCGACACCCAGAGCATGTTGGGCGCCGGAGCATGGAACTGCCGGTTAACGTGATCCAGCGGGCACGGCGCAGCTTTGTTGCTGATCGTGGTCCGCACAGGCTTGCCACGGATCACCCCCTGTAAACTCAGCTCCCGCATCAACCGCTCGACGGTGCATCGGGCCACAGCGCAGCCCTCGCGGTTCATCTGCCGCCAGACCTTGCGCGCCCCGTAAACGCCGAAGTTCTCGGCAAAGACGCGCACCACCTCAGGCTTCAGATCCTGATCACGCCGGGCACGGGTCGACAGCCGCGCCGGATCTCGTCGCTGCGCGACACGCTCGTGGTAGGTCGATGGGGCAATCGGCAGCACCCTGCAGATCGGCTCGACCCCATAAACATCCCGATGCTCGTCTATGAAAGCCGTCATCGCTTGAACGGGCGGTCGAGCTCCGCCTGGGCAAAATATGCTGACGCCTTGCGGAGAATCTCGTTGGCCTGGCGCAACTCGCGGTTCTCGCGCTCCAGCGCCTTGAGGCGATCAGCCATCTCCGTCGGCACGCCAGCACGCTTGCCGCTATCCACCTCGGCCTTCTTCACCCACTCAAATAACGTCTGCGGAACGCAGCCGATCTTCTCTGAGATCGACACAATGGCCGCCCAGCGTGATGGATGATCGGCTTCGTGATCCAGCACCATGCGCACCGCCCGTGTCCGAACCTCGGGTGCAAACTTGTTCGTCGTCTTGCTCATATCGGCTCCACTTACTCAGAAGTTGGAGCCTCCGGCAAACCCGGAGCGGTTCAGTTGCACCGCGCGCGGCTCACCGCGCACGATCTGCCCGTCGTCGGCACGGACGTGGATATGGTGCGGACGCACGTCTCCAGGATGCTCAAGCCCGGCTGCCCCAAGCAACTCCGCCAAAGCGTGCATGGTGTTATGGTGATAGGCCGCGACCCGATCGGATTTTTCGATAATGTCGATCGCCTTTTGCCGTAGCGGATCTTGCGTGGTGATGCCGGTGGGGCACCGATTGGTGTGGCACAGACGCGCCTGGATGCACCCGATCGAGAACATGAATGCCCGCGCCGCCATGACATAATCGGCGCCCAGTGCATAAAACCGGCACAAATCGAATGCGCTGATCGCCTTGCCGCTTGCTCCCAATTTCACCCGGTCACGCAGGCCCGCGCCTGTAAGGATCGCATGAACAAAGCTCAGACCATCGGCAACGGGCATGCCGACATGATTGCTCAGTTCCACCGGTGCCGCCCCGGTGCCGCCCTCGCTGCCGTCGATGACAATGAAATCAGGCGTCACGCCGGTTTCCAGCATCGCCTTGACCATAGCCATGAATTCATGGCGGTAGCCGATAGCAAGCTTGAAGCCGACCGGCTTGCCTTCCGACAATTCGCGCAAGCGCGCCACAAAAGCCATCAATTCCAATGGTGAGGAGAAGGCAGAATGGCGCGCGGGAGAAACGCAATCCTGCCCCAGCGGTACGCCGCGGGTCTCGGCGATTTCTGGTGTCAGCTTGGCTTGGGGTAACACGCCGCCATGGCCCGGCTTGGCCCCCTGACTGAGCTTGATCTCGATCATGCGCACCTGGGGATCGGCAGCTTGCAGGCGAAAGCGCTCCGGGTCGAAAGCCCCCTCAGCCGTGCGGCACCCGAAATAGCCCGAAGCGATCTGCCAGATCAGATCACCACCATGGATACGATGATAGGGACTGATAGACCCTTCGCCGGTATTATGGGCAAATCCTCCCAGCTTCGCTCCGCGATTGAAAGCCATGATGGCCCGTGCGCCGAAGGACCCGAAGCTGGTTCCCGAAATATTCAAAACCGACGCCCGATAGGGCTGCCGGCAATCTGGACCGCCGATCGTAATCCGGAAATCAGGGTCCTCGACCGTCGTAGGCTGTACCGCATGCGACATCCACATATAGCCCGGCATATCGACATTATGAATAGTTCCGAAGGGCTGGGCGTCGTTCACCTGTTTGGCGCGCCGATAGACGAGGGAGCGCTGTTCCAGGCTGAAGGGCAACTGATCCTTTTCCCCTTCAATAAAATACTGCCTGATCTCGGCCCGGAAAGTTTCGAGCAGAAAGCGCATATGTCCGATAATCGGATAATTCCGCCAAATTGCATGCTGTCGCTGGATGAGATCATGCGCTCCCAGAAGAGCGAGCGGCAACAAAAGGACGAGTGGCCATCCCAATGCCGGATGGACGGCATTGGCGAGGATCGCGCTAACCAGCGAAAGCAGAACGACCAGAGCCAGAACGAAATAACGCGACATTATACCTCCCCCGTCAATCCGCCTGCCAGAAATCAAGTCTCATCATCTGCATGTGACGCCGGACTCGATGCGGGATAGACAACTTTCCCCTGTGTGGTTTTCTCCGCGCCCGGCGTGGGCGTGGCGTGCTCGCTATGACCAGGTCCCATCAAATGATCGACGGCATAGCCATCCAACAGGAGATGGTCGGCGATAATACGGCGGTGGCACCGCCACCAGACTGCCTCCGAGCACATCAAGGCCAGGCGACGATTCCGGCCAAGGCGCTCCAGTCGGCCGAGTGCCGCGGCGAATTCATCGCTCAAGGCATAGTCGGCATAGTTGTGAAAGCTTTGCACCCGCCAGAGCGCGTTGATCTGCTCGTCGACGCCTGGCTGCCTTGGCCGCCGACCGCCCAAAACGGGCCAGTGACGATAGCCGATCTGTAGTGGCGCAAGGGCTTCGGGCAGTCGGTCGATATTATAGGCAGGGTTGGTCCGCGATCGCGGAAACCGCCTGACGTCGATCACCTCACCGACCTGGGCGGCGCGCAGCATATCAAGGAATTCGTCGAGACTTCGGTTAGAGTGGCCAATCGTGACGAATTGGACGGCCATCATCCGATCCGGGTCAATGCGGCTTCCTTGTGGGCCGCGATGTGATCCGTTCTGTCGCTCTTGATCTCGTACTGCGGATCGTCCTTCGAAGCCCGGTGCCGATGCCCCTTATAGTCGAAATCCGCATGATGAACCCGGATGATCCTGCCGGTCACATGGCCGGCTTCGGAGTTCCAGCGCACATGATCGCCGACCGCATATTTTGCCAAGATGCTTGCCCTGTTTCGCGACAAGCGGATCAGCCGCGCCAGTAATCATTGGCGGCAGCTACCGTCTGGAAATGGATGGCGATGACCTGCGAAGAAGCGATCAGTTGCGCCGCATCCTGTTCATAGGTGGCGCGGAGCTTGTCACGCACGTCCGCCGATGGCTGGGTCAGCTTGACGCCGACGCGGGCAAGTTTCGTGGCGAGTTCAAACCCTTCCTGCGGCGTCGCCGTCTTGAGGGATGGAAGCCAGTTCTCAGCCATTTGATCTTCCTTTTGTTAAGGACTCCAGCATTTCCCAATCTATCGACCAGGACGGGTCTTTCAACCAATTCCGTGCATAGCGCGCCGGCATTGCTGGCCCGGTACAAAGCCGGTCGCCTGATCGTGCGGATAATGTCAGCGGAGCGAGGCCGCCCAGATTTTAGATCGTGCGCCCGACGCTCGCCTCGTCCTTCTTCGAGAACTGCGCGGCGAGTGCCGGAGCGATGCTGAAACAGACGCCAACCGCGCCCTGCACCCCTTCGGCCGACATCGCCGCCGTGAACCCGGCCACCAACTCGCGCGATGCACAGGTGCTAAGCGACAGGGCTTTCAGTAACGGAGGGGCAGCGCGCCGCGTCGGGCAGTTTACGATACTCCACTGGACGGACCGAAACGGTCGCACAGCATGTCGACAAGCTTGCGAACGCCATCATCGGCAAGACTGTAGTAGATCGTCGTTCCATCACGCCGGGTCTTGACCAGGCCGCCTTCGCGCAACCGCCCCAGATGCTGGGATACGCTCGATTGCGATTGCCCGCACAGCTCCACCATTTGTCCCACGGCGAATTCGCCCTGGGTCAGCCGGCAAAGGATCAGCAAGCGCTGTTCATTTGCGAGCAGCTTCAGCACGCTCGCCGCATGGGCGGCATGCTGGGCGAGTTGCGCAAGGGACGTATCGAGCGGCATCATCTGGTCGCAGGTTTCCCATCGTCTCTGAGCACGACATAGATGGCCGGAATAACCAACACGGTCAGCAGCGTCGAGGACGCAAGGCCGAACAGCAGCGAGATTGCAAGGCCCTGAAAAATCGGGTCGGTCAGGATCACGGCGGCACCGATCATCGCCGCAGCAGCCGTCAGAACGATAGGCTTGAATCTTATGGTGCCGGCTTCGAGCAGCACGTCGCGCAGCGATTTGTCCGGCGAAGCCGCATGGCGGATGAAGTCGACCAGCAGGATAGAGTTGCGCACGATAATGCCGGCCAGCGCGATGAAACCGATCATCGACGTTGCCGTGAAGGGCGCGCGGAACAGCATGTGGCCGATGACGATGCCGACGAGGGTCAGCGGGATCGGGGTCAGAATGACCAGCGGCAGGCGAAAGCTCCTGAACTGCGCGACGACAAGGATATAAATCCCCAGCAAGGCGACCATGAAGGCACCGCCCATGTCGCGGAACGTAACCCAGGTGATCTCCCATTCGCCGTCCCATAGAAGCGAAGATACGCTCTCATCTTTGGGTTGACCGTTGAGCCGGACTTCCGGCTTCGCCAGTCCCTTGGCCGCCCAATCATAGCCGTCCACTGCGCCGTTGACCGCCAACATGCCATAGATCGGCGCTTCATAGGCCCCGGCAAGTTCGGCGGTCACCATGTCAGCATAGCGGCCATCGCGGCGGAAGATAGCGGTGCTTCCCGTCTCGGTGCGGGCGTCAACCACGGCGCCCAGGTCGATGAGCTGGCCACCCGGCGCCTGTGCGACCGGCGTGCTTGAAAGCGCCTGCGTCCAGCTCCTGTCCTTCTGCTCGAGCGCGATGGTGATCGGGAGCGGGGACCGCCCGTCCCCGCGCGGGGCGTAGCCCACCGTCTGGCTGCCCATAAGCATTCCGATACTGTCCGCAACCTGGCGCGGCGACAGGCCATAATAGTCGATGCGGTCGCGCTGGATATCAAGGCGTAGCTTCGGACGCGGCGTGCCGAAACTGTTGTCGACGTCGACGATGAAAGGAACCGATCTGAAAATCTTTTCCAGCTCGGTCGCCGTCTTTTCGCGGGTGGCGGCATCGGGGCCATAGACCTCCGCCAGCAATGTCGCGAGCACCGGCGGCCCCGGTGGCGTCTCGACGACCTTGATCGAGGCGCTTGTCGGGAGCTTGAGCGCCTTCAGCCGCTCGCGCAGGTCGAGCGCGATGTCATGGCTCGATCGGCTGCGGTCACCCTTGGGCAGCAGTGTCACCATCACATCGCCCTGTTCGGGCTGTGAGCGCAGGAAATAGTGCCGGACAAGGCCGTTGAAGTTGAATGGCGCCGACGTGCCAACATAGGCTTCCATCGACGTCGCCTCGGGGAGACCCCGCGCGATGCCGGCGACATCCTCCAGCACGCGGCCCGTGCTTTCGAGCGCCGTGCCTTCGGGCATGTCGACCACAACCTGAACCTCCGACTTGTTGTCGAAGGGGAGCAGCTTCACGGTGACGGCCTTGAAATAGAACATCGAGCAGGCAACGAGCGTCGCCACGCCGACCGCAATCAGGAAGTTGCGGGCGGACTTGCGGGTGTCGATCACGCGATGCGCAACGCGGGCATAGAGCTTCCCCAGCTTGCCACCGCTTTCATCATAGCCGTGACCATTGGCCAGCGTCCGCCTCGCAAAGCGGATCATCAACCACGGGACGATTACGACAGCGACGAAGAAGGAGAAGATCATCGCGGCCGAAGCATTGACCGGGATCGGCGCCATATACGGTCCCATCAATCCGGAGACGAACAGCATCGGGAGCAGCGCCGCGACCACGGTCAAGGTGGCGACTACGGTCGGATTGCCGACTTCGGCCACGGCCTCGATCGCGGCCTGGGTGCGGCTTCGTCCACCCTCGTCGCCAACGCCGTCCATCGTCCAATGACGGGCGATGTTCTCGATCATGACGATAGCATCGTCTACAAGGATACCGATGGAGAAGATGAGCGCGAATAGGCTGACCCGGTTGATCGTGTAGCCCATCAGGTTCGAGGCGAACATGGTGAGCAAGATCGTCGTCGGGATGACCACAGCAGTCACGCCAGCCTCGCGCCAGCCGATCGCGAAGCCGATCAGCACGACGATGGAAACCGTCGCCAGCGCCAGGTGGAACAGCAGTTCGTTCGCCTTCTCGTTCGCCGTCTCGCCATAATTGCGGGTCACGGCGACCTCGACATCATCGGGGATCAGCTTGCCTTGCAGGCTCTCGACCCGCTCAAGAATGGCATCGGACACCACGACCGCATTGGCCCCGGCGCGTTTCGCGAAGGCGATGCTGACGGCGGGCGCCGAATTCCATTTGCCATTATCCGCCTTCGCCCAGCGCCAGGCCCGTGCCTGCTCCTCGCGCGGCCCCTGGGTGACACTTGCGACATCGCGCAGATAGACAGGCGCGCCGGCGGCCGACCGCACAGTCAAAAGCCCGACTTCCTGCGCCGAAGACAGTGTGCGGCCCGCAGTCACGCCGACTGCTTTTCCGTCCTCGCGGATATTGCCCAACGGAAAGCTCCGGCTGGCCTGGCTCGCCGCTTCAATCACGCTGCCCAGCGGCACGCCATATTGGCGCAGCCTGGCAGGATCGGGCGCGATGCGGATTTCCTCGGGGCGTCCGCCAACAAGGAAGGTGAGACCGACATTATCGACCTTGGCGATTTCAGTGCGTAGCTTGGCGGCCAACTCATAAAGGCTGGCATCATTCCACTGGCCTGCCGCGCCCGGCTTGGGGGAGAGGGTCAGAACGACGACGGGAACATCATTGATGCCGCGCACCGTCACTTTGGGATCGGGAATGCCGATGGGCTTTTTGTCCCAATTGGCGCGCAGCTTCTCCTCAATGCGGATCGCCGCATCGTCCGCGTTTGACCCGACGAGGAAGCGCGCCGTCACCATCACGCCATCATCCTGCGCCTGGGTATAGACATGCTCGACGCCATCGACGCTTTTGACGATCGTCTCCAGCGGAATGCCGACCAGTTCGGTCGCATCGGCGGCGGACAGACCCGGGGCCATCACCTGAATGTCCACCATAGGCACGCTGATCTGCGGCTCCTCCTCCCGGGGGATGGAAAGAAGAGCCAGCAGACCAACGGCGATCGCCGCGAGAAGAAACAGCGGCGTCAGGGGCGAGGTAATGGTGGCCTTTGTTAGGCGTCCGGAAATGCCGAGCTTCATTTGCCCGGCGCCTTGGTCGGCACTTGGCCCGCGAACAGC
Source organism: Sphingopyxis granuli NBRC 100800 (assembly GCF_001591045.1). Taxonomy (GTDB): domain Bacteria; phylum Pseudomonadota; class Alphaproteobacteria; order Sphingomonadales; family Sphingomonadaceae; genus Sphingopyxis; species Sphingopyxis granuli. Next base: position 28,603 of record NZ_BCUA01000001.1, on the reverse strand, counting down.
GTGTCGCCGGCAGACACCCCGCTCAATATCTCAACCATGGCGGGATCGGCCGTCTGCGTAATCTGGACCGGCACCATGCTGAGACGCTTGCCTTCACTCACCACCTGTACTTGATCTATCCCGTAGCGGGTGGTGACAAAGGCGCGCGGCACCACCAACGCCTTGCGCGTGCCGATCTCGACTGATGCGCTCACGCGGCGGCCAACGAATTGCGTTGAAAGGCCCGGCAGGGCCGCATCGACGCGAACCTGACCTCCAGTGATCGCGGGATAGACCTGCGTCACACTGCCCTCGCGCGACCCGGAGGGCATCCCGGAATCACTGAAAACCGTTTCATTGACGATCACGCGCGCACCGGGGCGGACCTGCCCGGCAACCGCCTCCGGCAGCATCAGGCGCAGGACCGGAGGGCCCGCGGTGACGGTCGCGATCGACATGCCCGGCGCCACCGGCGAGCCTGCGGGAATATCGGCGCGGAGCACGCGGCCGCTTGCAGGGGCAATCACCGCCCCCTGCCCCGCGATGCTGGCGCTCGCGCCCTGCTGCGCGCGGGCGGCGGCGACCTGTGCGTCGGCCGCGCGCGCGGCAGCCACCGCCTGATCGAGACGTGCCTTGGCATAGACGCCGTTGTTGTAGAGATCGCGGATGCGCGCGAGATCGGCATTGGCACGCGCGGCTTCGGCCTGCGCGGCAGCCGCCTGCGCGCCGTAAGCGCTGGTCTCATAGCCGAGCCGCGAGTCGACGATCATGCCGATCCGCTGGCCTTTCTGCACCGTATCGCCGGCACGTACAGAAAGCGACGTCAGGATGCCGGGAATACGCGCGAGCACTTCAGCCTGATCGCGCGTGGCGACCTCCGCGCCCACCGCCTTCATGTCGGGAATCTCCCTGGGGGCGAGTCGCACCATGTCGCCCGCAGGCAGTGTCGCTGCCACCTCATTTTGCTCCGGCTGACTACCGCACGCCGATAGCGCCAGCGCGGCGCTCGCCAACCAGAGCCACTTGCCCATACCGTTCATACCCCTCTGCCTGGCCCTCTCTTACGCACCTAGCCGCCGGCCACCGGCAATCCCGCATTTTTCCAGGCACCAATGCCACCAGCGAGATGGGTGTCGATCGCGCTCTGGGCCTGCGCGCACTGGTCCAGCGCTTGCCCCGAACGCTTCCCGCCCGCACATTGCAGCACGACCGTTCGTCCTTGGGGATCCGGGATATTACGAGGTGAAAAGCCCGACAGTGGCATGTTTATTGCGCCCGTAATGTGGCCGGTTGCGAACTCATCCGCTTCGCGCACGTCGATCAGGAGCGCTTTGCCCTCCTTCAGCATGGCGTCCAGTTCGGCGGGACCGATCTCGCGGTGAGGATTGCGCTTCTTGAATCCGAGCATGAGGCCCTCCTTCAGTTTGACGATTGCATATAACGTGTAATCCTTATATTAGTCAATGTTAGTGAATCAGGAAGGACACGCAGATGGGCAAGCCGTTGATCGTGGTGCTGGGCGCGGGTCTCGGAGGCACGATCGCTTCCTATGAGATCAAGGCTGCGGTTAAAGGCCGCGCCGATGTCATGACCATATCCGATACGGATACCTACAACTTCATTCCGTCCAATCCCTGGGTCGCGGTGCGCTGGCGCGCGCCGGAAGCCATCCAGGTCCATCTCCCTCCAGTGTTCGCGAAAAAGAAGATCGGTTTCAACTCGGTCGGCGCGAAGCGGGTCCATGCCAGCGAAAAGCGACTCGAACTCAATGACGGAACCTCACTCAATTACGATTATCTTGTAATTGCCACCGGACCCGACCTGGCTTTTGATGAGATCGAAGGACTGGGGCCGCAAGGCCATACCGTCTCGGTCTGCCAGACTGCCCATGCCGCCGACGCGGCCGATGCCTTCGACGCCTTCGTGGAGAATCCCGGCCCCATCATCGTCGGTGCGGTCCAGGGCGCATCCTGCTACGGCCCGGCTTATGAATTCACGATGATCCTCGACACTGAACTGCGCCGCCGCAAGATCCGCGACAAGGTGCCGATGATCTATGTGACGCCCGAGCCCTATATCGGCCATCTCGGTCTCGACGGCGTCGGCGATACCAAATCCCTGCTCGAGAGCGAGATGCGCGACCGCCATATCAAATGGATCACCAATGCGCGCGTAACCAAGGTCGAAGCCGGCGTCATGCACGTCGAGGAAGTGAACGAGGACGGCTCGGTCAGGAAGGCCCACGATCTGCCGTTCGGCTATTCGATGATGCTGCCTGCCTTCCGGGGCGTTCCCGCCGTCCGTGACATCGAAGGCCTCACCAACCCGCGCGGTTTCGTCATCGTCGACAAGCACCAACGCAATCCCACCTTCCCCGAAATCTTCGCGCTGGGCGTCTGCGTCGCGATCCCGCCGACAGGTCCTACCCCGGTGCCGGTGGGCGTGCCAAAGACCGGCTTCATGATCGAGAGCATGGTGACAGCGATCGCGGCCAACCTCGCATCGATTCTCGAAGGCAAGGAGCCGATCGCAGAAGCGACATGGAACGCGGTCTGCCTCGCCGATTTCGGCGATAGCGGCGTAGCCTTCGTCGCCCAACCCCAGCTTCCACCGCGCAACGTCAATTGGGCGTCGGAAGGCAAATGGGTCCATTTGGCCAAGATCGGCTTCGAGAAATATTTCCTGCGCAAGATCCGCAAGGGCGAGAGTGAGCCTTTCTACGAAAGGCTGGCGATGCACGCGATGGGTATCCGCAAGCTGCGTTTCTGATTGTCCTCGAGCGAAGGAGTGCAAAAGATGACTCTCGATCGTGCCGTGATGGCGTTCGCCGGATGTGTCGTGCTTCTGGGTGTCGTACTGTCGCTGACTGTACATCCCTGGTGGATCGCGCTGACGGCGTTCGCCGGCCTCAACATGATTCAGGCGAGCTTCACCGGTTTCTGCCCCGCCGCCAAGCTGTTCAAGGCGTTCGGCGTCCGTTCGGGGACCGCCTTCAAATGAAACCCAGACAGTGGGTTTTCACCTTCCTGCTCACTAGCATTGCCTTGCCCGCGCAGGCAACGACGCTGGAAGAAGCGATTGCCGCCTCCATGAGGCACGCGCCCGAGATCGAAGCGGCACGTGCCGATGCCGATGCCGCCGATGCCCGGATCAGGGAAGCCAGAGGCCAGGGCCTTCCCAGCGCGATGCTGAGTGGGTCGATCGGCTATGGCCGCCTCGATCCGCAGGGCTATTTCGGGCTTCCAGCAGCGAACGTCACACCGCGCGCGGCGCAACTCACCATCGAACAGCCGTTGTTCATGGGCGGCAGGGTCAGCGCGGGCATCGCGCAGGCGAAAGCCGGCAGCGAAGCCGCGCACGCTGGCGAGGACCTGACGCGCAGCCAGATCGTCGTCGCGACGGTCCAAGCTTATGGCGACGTGCTGACCACACATCGCATGGTGTCTCTCTACGAACAAATGACCCAGCAGATGGAGGAGATTCAGCGTCAGGCGCGGCTCCGATATAAGGCCGGAGAAAGCCCCAGCACCGATGTCGCGCAGGCCGCGGCACGTCTTGCCGAAGCGCAGGCCGCCCTTGAAGCGGCGCGCGGCGTCGCCGTCTCGGCCAACGCACGGTTCACCAATCTGACCGGCCTTGCGCCGCGAGACCTTCAGCCTCTTCCGGCAAATCCCCCCCTGCCCGGCTCGCTTGATGAAGCGCTCGACATTGCGCGAAGGAACAATCCAGCCCTCGCCCAGGCCGAAGCGGTATTGGAAGCCGCGCGTGCGGCTGCTCGAGGCGCGCGGGCCGAACGTCTGCCCACGGTCGGGGCCTTCGCTGAAGGCTCGACGATCCGCGATCAGTTCTTCCCCGACTATCGCGCCGATGGCGCAACGGCCGGCGTGCGCGCGCGCTGGCAATTGTTCTCAGGCGGGCGCGTTTCCGCGAAGATCACCGAATCCGACAGCACCGTCAGGGCGGCCGACGCGCGCGTCCGCGCGGCGCGATCAGCGGTCGACGAACAGACGATCAGCGCCTTCCAGGGCGTACGGTCTGCCATGCTCGTCGAAACTGCCGCTGGGCAACAGGCCTTAGCCGCCGCACAGGCCCGTGACAGCGTCCGCCATGAGGTCCGAGTGGGCATGAAACCCCAACTCGATCTGCTCAATGCCGAACGCGAGGCGACTGCGGCCGCGGTCAGCGAGGTGAGGGCACAAGGCGATCGTATCGCGGCAGCCTTCCGGCTGCTCGCCCTGATCGGGCGCTGATTTTTCCATGAGGGATCATATACACCAGGACTGGTCCCAGATGGCCGCTGAACTGGACGGCGCCATCAAGGAAGTGCGGCTCGGCACGCCTAAAGTGATCGCAGCATTCTACGCGATGGCGTAGGCTTGCGACCAAGGCGGGCGCACTTGACGTAAAAAACCAAGGAACTGATCGCCCTCGCCATCTCCGTGGCGATCCGCTGCGACGGCTGCGTGGCCTTTCATGCCAAAGGGGCGGTCAAGAAAGGCGCGACCCGCGATGAGGTGATGGAGACGATGGGGATGGCCCTCTACATGGGCGCCGGTCCCAGCCTCATGTATGCCGCACAGGCTGTCGAAGCCTTCGATCAATTCTCTGATTAAGCGAAGCACCGAAATCTTGTTCTGTCGAACTTGGCGCCCCAAACCAAGCCATAAAGCGCAACCATGGTCCAGAGCAACGACGTGCCGAGCGTCGAAAGCGCAGCGTTGATCAGGCACGAGTTGAGCATTCGACATTCCTACAGGGCCTGATGCCAAACTTTCGTGTCATTCACCGCAGCCCTGTGCGGCAGAGATCACGGCGCGACCCATGATCTTGCGCCCGCTGGCGTCGACGCAACTCGGTGACTATTTCGTTTGAGAGGGGCTGGACCAGCTTGCGCAAGTCGCCGCGATTATGCGCCAGTCGGTTCAAGGGATCGATCATCCCTCCTTCATTCTGGACGGACGCAGCCTTCCTTGACCTGCCGGCGAATTATATATAGGACTCCTACGATATTGGAGCCGAGGACCGATGACCGCCGACGCACATATCATGACCGGACTGTCGCGGATCGGGATGCTGCTGCGCGCGGAAGGCTGGCGGCAGGCGGAAGCGACCGGGCTCACGCCGACCCAGATGCAGATCCTCGCTCATCTCGTCGCTCGTGGCCCCGCGCGCGTCGGTGCAATCGCAACCGAGATTGCCGTGACCCATCCGACCGCGAGCGACGCCGTCGCCGCGCTGGTCCGCAAGGGTTATGTCGAGAAGCTTCGAGATCCCGATGATGCCCGTGCGGTGCAGCTTCATCCGACCGATGCGGGACAGCGTCTGGCCAGTGAAGTGGCGGTCTGGCCGGATGCCCTGCTGGGCGCCGTCGATGTGCTCGATGATAGAGAACGCGCCGCCTTCCTCAAAGGACTCACCAAGATGATCGGGGCGCTCCAGACACGCGGCGCAATCCCCGTCCAGCGCATGTGCGTCTCCTGCGCGCATTTCCGACCCCATGTCCATTCCGATGCGGCCACGCCGCATCACTGCGCCTTCGTGGACGCGGCTTTCGGCGACGCTTCGCTGCGTCTCGACTGCGGCGATCACGTCGAAGCCGACGCATCCGCGCGGCTTGAAAGCTGGACTCGCTTCTTAAAGGAGCCTGCCCATATGTGAGCGCCCCGCTCGCGGCAACGAACGGGGCGCTCGGTTCTCCACCCTCGAAAGCAAGGAAGGAACATCTCATCATGCCCCAGAAAGCGACGTTTTACCATGCCGGGTGCCCGGTCTGCGTCAGCGCCGAACAGGGCCTCGCCCATGCGCTCGATCCCGCGCAATATGACGTCGAGGTCGTCCATCTCGGCGACGCGCCAGGACGGATCGCGGAGGCCGAGGCGGCTGGCGTCGCCTCGGCCCCGGCGCTGGTGATCGCCGGCCAGCCCTTTCACATCAATTTCGGCGCCTCGCTCGCCGACGTGAAAGGTTCGGCCTGATAGACCGCAGTCCCGGCGGCGCGTTTCGCCGGGACCGCCCTTCTTCGGACAGCATGCGATGACAGCACCGACCAGCCCTGCGCCCGCGATCGAGGCAGTTCAGTGGTTCAACACCGATACGCCGCCATCGCTCGATGCGCTGCGCGGCCGGGTGGTCGTCATCGAGGCGTTCCAGATGCTGTGTCCCGGCTGCGTCAGTCACGGCCTGCCGCAAGCCACCCGCATCCATGAAACCTTCAGCCGTGACGATGTCGTCGTGCTTGGCCTGCACAGCGTCTTCGAGCATCACGAAGCCCAGAACCCGACATCGCTCGAGGCCTTTCTCCACGAATATCGCATCGCCTTCCCGGTCGGCGTCGACGCGCCGGGCGAGCCGGGCGGTCTGCCGATCACGATGGCGCGCTATGGGATGCAGGGCACACCGACCCTCGTGCTGATCGACCGCAAGGGCCACCGCCGCGTACAGCATTTCGGCCATGTCCCGGATTTGCGCCTCGGCGCTGAGATCATGGCGCTGATCGCAGAGGCCGCGTAGTCAGGGATTTCCACTTGGTGTCGATGACGATGACGACCCCCACCTCGCCATTTCAGTGAAGCAGGATATCCAGCCGATGTTGACCTGAACGCGGCAGGCTATCCGGTGACACCGCGCGCGTTGGTGGCGATCGCCAGATGATAGCGCGCATAGCGCCGCTCGCCGGCCCGCTCCAAGGCGCCCAGTTCGACCAGTTCCGCCAGATCGCGCGTAGCCGTCGCCGAGGCGGCATCGGTGATCGTGCGATAGTTGTGTGCGCTGAGGCCCCCGACGAACCCGTCCGGTCCTTCGGCCATCATGCGGATCAGCGCCTTCTCCTGCCGCGCGTTGATCCTGCCGCGCAGGCGATCGAGCAGGCGCGTCTTCTCGATCAGGAACCGGATGCTCGCGATCGTCCGTCCCTGTGCCTCCAGCACGATGCCGGCAAACCAGCTCAGCCAGTCATCGATTTGGTTGCTCTGGCTGGCCCGTTGCAGCTCGGCATAATAGGCCTTCTTGTGCCGGTTGATCGTCGCGGCGAGCGCCGTCAGCGTCGGCGCCTCCAGACTCTGCGCCAGGGTCTTTTCGGCAATGGCGCGCCCAAGCCGGCCATTGCCGTCCTCGAACGGATGAACCGTCTCGAACCACAGATGCGCAATCGCCGCCCGCGTGATCGCTGGCATCGGCGCACCGCCCTGCGGCGAGTTCTCGTTGAACCAGGCAATGAACCGCGCCATCTCTTCCGGCACCCGATCCGAAGGCGGCGCTTCAAAATGTACCCGAGGCGCATGCAGCGCCCCCGAAACGATCTGCATGGGATCGGTGTGCGTGCGATAGGCACCAATGTCCGCCAGATCACGGCGACCGTTCATCAACATCCTGTGCCAGTCGAATAGCTGCTCGTCGGTCAACGGCTGGGCATATCGCCGATAGAGATCCGCCATAAGCTCTGCCGCGCCCGCCTCCGCAGGGTTCGATCGGCGCTTGTCGGAAACAAAGCCAAGCTGCCGTGCGATCGACGACTGCACACTGGCGCGATCCAGAACCTCACCCTCGATGGCCGAGCTATCGACCATTTCCTGCGAAATGAGCTCGATCACGATCCCTTGCCGGGCATCGCCGTCGAGATGGTGCATCGATCCGACGACGACCCCGGCACCCTTGAGGAATCGCTCCTCGGTTTCCCGCAACAGCCCCGGGTCGAAGCTGAAAGCGGGCCAGTCGGAGAGTTGCCAATTCCAGAGCATGATCGATTGAGCGCCTTTCTATCGATCACATTATCGACCAATCGTGATTTATGAAAGCGTTACCTATGGCTCATCGGAGCGTTGCGCAGATCTTGAGGGGCAGCTGGGTTGGACGATCCGGAAGGACAGCTTACGAACCAGCAATTGGTAAAGCAGCCGTTCCAAGACTGATGGTTTATTGACGGGCAGCTGGAAGGTTCGGATGGCAAGGAAGCGTAGCATGCGCGAAATTGAAGAACAGATCGGCATGTAGAAGGCCATATTCGAAACCCAGACGGAGTGTTAATTTGCCTGCGAGCCGATGTGCCGGTTACGATCGGCTCAACCAGTCGCGCAGTGGGATCGCGGTAAAGCGTTTGTAGTCGAGTACCATCCACAAAGGGTCGGGTCGGCCGTTCATTTCGCCCCAGACTATCCGGTGATACAGGCCGAGATATTCCCATGATGCCCAGTCACGTTCCGAAGTATTCTCCGCCGCCGGAAAAAGTGCAATCTTTTCCAGACCCTTATAACCATCCGCCACGCCGAGTTCCCAAGGAACCCAGCGGCTGTCCTTGCTGTTCGCGCTGCAAGAAGAACAAATCTTTGGGTTTGCCGAATTCGTGACTTCAGGATGCCCGCAGTTTCCTCACTGGTGTAGGGCGGCATCTCCGGATCGACCTCGTCAATATAGACCTTAGCACCATGGCCTTCGAGCACTTGGATCGCGCCGACGACCAGTTCTTTGTCCTTGCTTGAATGCGACAGGAAGGTTGCGCTTCCAAGCAGTTGCGAGCCGGCCGCTTTTCGCAAGCTTGCTTGCTCAGTGATGGTCAGCTTCGCTGCAAATCCACGAAGTTCATCCTTGGTGACAAATCTGACCACATGGGCTTCCTACTATGTACCGCTGAGCTGATCGCCGGGTCTCGGGACCAGTGCTAGCCAGTCTTTCCGACTCGCTTGAGAATGGTGCCGACAAGATCGACAAGATCACCAACGCTGGACGATGCGTTCGAGAGAGCAGACAATTCATCATCGGTGGGGCGCTGGGCGCCAGGACCATCGCATTCGAGATCTGAGCCGATCAACTGATCGGCAAGCTGCTTGGCTGCCCCTCCGGTCGCGCCGACCGGCAATAGAAACGCACCGGCCGCCTCAGCCAATCGGGCCTCCTCCAACACACCGTCAGCAATGACCACAGCACCGTCAACCGTCTTGGCTCCTCCGACAAAGATCACCGCACCCGACAGCCGCGCCAGTTCTTCGCGCAAGGCGGTCCATTGCGCGCGGTTTGCAGGGTGGCCAGCCAAAGGCTGGGGAAATGGCCGCGCAATCAACCTGCGTTCCAGGTCCCATCCGCCGCCAGCACGCAGCGTGTCGAGAAAGCCCGAGATCGTTGCCGACCCGACAACTAGCCCGGCGCCACTCACCAGAGAGCGCCCCAATTTACCGATTGCACGGCCGGCACCCTCTGCGACTGCAAAAATTCTGACTGCTTCGCCATCGACTGGTTCGGTAGGCCAACTGCCACTTACCCAGACACGGTTCATGGCAACCCGCCGCTCGACTGCGCGCAGAAGCTCAGGAACCTCGTCATAATCGTCGATTTCCACTGCTACGAGGCCGTAGCGTCGCAAATCCTTGGCCCAGAGCCGGTGCTGGGCGGATCGCGCCTTGAACTCTTCCTCGGTCTTGTAGTCCCCTTTCTGCGGTGGCCGGACGATCGCAAAATGTTCGGGCGGCGCCTCCGTAAAACACTCCCGAATGAGTGATAGTACATGCCGGACGTTAGGGTCGGTGAAACTCAGTCCGACGAACAGCATGGACATGCTGGTGAGATGGGCTTGCAGCAAAGGCAGGTAAGCGCCGCGTGTCGAGCGGTAGAGTTCGTAATCATCCGTCGAGATGACCACCTCATCGAGCCGGTCGATGGAACCGTGCATCTTGTAAAACCGCGCTGCCCCAGGGGTTGCACGAAGCGCCAAATCCTTCGGTCCTGAAATAGGGTCAATCGGCCTATCTATTGCTTCGAAGGCCCGTTCGACGAGACGGTCGTAATTGGTGGTCCAGATATGCCGGACCGGAAGGCGCGCAATGATCCGAAGCGACTCCGGTACATCGTGGTTCTTGCCGATCTGTTCCTTCAGGACATTGCGGACCCGTGTCGCGCCGCCATTTTCCTGAATGCTCCACTGCGCCAAGGCGGCGAGATCGTGAATGTCGCTCGATCCGACCCCCAGTTCTTCACCGATGTCCTTCAACAACTCCACCCAGGACGGATAGCCCGCTCCCATCGAGACCCCGGCGCCGATGAACACGGCGCCAGCCTCGTTCGCTAGGGCGTCCGGAAATTCCTGAAGGAATCGGGCCTTCGCAGTCTTTGCCATGCGTATTACTTGCCTACCGCCTTTGCGGCTTCCTCGATCCGCTCCTTCAACTTGTCATGACTGACATATTTGTAGATCGGCGTACCGGCATTAACCAACAAGGTCGGAGTGGCCCCAATCGTATCGGTCAGCCCGTTCTTGTCCTTCAACTCGTGAATCTGGATGCCGAGCAATCCGTTACCGCGAGCAATCGACTGGTTGATCTCGTAGTTAATGTACTTGCGTCCGGCGGTCGCGGCCCCAATGCATACGACAGTAACCGAGGTATTCTTGAGCCCCTCGTCGATCATGGCCTTGATCGCTGCATCGCCCTTCTTCTTGGCCTCTTCCCAGAGTGAGGCATCGTGAAACCCTGCGGCAGATGCTCCGACAATCTCACCGATGTTTCGGATTTGATTGATGCGCCAGATATCACGCTGATAGTGAAAGCTGAAAAATACGCGACGTGCCATGTATGCCCCCCAATGATTGAATCCCCTATAATTCCAGTAGATAGGGGCGGATGTTGGAATGTTCCAGAGAGCAGAGTTGATATTTACGCTTGGTCAGACAACTGTGTCGTCCGTTGGGCGAGTTGGTGGCTTAGCGTCCCCTTTATCGGCGGTTAATCATCTACATCAGCCAACCAGGCTGGCATGTCCCGCTTGGCATGAAGCACGCGCCAGACATCCACATGGGTCTCGAATTCAAGGTAGAAAATAAGCCACGGAAATCCTTTCAGCCCCATGGTCCTCAAACCGGGTAAGTTCAGTTCATGAGACCACCGCGGAGACCCTGCCGCCGGCATTTCCCCGATGAAGCTATAGGCCTGTTCAAGTGCATCAATGAAGCTGAAAGCCACATCTGCACCGGCTTCGTCTGCGTAATACTCGACCGCAAGGGCGACATCCTCCCGCGCTTTGGCGCGCGGTATGACCGGTTTTGCAGTCACGACCCCGCGCGTTGCGTCACACGGTCACGAAGGCCTTGGAAATATCCGGCATCGACCGGCGCGGTGGGGGTAGAACTGGCGCCGTCAAGGAGCATTTCGCGAAGGCGCTGAATGTCCTGATCCTTGCGGATCAACTCCCGCACATACTCGCTGCTCGTGCCGTAACCACGCATGTTGACCTGTTGGTCGACAAACGCCTTGAGCGCAGCCGGAAGCGAGATGTTCATCGTCGACATAAGCTATGATTTAGCGTGTTTGGCAAAATTTGGCAAGATATCACAAAGCTCAATTCGCCGCACAAACGGCTATTACGCGGGCGCTAAGGTCGAGCGCGTCACTCCTGACCCATCGACGCCAGGAATGTTTCTCGCCCTGATCGAGCCTGGCGGCTACCTGAATTTCGCGGCGCCGGTGCCGTTTGCCGACAAGAGTGGCCCGCTTGAACGGGGCATCCTCAACGAGGCCGGGCATATTTCCAGGCGGCCTCAGGCAGCCGTTCGGGGGTTGTCGCCGAGCGACTTCAGCCGGATTGTCGCAGCCGGTCTGGCCGATGAAAATCAGCTTCTACCGCGCACGGATTTCGCTGTCGTCGAGCCGGTTGTTCGCGAAACGCGGGTCTCCTTCATTTTCGAGGAAGCGCGGGAAAGAGTTGCTGTGATCGTATAGCGCGTTGTGCGCGATCACGTGTTCCGGCGGGTCGTGTTACGAGCCTATGACGCGCGCTATGCGGTCACCGGATTGAAGCTCTCAACGGCGGCGGACGGGCCGAGGGGTGGCGGCTCACATCCGCCCCGTCAACAGGCGCCCGTTCCGGACCAGCCTGTTGCGCGCCCGAGAGCGGCTCGAACGTGTCAAAATTTCCCGGTTTTCTTTGCATTTTCGCAGAATCTGCACAGCGATTTGCAGTTCATATGCTTTTGATGGCTATTGGGTCCCAAAACATAGAATATCGGAATATCGAACGCACTTTCACGAACTGTCGGCAAATCGCGCCGCCATGCGCGCGCCCGCGCCGCTTTTCGCCGCGAGCTTCTTGCCGTAGCGCAGCACCGTCCGGGGATCGCGCCAGCGATAGGCCTGCATGATCGCCGGTAGGCTTTCGTCCGCCGCAAAATTATCCTGCGCCACCCCGACCCGGATTGAATGCGACGATACCGCTTTCACCCAACGCTCGAGTTCAGCCTCGCTCATCGGCCCCAGCAGCTTTTTCGCATGGGCGGCGCGGATCAGCCGCCGGTAGATCAGCGTGATGGAGTTGGGATGGAGCGCGTCCCGGCCGACGCCCGCGACCGAGCCGTCAAAATGCGTCTCGACGCGCCGGAACAGCGCTCCCCCATCGATATGTCCCGCATCGCGCCAGCGGGCGATTGCGACCATGGTCGCGGGCGCAAGATAGGCATAAGCCCCCTCCCCCGCCTGATCGGTCTTGGATGACGGAATGAACAGCGTCCCTGCCCCTTCCGCGTCACGCTCGATATGCTCGGCGCGGATCGCCACCAGCTCCGAACGCCGGCCCGCGCTGTCATAGGCGACGCGGAGCAGCGCCGCGTCGCGCAGGCCGAGCAGGTCGCGGCGACAGGCCTTCAGCAGATGCGCCAGACAGACGCCGCTGGCGGGGCAGTCGAAATCGGACACGTCGCCCTTGAACCGGATCGCGCGGGCCTGGCGCTGGCGTGCGCCGAGTGCCTTGCGCGCCGCCTTCTTCTCAAGCCTGACCAGCGGCGGCGCGGTCGGATCATCGAGCCCGGCCATCCGGTAAGCCCAGCCGACATTGACGATATAGCGCTCGATCGTCGCCATCGCGCGCACGGTTTCCTCCGACGGATCGGCGCCCGACAGCGCGCGGATCCACGCGGCGACATCGTCCGGCCCCGCGCGCGCCGGCACCATGCGCCGGCGTCGGCACCATGTTCCCCAGAGAATGAGGTCCGAGCGAAACGCGCGCCGGGTGTTGTGGGACCAGCCCCTGATCGCCGCGTCGAGTAGCGCCTCGTCCATCACCGCCAACGCCCCGACCAGCGCCCGCACCTCGCCGGCGAGATCGGCCGACTCCACCGCGACGAGAGCACGGCCCGCCGTCACGGCGCGAGGCTCCGTACCATATGCACCGCGACCATGCCGGGTTCGCTCTCGGTTTCCTTCTCGCGAACATAGCCCAGGCGCTCGTAGAGCGCGATGTTCGTGGCCATCAGCCGGTTGGTGGTGAGCCGCGTCCCCTTGAGCTTGCCCGCGCGCGCCAGATCGTCGGCATGGCGCAGCAGCCGCACCCCGTGCCCCTCCCCCTGCCGGTCGGGATGGACCGCGACATTGACGATCAGCAGTTCATCGCCCTCGGCCACGGTTTCCACGAGACCAACCAAGGTGCCGTTCTCAACCAGCAGGTCGAAGCGATGCGCGCGAAACGCGCGGCCATAGTCGGCGCGCACCGGCTGCGGCGGACGCGGCGTCACGCCTTCCCAGCGGGCATGGGCCGCGAGGACCAGCGCGCGGATCTCGTCGACATCTTCAAAAACCGCGCGGCGGAGGACGGGATGGCTCATGGCGACGAGGCTTAGCGCGGCGGCTTTCTAATGTATAGGGTATCGATAACGATCCATTATCAACACTAGGCGTATGAGCATAGTTTACTCAGAGTTTATTTCGGTTCACTATTAGGTGTGAACCTCGTGCCCTCCCCTGCCCGTTTCGGCCCCGATTATACCCCGAAAATGGTCGCAGCCATGGTTTCGTGTTCTGCAGCGATTGCTCGCCTCGATGTCCGGATTTCCGTGAGTTCGGTGGCTTCAGCATGGGCCAGGCGAGCGGCCTGGTCCGGCTATACGCGGGCGCTCCAACTACAGTCCGCCGAGATCGACGAGATCGACGTATTTTCCTGGGGCTGCGGGCTCCAGATCCCGGGTCGGCCACTGCGCTCAACCACCGTCGATCTGTTCGATCGTTTCGACGCCTGGGCCGCGGGGCTGGCCGATCGCGACCCGCTCGCCTGGCGCGATGCCCTGCCCACCGCTATCGGCGAGCCTCCGGTTGCCGCCGAGCACCCTGCCTTGATCCGCGCGCTCGACCGGGTGCGCCAGCATGCGCGGATCGAGGGCACGGCCTTGCCCTGGCTCGGGCTGCCCTTTGCCCTTCGAGATATAGGTCTTACCGCTACCCCCCTCCCCTGCCTCGCCGGCGGGGCAAAGGCGTTCCGATTGAAGCGCAAGCCAGATGTCGGGGACTGGCTGGCCACCGTGCGGGCCGTGGAAGCAGCGGCGCGCGACGGTCTCGAGCGTCTCCATGACCTTGAGCGCTTCCATCGCGACGCGCAGCGGGCGATCGTCGCGCAGTTCCGGCCAGGCGCCCTGCCCCGGCTCCTGGCTCTCGCCGTCCATCAGCCGCTGCTCTCGCCTCAAGCGGTCGCCCATCACCTTGGGCTTAGTGTCGCGGGCGCGAGCAAGCTGCTCGAACGCGCAGTCACAGCCGAACTGCTGGTTGAGATCACGCAGCGCCGGAGCTGGCGCCTGTTCCTGCCCCACGATCTGGCGGTCGAATTTGGCTACGCCGCGTCGAAGCGCGGACGCCCAGCGAAAGAGCCCCCTGCCCTTCCCGCTAGTCGGGCGCTGGTCGACACATTCGATACTTTCGATCGTGAGATGGCGGAGATCGACAAGTTGCTCTCCGGGATCGTTCAGGTGCCGTTGGCATCGGACTGAAGTGGGCTCTCAGAGTCTCAGCTCCGGGCCTCACTGTGGATCCAACCCTCCCGCGGAAGGAATATGTGTGAATTATTGTGCGCTGGCGTCCTAAATCCGGCCCCGCCAGAAGCCCGCACAGAGCGATTTAAGGCCCCCGACGTAGTTCGGGCTATCCGGGGGCCCGGGATGCCCTCCAGGGCGCCTTAGCCGGCGTTTTTGCGGTATTTCGTGATTTGTTCTCTTTTTCAGCGAGCCCTTCGTGCCGTTGGCCGCTTGCGAAGCTTGTAACTGGCGACTCATCCTGCTTCTTTGGAGGGAAGCGGTGGAGGAAGCTTTTTCGCTCTCGGCATTGAAGTGCAAGGCCATGTGGCCTGGTCGGCCAACCCCGCTGGTGATGACAGTTGCGAGTCGTTGGAAGTTTGACCTGTTCGGCGCAGCGTAATGTGAAAGGTCAGGATTTGTGGCCGTGGATTACCTTGGTGCGCGGGAAGTGCAATGCTAGGCAGGCCCGCGCGACACTCACTCGGTCAGTGCCCTTCCCCTTCCAAGAATCTTCTAAAGAGAGGAAGCGCCGCAGGCGCCGTTAATTCCTTTAATAGATAGGATACAAAGTTAAGCTGTGGGCGCTTGCAGCGCGACTCACGGATTCGAGGCGAGTCGGGAAAAGTGAGCCGTTCCCGAAATACCGTCTCTGCGTTCCTGAAATACCCTGTGGGGCGTTCCCATTGGACCGTGATTCGGTTCCTGAAGTACCGTGAGCCGTTCCCGAAATACCGTGCCTGATCGAACACCCCACAGGGCCGCCAATAGGCGGTAAAACGCGTTTTACTCGCTGTTAGCAGGCTGATTTCCGGGACTATTTGGTCTTCCACGGATTCAGGGAAGAGCATCAAGCAGTGCATTTGGCAGTCGCGATCGAGGCGCTCGCGCGATTGGCATCCATGAAGCCGATTCGCTGTCACGACTCTCTCACGGTATTTCAGGAACGCGGGATCTGACTGAGTTCGCCGGTTTGCTGCCGAAACAACGTTTCGCCGTTGTGGGGCCACGAGAGCAGTCCACCGCGACTTCGGGAAGGCGTCGATGGTTCCCCTTTTGGAGGCTCGCCTGGGGCGCGGCTGCGAAGTTGGCGAGGCACTTCGAGAATGCCCAATTACCGGCCTGCGGAATTTTGTGTCACCTGCAATGGCGGATCAAAGCTGTTCGCTTCTGCTTCGCACGGTATTTCAGGAACGCCCTGTGGGTCTGTCACGGAAAGCCGCTCTCGGCCATTGGAGCGTTCCCTCCCCTCCCCTCCCGTTGCGACGGTCGCAGTAACTTCGCGATCCTGCCGCCTGGGTTCATTCCACATGCTTTCTGCGGATTGGAAACGAGCTGCGCTTCCCGCCAGGTTGTGCTCCCGTTCCCAATGTACCCGGTGCTGGCGTGGCGCCGCACCCGTTGACGTGGCGGGTTGATCGCATTTCAGGCGTTCAGGAAGGGCGCAATGCCACGAGCAAGGCCGGTGATGTCGGCCAGGCAACCGCGGTCTCGGACAGCGTAGCGTCGCTGGTGATGGGGATGGGACACCCTCTCGGTGTCAGACCGCTGGCACGAATGAGTCCGCCTTATGTGTTGAATGAACTTCACAATGGGGCGGCGAAGCTCGTGGGGAGGGGCTCGCCATTGCCGGCCATTGGCAGTCGGTACTTCAGGAACGCGGCAATGCCGCTGGGGTCAGGGGCTGGACGTTGTTTCTGAAATACCGCGCTGCCTGGTGCGGCGCTGTATCGCGCTACAGCGCGGCGCGTTGCTTCGAGCAGAACGTCGCGAAGATCTGCGTGATGTTACTGGCGTCGTATGCGATCTCGCGCTGCCTCAGGAATGAACGAAAGTCATCGGCGACCATGCCGTGGTCGCGCTGTGGTGCGGGCAGGTTTGCACGCGCGATGGCGCCGAAGGCACTATGGGCGATATGGCCATATTCCGGAAAGGCGATCGCCGGCGCGTCGGGCGCTTTGGCTTGCGGGGAAGGCGCGGGTCGGCCGTGCGCGGGTGCGGCTTGAACCGGGGCAGGGGAGGGGGCTCCCGGTTCGCTGGTGGGGTCGCGCCTGATCATGCGCAGAAACGGCTCGGCGTCCCCGCGCAGTTCTATCTCCAGCGCATAACCCGGCAGCGCATTTTCTCTGGCGATCTTCGTCATCTCGAACTTGAAACGACGATAGTCACCTTCCGCGCCCGATTTTTCGAACAGGGTCGGCATGGAGATGGCGAAGCCGTCCGTCCCTGCGCCGCCGGCGTGTTTGCGAGCAACCCGGTACAGCCAGCGCTCTCGTCCGCCAGTGAGCGAGAAGTAGGCGGGGTCGATGGCGAGAACGCCGCCTTCCATCAGGACGCCGTCGTAAAACCACTTCGCGAGGGTGATGCGCATGCCGCGCACGTTGCCGGTGCGATCCTTGAGCTGGCTGTAGCTGTCGATCCAGGAGAAGGTGGTCTCGACCGCGTCACCCGAGCGGATGTTGGTCTTGACCGTCGTCGATTGCAGACGGTCGAGGGCATTGCCCAGCAAATCATAGGCTCGCCCGCCGACCTCGCGTTTGAGCGTCCTGAGCATGTCGTAGGGCACGACGTTCAAGGTTTGCGGAATGTCGTTCGCACCGCGGCGCTTATGCTCGATGAGAACCGAGGCGCAATAGATCAGGATGTCGAGATCGTAGATCGTGGCAAGGCCGTATTCGGAGTTCGCCGAGACGTGGACCGTGATTTTTCGGTCGGGACTGATATAGTCGATCGGCTTCAGACGCTTGCGCTTGGACAGGGAAAAGAACGGCCGCTCCATCGTCTCGCGCTGGTCGCGAAGCGGTAGTGCCGTCAGTTGCGGCAGAAAGAGGTCTACTTGACCGTCTTCGCGGTAGTCTTGTGGCATCTCATGTCCTGCAACGCGGGTAAAACGCGTTTTACTCCGTTATAAATATATGAAATTAAACGATAAAGTGTCGACCATTCTCATTATCTCGCGAATCTCGCGCTTTCGATAACCGGACGCAGCGCGTCCAGAATTTCATCGACCGATGCGCCGCCGCCTTTGGGATTGATATTGATCGTGATGCCCTTCGCCTTCGTGTCGGCGAGAACCTGCCCGATTTCCTTGCCTGAAGCCGCCGTCAGAGACGGCTTCGCCTTCGGAGAAGGCGCCTGCCTGGCAGGTGTCACGGCCGCGGCCAGGCGTTCACAGACCTTGCTGCCCTCAATCTTGTCCGCGCCGGTAGCCCGCAGCTTTTCCTGCTCGGCGATGATAAGGGCGGCCTCGGCGAGAATGGCGTCGCGATAGCGATCGTCCTTGAGGAGCGGCGACAGCCGCATGCCGTGACGGACTTTCAGATCACCGGGATCCGCAAAGGCGCTTACCACCTCGTCGGGCAATTCCGCGAGCTGCAGCAGGTTGTGGAGGTTCTGCTTGGGAATCGCCAGGCGCTCGGCCATCTGCGTCCTGACGCCATTGTAATAGGCTTCGACCGCATGGCGATAATTGCGCGCCCGTTCGAGATCGGTGACGTCCTCGCGTTCCCGGTTTTCGAGGTCCGCGAGCCGGAAGGCGCCTTCGTCATCGAGCGTTTCGATCCGGGCGACGAGATCGATTTCGCTGTGATTGTTCGCATGGAGCCAGGAAATCGAAAAATGGCGACGAGTGCCGACGATCAGTTCGTAGGACTGCTCGGCATTTGGCGTTCGCCGAACGACCACCGGCTCGCGATTGGTTCCTTCCTCCCTGATCGATTCAATGAGGGAGGCACAGCGATCATAGCTGAGCGCCGCGTAATCGCGCGCGTTGCCCGGCCAGATCGAGCATTCCGATGGTTTGAGGCGAATGGTCGGCCGCTTGACGGTGCGTGTGATCTCGTCGAACACGATCCCGCGCCGTTCGAGGAATGACGGCGTCGCCGTGTCTTCGGCGGGCTTCTCGCGGACCGCGCGTTCCTCGGTGACGGGGACGTCGGCTGCCGGCGTCGGAAGAGGTGTCGTACCGATGCTTTCGATGGCGTTTGCCAAGAGACTCCGCCGTCTGCCCCCCGCGCTGCTCATGCCGCCTCCGTCAACCGATCGGTGCCAAGCTGCGCCATCCGCGACGGCCACTGCTTGCAGATGTCTTTCTCTATCTCGCGGAACACCATGTTGAGATTGTCGCGGCAGCGAACATAAGTTTGATGCGAGCCGTAGGGCTTGTTGATCTCGTAGATCGAAGACATCGAAAGCCCGGCATTCTTGATCTCTTCCGAGAGCAGAATCGGCGTCGAGAGCATTTGCCCGGCGTAGGTCTTCTCCATGACCTGGAGCATCTGCGCCTCGTTCGTGCGACTGGGCTGGAACATCGTGCAGACGACCCGGATGAAGCCATAGTCGATCGACGTGTCGAACTTGGAGACGAGATCCATCGCCTCCCGGCAGGTCTGCATGAAATGGATCGTCGACAGATAGTCGAGCTGCCGGGCAGGGACGGGAATCAGCAAACCATCGGCTGCGGTCAGCGTGTTTACACCGAGGAACCCCATGGCCGGGGGCGGGTCGAGAATGACGACGTCATAGTCGTGTCGCACTTCCTCCAGTCCAATCCGCAGCATGCGGAACGCGCCGGCGATCGCCGTCGGTCCTTCCTCGATCGTTGCGGTCAGTTCCCATTCGGTATCCTGGAGGCCGAGGTTTGCCGGGCAAATGTCGATATTGGGCCAGGCCGTCTTCTGGATGGTCTTGCGCAGTGAATCCGCTTCGTCGATGCGCGGCGACAGGAAATTCGATAGCGTGTGGGTTTCATCGACCAGGGCTTCGAGATTGACGTCGAACATCACGCTCATCGAAGCTTGAGGATCGCAGTCCACGACGAGAACGCGGTAGCCGCGCAAGGCAAGATAATCAGCAAGGTGCTTGCCCGTGGTCGACTTGCTGACGCCGCCCTTGAAATTCTGCACGGCCACGACGACGGCCCGTTCGGACGGCAATTTGCCCATCTTGATGCCGAGCGCTTCGCGAATCGCGATCAAATCCTCGACCGTGTAAAATCTGCGCCCATTGGCGGACGTTTTCGGCGCAGGAAGCCGTTTGCGGGCCTCGGCCTTGGACAAGGCTTCGGGCGTCCGGCCAAGAAACTCCGCGGCGACCGAGGCGCCCATGGAAATATTGAGGGTTTTCCTGTCGGAGGGATCGATCGCGGCTTGCCGCAGAACGGTCTTTGCATTCTCGCACGAGGTAATCATCGCATCGAGAATCTGACCCGACAGCATGGGCAATGTCCCCCTTCTCAACCCGAATTGGCCTTGGTTCGTGAAAAAGGCCGCAAAAAGACCCCTAATCCCGGACAGCTATGCCAAAATGAGGGTGGTTAGTCAATTAGGCCCGCTCTGATGGCATCATGCAAGGACATGGCTTCCGCTGGAGGGTGAGTCCCGGACCATTTCCGGCGCACGGGCAAGCGCCAAAATCCAAACGAATCAGGTGATCACCAGAATTCGGGGAAAGTATAGATTATTCACGTCACAACCTTCGATAAGGGACCGCAAGTTCATCTCCAGAAACCTTCGAAAGGGCGATGGGTTTGCGAATCGGACAGAGGCAGGTTTATCGCTTCCGACCTTCTCTTCAGTATGAATAAGATCGCGGCGGGAGCAACCGTCGCGACCGGCATGCCTGATCTGCTTGGGCGATACAGCATCCGCTACGCGGCGGAGAATGGTGTCTGCTTATAGACCCCGCTCGAACATTGCAGGCAATCGGTCGAGCGAAAGAGGGAGTGGGGCAGGGGGTGTAAGCAGGAGGATACCCATGCCGCTTACAGCCCGACGGCCATCCCAGGAACTCATCGATCTCGTAGGTACTCTCGGCGGTACCTGGCATGGCCGCACCGCCATGTGCCTGTGCCCCGCGCATGCCGATCGGACGCCCAGTCTTTCGATCCGACAGGGTGATCGCGGCATTCTCGTCACATGCTTTGCAGGCTGTGACCGCGAGGACGTCCTGCGGGAATTGCGCCGGGTGTCAGTCCGACAACGCTATTCCTACCGTGACACGCCCGCGCGCGCATCGGGCAATGCCGCCCGGCTCTGGGAGGAGGGGCTTCCGATCCACGGCACACTCGCCGAGCGTTACCTGACATTGCGGCGCCTCGAACCGCCCGCCGACGATCTCCGATTCCATCCGCGCTGCCCTTATCGCCCCAAACCGTGGACTACGTTCCATCCCGCATTGCTCGTGGCCGTGCGTGAAGGGCGGCGGCTGACCGCCATCCAGCGCATCTTTCTCGACCCGGAAACCGGCAAGTGCCGCATGAAGCTCATGCTGGGGCGGCCAGGGCAGGGGGCCTGGCAAGGGGGCGGGCATGGATCGCCTTGCCTGGCGCTGGCCGAGGGCTTCGAGACCGCGCGCGCTTTCACCCTCCTACAGGGTCTACCCTGCTGGGCAAGCCTTGGTGCGAGGCGCCTCGATCAGATCTTGCTCCCGCAGCACCTGACATCGCTGATCCTTGCCGCCGACAATGATGCGGAGGGCGAACGCGCGGCCGGTCGAGCGACCTTGCGCTATGCAAGGCCGGACCTGGAGATTACCCGCATGGCGCCTCCGGGCGTCAAGGACTGGGCGAACGTATTGGAGGCGGCTGTGGAGCCATTGCGATGAAGTCGAGCAGCAGTGCGCATATCCGCTCGATCGCTGAGAACCGCGACGTGCGGTTCCTGCTGCATTTCACCCAGACTGCGAATCTCGCCGGCATCGTGGCGCATGGCCTATGGCCGCGCCGCGATCTGGCGGCGGCAGACCATTTGGCCTACGCCAGCGATTACGGCCGGCTTGACGGGAACGAAGACGCCGTCTCTGTTTCGATTTCACGCGTGAACGAAGCGATGTTCACGGCGAAGCGGCGCAAAAGTGGTCATGCCGACTGGATCGTGCTTGTCCTGTCCGCCACCATCCTATGGACGCATGAATGCCGGTTCTGCTGGCGCAACGCGGCAAGGAGCGAGATCAAGAACCATAGGGGCTATCGTGGAGGCCCGTGGGCGTTCGCGCGGATGTTCGCTGGCGGCGAAGCGGCGAGGCGAGACCTCGCGCCTCACGTTCCCACCGATCCTGAAGCCGAGGTGCAAGTCCTTGAACGGATCGGCTCCGACTGCATTCATGGTGCCGTCATTGGCCAACCGGGACTGGTGGAACCCGTAAGAGCTATTCTGGACGAGCTGCCCGGCCGACCGCGACAGATTGTGTTTCAGGACTTCGGTCCGATTTGAGGATAGATGCAGCCGCGGGGGTGATCGATCGCATCCTCGCTGTCGGGCCGTGAACCAGTGACTTGGGAATGCCCGAAATAGGGAACGCCCCGTCCGCTCTTCGCGAGAAGCGATGTGAAGGCGACTTTGCCGCCGCGCGCCGCATCTCCGACCCCGCTCACCTGGGCCAGCCCCGCTACTCCTCCGATTCGAAGTTGCGGTTCTCGCGGCAATGCGAGATGCGCAGCATGAAGATGGTTCCGGCCGCGATCTCGTAGCGCATCTCGTAATTGCCGACGATGCCTTGCTGGTCCATTGGATCTTCATTTGACCGGCGAGGGCAGCGGCCTTTCCGTCCCAAGGCTGTCGGCCCATGCCTGGATCGCCTGATGGTCGATCACCCGTCCCGTATCGACATCCGCCAGGGCTTCGAGCGTCATCCGGTGGCGCTCCTCCTCCTGATCGACCCAGGCGGCGGGTGCCTGTTTCATCACCCAGCCGCGCGAGCGTTCGAGCCGCGCGGCCATTGTTTCAACCTTTTCCGCCAGCACCAAGGGAACGTGCGCGGTCAATACCTTCGTCTCGGCCGCCATGTTTATCACTCACTATCATCCCGGTTAAAATACAATCAAAATGATCTGAAAAAGCAAGTTGGGGAGCCGCAAGCGGGAACTCCTGCAATATGGTCGCAGTAGTCACGCGTTGCGTTCGGCCGCATCTTTGGCAATCAGGATTCTTCCGCCATTTTCCCGACTTTTGCGAGGAAGAAACGTTCCCCCCATAGCTCGAGTGACTTCATCTCGGTTGGACGCAGGAAGCGCTGCACATCGCGGGAAGCGGCCTTCCAATCGACCCTGCCGACTGTGGTCGCCAGAGCGTCACGGAGCCAAGGCATGTCGACCATCAGGGTTTCGTCGCTTTCCCACGGACCAGCTTGAACGAGCGCATTCTGGAGCAGGGCAAGATTGGGCACCGTTCCTTTGGCGACATACCAGGAGAAATCAAACCAGTCCCTTCCCTTGAGAAATTCGCGGCACAAAAGGGCGTGAATCTTGAGTGCAAAGTTCGACGAAAGATCCTGGTGCCGTACCTCATGATCGGCCGGAAAATCGAGATAGGTGAAGGCTTCGCCGGAACCGGCGGGCGGATTGACGTCGATTTCGAGCTTGATCTTTATCGTGCGGGGGCGCCCGGAGCCGGCGAAGGAGAGGTCGAGCTGGCTCGCGATCGAGTCGTCCTTGATCAAGGCCTGGCGTACGGTCTTGTCCATCCTGGCCTTGGGCTGGGCTTCCAGTTGCAGGCCGAACTGTCCAAAGACCTCCACGAGGATCTTGAGATAGGGCGACCAGTCGAAATCGGGGTGGGGCGCCCTCAAGAGAAAATCGAGATCTTCAGAGAAGCGCGGCAGGCCATGAAGGATACGCAAGGACGTGCCGCCCTGGAACAGGCCGACATCGAAGAAGTCACCGCGCCAGAGTGCATAGAGCGCAATCTCTTGCAATATTTCCTTGACCGCATTCTCCTCATCGAGCGCGTTCGATGCTTCATATCGCCGCAACTTCTCCTTGATGATGTCAATCATGGTCTGACCTTTCCGCTTCCATCTCCATGACCGCGCTTTCCAGCGCGTCGAGGAAGGCATTCACGGCCTTGTGTTTGTAAACCGGCCGCAGCTTCGCGAAATCCCTGTGCTTCAGCGAAAGGAGCAAGTCCTCCTCGATCCGCAGACTGCTCGTCAGCCAGTTGATCCCGGTCCATCGTTCCTTCCTCAGGGCGACGAGGTCCATGAGCGCGCGCAGTGGGCTTGCAACAAAGGCGGTGAGCTTGCCCATCTTGATCCGGTCGACCCCTGTCAGGAAGCGATAATCCTTGATGGCGAGAGGATGAAAACCGAAGGTGCCGAAGTCCGCAGTTGCGAAGGAGAGGCTCTTGCGTCCCGGCGAAACACTCGCTGTGACGAAGACGGCCTCGGGGATCCAGCCATGATGGGCAAGCGCGCTTTCAAAAGAGACGTAGCTCCCCGGCACCAGTCCCTGCGCGACGGCGAAGGGGTGCACGGGTTCACTGCGGAACTGCTGTCCCAATAAATAGGCACCCCGCTTGATGCGGATTAGCGACCCGTCTTTCAACGCCCGGTTCACGAGTCCATAGCGACGTGCGTCACCTCCGCCGAGCAGATCGCCAAGCCGGCGATCGCTCAGGATGCGGTCAGCCAGTCCGGCTGTGGAAGCGGCTCGTGCCAGGAAGGACATAAAATTCCTGATACTTCCAAAATATGAAAGTTTCCAGAAATTTCTGGGGAAAGCTGCTGGCGCCTCGGCAGCGGGAAATGGTTCCTCATTTCGCGCAAACGTCGCGCAGGATATCCCCCTATTGGAGGACCGCCATCCATTTAACCAGCTCTCCGAAATGCGTGGCATATGCCGTCCGCCGTGGATCCCGATGCAACAGACCGGCCGAGGAGCTCCTCAAGCACCGGTGTCTGTCGTCACCGACACTCCGGGATAATCCCAATTGCAGGAAAGAAGGTGGATGGCAGGTTGCGACCTGGGAGGCGCCATGACCCGCATCACGATCATTGACGGGCATCCCGACCCTGACCGGACCCGGTATGTTCACGCGCTTGCGGATGCCTATGCGTCAGGCGGCGAGGCAGCCGGCCACCAAGTGCGCCGGATCGAGATTGCGAAGCTGGATTTTCCTATCCTGCGAACAGCAGCGGAATGGCGTGACAATGCGCCTGTCGATGCTATCCACAAGGCCCAGACAGATATTCGCTGGGCGGATCATCTCGTCATCCTTTATCCGCTCTGGCTTGGAGACGTTCCTGCCCTCCTGAAGGGTTTTCTCGAACAGATTCTGCGCCCCGGGTTTGCGATTGATGAGGGCTCGACAGGAATGTCGGCGCAGCTTCTCACCGGCCGATCCGCCCGGATCATCGTGACGATGGGAATGCCCGCGCCTATCTATCGCCTCTTTTTTCGTGCCCACAGTCTCAAGAGCCTTGATCGCAATCTCCTGCGCTTTGTCGGCATTCAGCCGGTGCGCTACTCGATTATCGGGAGCGTGGAAGGAGACGCATCGTCCAGGGAAAAATGGCTACGGACCGTCGCCCGGCTCGGAGGCGCTGCTCGATAGCGCTGTTGGGCGACTGGATCGATCAAGGCCTGGGTTCGCGTACCATCAGCACATCGGTACCCACCGCCGACAGCAAGGCCTCCGCCTGGCTGCCAATTGTCGCATGGGCAAAGCCGCTGCGGCCATGCGTACCCAACACCAGAAGCGGCGACTTCGTGCGCTCAAGCTGGCGCATGACGACGCTGCCTGTCTCACCTTCATCGACAATGGCTTCGATGCGGGAAGCCAATGGCGCAAGCTCCTCCTGGGCAAGGAACGCCTCCAGGCCCTCCTGAGCTTCGGTGCGCACATAGTCCTTCACGTCATCCGATTTCAGCCAGGCTTCGTAGGGGACATGGAAAGCATGGACGACGGTGAGGTCAGATCCTGGAAAGAGTCTTGCGGCAGAAAGAAGAGCCGCGCGCGAACAGTCTGAAAGATCGGTTGCAACGACAACCCGCTCGTAAGGACCCGCTGCGCGACGCCGCACGACCAGAACCGGGGCTTGTGCATTGCGGACAATATGGTCGACGGCCGTGCCCAGCAGATAATCGCCGATGCTGTTGTAGCGCGCGACGCCGGTCACGATCAGATCGCTGCCGCGTTCCGCCGCGATTTGCGCCAGAACCTTGGGGGCAGACCCGGCCCGCACAATCAGATCGGCGTTCTGTGCCGTGGGCGGCAGTTCCGCACGCAGCCGCGCGACCGTGTCGGGCCCAGACTGCGCGCCTTCCCGCTCCAGGACATGCGCTATGGTCAGTGTGCCGTCATGATCGCGCGCGATCTGCATTGCCCGGTCGAGCGGACGGTCGCATCGTGCGGAGAAATCGCTCGCCAACAAAGTGTCGAAAGTCGCAGCCATGGTCTTTCCCTGAACCTGTATGGGAGATCGTACCCGCGCAGCTTCGCGCGAGGGACCCACCGATACCATCCGGTATTCTACCTGCCCGGCGACGGTCTGTGCGATCAGGCACTGGGGCACCCCCTTCGGTGAAGGATTTCAAGCGCGGGAACACGCGCGGCCGTGCAGCCGCTACAAAGAGAAGGGGGTGTGAAGGGTTGAGGCTACCGGAAGGGTAGCCGCCCTGGAGACCCCTACATGACCAACCTTTCTGATGCCGCGACGACGGCTGAACGCCGCGCGACCACCCTCCTTGTCGAACGGCTCCGGTCCGCTGATCGCATTACCCGCGCCGATCTCAACGCCGCGATGGTCGCCGGATTTGGCGGCTCCGATGCCGATGGCTTATGGACGCAGCGCGACAGTTTTGAGATTCTCGAGCACGCGCTCGCCCACCATCTCCAGTTCGGTCCCTATCCGCTGCGTTCGCTCGCCGATGTCGGCGCGGCCTGCGACCTGCTCGACCGTCTGCCCACCCAGACCGTGCGCAGCGAAGAGCAGATCGAATGGCAGCAATTCTCGACACCCGTCGATCTCGCCGCCGTTGCGTTCGTCCTGGCGGCTATCCAGCCTGACGATGTCATTCTGGAGCCGAGTGCCGGCAACGGCCTTCTCGTCGCCCATTGCCGGGATTATGCAGGTCTCCAGCTCAACGAACATGCCGCGCCGCGCCGCACGCGCCTGACCCACGCCTTTCCCGATGCCGTGGTCACCGGCCACGACGGTGCGATGATCAATTCCACGCTCGCCGACGCGTCGCGCCCCAGCGTCGTCCTGATGAACCCGCCTTTCTCCCGCTCCGTGGGTCTCGGCGCCGACAGCTACGCTGCCGTCCGCCATCTCCAGGCGGCCCTGCGGCGCCTGCAACCGGGCGGCAGGCTGGTAGCGGTCATGCCGGATTGGTTTGGACCCAATGCACGCATGCGCGATCTTTTCGAGACGACGCTGCGCGACGTCAGCGTCCGAACCTCCGTCCGGCTCGAGAAATGCTATCTCAAGCATGGCACGTCGATCGCGGTCCGACTGTTTGTCATCGACAAGGTCGTGGGCGGATCGAGCCCGGCGACCATCCAGCGTGGGTCGATCCGCGAATTGCTGGGAGCGCTGACCGTTCCCGAACGCAGCGCTTGCACGGCCGCGTTGCCGCCGCCGCCGAAGCGCTCCTCCGGGCTGTCGCTGTTTCGCGCGGTCAAGAGCATGCGGGCCGCGCCGAGGCCCTATCATGCACCGGTCCGCAATAATGTCCTGCCGGTCGGCTACACCGCGCTCGAGGCGCCAGCGCCCTTGCTCGACCAGGTCGGCGTCTATCTGCCTTACAGGCCCAGCCGCATCGTGTTCGAAGCGGCCGGCGAGCATCCGACCGCGCTCGTGGAATCGGTCGCAATGGGATCGATCGCTGCGCCGATCCCCGATTATGTGCCCAACCTTCCGGAGCGCACCGTCTCCGAACGGCTTCTTTCCGCTTCGCAGCTCGAAACGGTCGTCTATGCGGGCCATGCCTGGTCCCAGTTCCTGCCCGGCCGGTTTATGCCCAGCAAGGAAGGCGTCGGTCTCGAGGAGAACCAGGAAGGCCGAGCCTATCGCAAGGGCTACTTCCTGGGCGACGGCACCGGCGCGGGGAAGGGGCGGCAGGTGTCGGCGTGTATTCTCGACAACTGGCTGCAAGGCCGGCGTCGCAACATTTGGGTCTCGAAGAACGAGACGCTGCTCGAGGATGCCCGGCGCGACTGGACCGCGCTCGGGGGCCTTGCCGCCGACATCCAGCCCCTGTCCAACTGGAAGATCGATCAGCCCGTCATGCTCGAGGAGGGCGTGTTGTTCGTCACCTATCCGACGCTCCGCTCGGCGCGCGGCGATCACAGCCGGCTGCAGCAGGTCATCGCCTGGGCCGGCGATGATTTCGAAGGCGTGATCGGCTTCGACGAAGCGCACGAGATGGGCGGCGTCGCGGGCGGCGAAGGCGCGCTCGGCCCGAAGGAGGGCTCGCAACAAGGCATTTGCGGCGTTCTCCTCCAGAACCATCTTCCAGGCGCCCGCGTGCTCTACGCCTCGGCGACGGGTGCCTCGGACGTCAACAATCTCGCCTATGCGGTGAGACTTGGCTTGTGGGGTCCGGAAACCGCCTTCACCAATCGCGAGCAGTTTATCACCGGCATTCGCAAGGGTGGGATCGCGGCGATGGAGCTCGTGGCGCGCGACCTGAAGGCGCTGGGGCTCTACACTGCGCGCGCGCTGAGCTTCGCCGGGGTCGAATATGAGATCCTCCGGCACGAACTGACGCCCGACCAGATCGCGATCTACGACAGCTACGCCGATGCCTGGGCGATCATCCATCGCAACATGGAGCGCGCCCTCGAGCTTACGGCGGTGGTCGACGGGCTGGAGAACACAACGCTCAACAGCGGCGCCAAGGCATCGGCGCGCTCGCGCTTCGAGTCCACGAAACAGCGCTTCTTCGGCCAGCTCTTGCTCTCGATGAAGCTTCCGACGGTCATCGCGGCCGTTCGCGCGCATATCGCCGATGGCCAGTCCGTCGTTCTCCAACTCGTGACGACCGCGGAATCCATCCTCAACCGGCGTCTGGGCGATCTCAGGCCCGAAGAACGCGCGGATCTCGAGATCGATCTGTCGCCGCGGGAATACATCTTATCTGGATCTCCGGATAACACG